>CAJOMF010000060.1 GCA_905235605.1 uncultured bacterium
TTCCTGATCTTCCCACAACATTTTTTGCAAATTGTTGTTTGATAGTCAGACGACGTTATTTTATTAATTTCATCAAAAGGAGAGAAAGATGAAAAAAGGATTCACACTTATCGAGCTCATGATTGTTATCGCGATCATCGGTATTCTTGCAGCAGTTGCTATTCCTATGTACAGCGACTACACCAAAAAATCGAGAACGGCTGAAGTTCAGCAGAACCTCAACGAAATCGTAAAAATGCAGCTTATTTGGAAGGAAGATCCGAACGGCGGTTCCAAAACCAATAAGTATGCTTCCACATTCAAATCGATTGGTTTCAAAACAAATGTAGGACAATTCTCATCCTCTGAACCTTCAGGCACCTGCACTGGCACTAGTAATGACACTGCAGCTGCTTGGGCATGCGGAACATTCTTCGCTTATCAGAACGGTCAGACATTGGGTGATAATTTTGCTCAGTCGGAAACTTGTGGCGGCACCGCCCTTACAGCATGCTTGGCAACAGCAAAACCGATTCAGGCAAGTGCTGTTCCTGAGGATTGGAAAAATGCAGCTATGGACGAAGCTATGGCTTTCGCTCACAAATAAGCCGAACGTTGCATGATTTTTCAGACCCCGCTTCGGCGGGGTTTTTTTGTATCTGAAAACCTTGTTTTTCAGTGTCTGGTATGGAGTATAAGAATCCTAGCACCTAGATTCCTTAAACTCCTTATGAGACAAAAATTGTCGTCCCGGCATGAAGGTGAAATCTCGTTTCGGGCGATGTGGACGGACAATAAAAAAAATTGCCGTTTTAGGTGTTCGATAAAAAATCGCAGCTTGAATTCGCCGGATGACAAATTTTGTCAACAAATATTGCTTAGCAATCATGTTGCTGCGGCGGGTATTCAGACTGTATCCACAAAATTTTTTTCAACTTTATTGAAGATAAAAATTCCGGCAAGAAGGAGGAAAATTGTTGTAACCACACTGATTCCGTATTCGGCAAGTGACGGCATTCCAGTCGAGAAAAAGGCGTGTTTGAAGCTTTCAAGAATCGGAACAACGGGATTCAGCACATAAAGATCCCGCCATTTTTCAGGAACCATCGAAAGAGGATAGACTATCGGGGTCGCATACATCCAAAGCTGAACTGCAAATCCGACAAGATGAGTTAAATCGCGGTATTTTGTAGTCAAAGATGTTATGATCAGTCCGAGTCCGAGCCCCAGAACAGCCATCTGAAGCACAAAAAGCGGGACTGCAAAAACAGCGGCACTCAATTGGAAATCTGCGCCATTTAATTTGTAAGTAATTAAAATTATTGTAAAAAGAATAAATTGGATGACGAACTGAACCAAAGCTGAAATTACATTTGAAATCGGCATTGTCAGCCTTGAAAAGTAGACTTTTTTAAAAATGGCTGAATTTGCGACAAAAGTATTCGATGTTGAAACGAGGCATTTTGAGAAATAGTTCCAAAGAATTATACCGTTCATGTAGAAAAGGATCTGGGGAACGCCGTCAGTCGGGATTTTTGCAATGTTTCCGAAAACGATGAGAAACATGAGCGTCGTAAAAATCGGCTGGATGAAAAACCACAACGGTCCCAGAATCGTCTGTTTGTATGTCGCGGTAAAATCCCTTTTTACAAAGGATGTGATCAAATCCCGATATTGCCAAAGTTCTTTCAAGTTGAGGCGGAAAAAACTGTTTTTAGGAGTGATTATCGTTGTCCAATTTTCTTTTTCTGCACCCATAACTGACTTCCCCGAGTCTCAAAACGGTGTAAAATCCCACAACTCACCACAGATGTCAATAATCCTCAAATAAAAGGTTGACTTTGCCCGCGAACCCTTTAAAATAGCTTCGTTTTGAGTGACGGGGTAATAATGAAATTTGTTCCGATTGTCGTTTCAGCGGCGCTTTTAATGATTTTTTCGGTCAGTGATTTTGAAGGTTTGCGCGCTTCGCAGCAGACTTCGCTCATTGCCGGAGACTATGATCCGCCGCCTTCGCCTCCCGGAAATCCCGATCCGCCGCCGCCGCTTCCTCCCGATCCTTTCAGAAAGGCTTAGTTCTTGAAAAATTTATGTTAAATATTGAGGTTTAAGATGACAAGATTGTTGAAGGGAAATGTTTCTTTCACGGTGTTCAAGCCGGAAAAAACTCCCGATAGCATTGAAAAAGCGCGCGAGGCGCTTGCCGGAAGTGCGTTCCAGAGGCTTGATCCGACCGATCTCAGAGACGAGTCAGTCGGCTGGGTCGATGCGGTGCTCTGTTTTGACAACGAGAATTTTTCGTCGCTTCTGCACGACAGTTTTTTCGTTTTCGCTCTCCGCGAGGACAAATATTCTTTCACGGCGGCACAGCTCAGACCTTATATCGAAGAGGCGGAGTTCGTTTTCAAGCGTGAAAACAACCTCGAATATATCGCGGCGCAGCAGAAAAAGGAGATACGCGAGCAGGTCATCAGGCGCATGAAGACAAATTCCTACCCGAAAACGACGATCACTGAAGTCGCATGGGATATGGATTCCGGCTTGATCTACCTCTTTTCACAGTCGGGTGCGGTGATTGCCAAATTCACCGATGTTTTTGAGAAAAGTTTCGAAATTACGATCAATCAGGTGAACCTTTTCGATTCGGTAAAAGAGCTCGGCGGCGCTGACAAAATGGAACCTGTTTTTACGAAAATCTGGGGTGAAAAATGACAAAAGAAAGCGGTATAGGATATTTGGGTTCGGAATTTCTGCTCTGGCTTTTCTGGAAGAGCGCGACCGACGAAACAATGTCGCTAAACAATCTGGGGCTTGGAGAAATATCCGTTTTTATTGAAGATTCAATTTCTCTGGCTTCGGTCACCGGCGACGGTTACGGAGAAACGATAAAGTCTCAGGAGATCACTTCGCTTCCTTCAGTCCGCGAATCGATAAAGAAGGGGAGACTTCCCGAAGCGGCGAAAATAAGGATCGCGTCCAAAGAACTTGAATGGACTTTTCAGGTGAAGGCGATGCCTTTTAAAATCAGTGCAGTAAAACTTCCGATCACGGGTGAAAAGAACGAGGACGAGATGATTTCGGTGCGTCTGATCGCCATGACGAAGCTCGATCTCATTATGAAAGCTCTTTTCAATACGTTCCTGCTTGAACGTGAAATGCCTGATTTTGTTGACGATATCAAAGAGTTTCTGGGGATTGAGGATTGAGTGCGATACATATTCTCGCCAGCGGCTCCAAGGCAAACGCCTATATAATCGAATACGAAAATTCAATGCTTCTCGTTGATCAGGGCTTAAGTTTCAGGGAATTTTCAAGGCGTGCCGACATGCTTGGGATCGATATTTCGCGGATAAAAGGGATCCTGCTCACTCACGAGCACGAAGACCACATAAAAGGTGTCGCATACACGGCATACAAACTTGATGCTCCGGTTTTTTCAACGGCAAAAACACTCGAAATCCTTAACGAAAGTTCTAAACACCCCATTCACTGCCGGATAGTTGAAAAAGACAGGAAAATCAAGCTCGGAGCTTTTGAATTTACTCCGTTCGAGATAATGCACGATGCGGCCGATCCGGTCGGGTACCTCATTTCGGCTCCTTGCGGCGAGACTGTCTGTTTTGCGACCGATACCGGAAAAGTGACGAACCGGATGATGAGCTATATAAATCAGGGAACGCGCATAATTCTTGAGGCAAACCACGACCCGGCGATGCTTTATCAGAATACGCATTATCCGCCTGTTCTGAAGGAGCGGATCCGCGGTCAGTTCGGTCATCTTTCGAACGATCAGAGTCTTGATGCGCTTGAAAGAATGGGGGCAAACCATCCGAAAACCGTGATATTCAGCCACTTGAGCGAAGAAAACAACTCTCCGCAGATGCTGAAAGAGCTCATTGTGAATTTCAGAGCGGCGCACAGCCTCGATTTTAAGGCGTTTATTGCAAATCAGTACAACCCGCTGACGATCACGCTCCAATGATTTCGGACGCTCACTTCCACTTAAAGCAGCTTCTTGAAGTTTCTCCTGAATCAGCTGATTTTATTAAAGAAAACGACTTTTCAGGTTTTTGTTCGTGCCACACTTTGGAGGAAGTCGAATTTGTAGAAAATTTCATTGCAGAAAATCCTGAAACTGAAAAAAAGTTGAAAATAACTTTCGGGATCCACCCGCAGGCTCCAAATGAAAAAGAGCTGGCAACACTTGAAAAACTGATTTCGGAAAAGCGGATCGCGGCAGTAGGCGAGATCGGGCTTGACCGTTTCAGTGTTGAGTTTGCAGAAAATTTTGAGCTGCAGAAAAAACTTTTTGCCATACAGCTTGAAATCGCCAGAGACGCAAAACTTCCGGTGACTCTTCACATCCGCAAGGCAATTCCTGAAATTTTTGAGCAGATCCAAATACTTAAAAGAATAAAAAAAGTGATTTTTCACTCCTATTCTGGCACTGCGGCAGAGGCTGAAAGCATTCTGAACCACGGAGTCAACGCATTTTTCAGTTTCGGAAACGCTCTCCTCAACGGACATAAAAAAGCGATTGATTCGGTAAAAACTCTGCCGGAAGAGCGGATCCTGACTGAAACTGATGCGCCGTATCAGCCGAAAAAAGGGGAGAGTTTTTCAAAACCGCAGGATATTCTGATGATTCTTGAAAAAATTGCAGAAATACGTGCGGATTTGTCGAAATTTCCGCAAAAGTCGCTATAATTGTTCGTTTTTTTGAGAATGTTTCACGTGAAAAGTTGAGAAAACAATGAACGAAAATAAAAAAATCATCAATGATTCAGAGATATTGCCGTTTTTCATAATTTTTGCGCTTTCGCTTTTTGTACGCATTTACGCCGCACACACGAGCATTGCCCAGATATACCCCGACGAGATATTTCAGACGCTTGAGCCGGCTCACAAACTTGTTTTCGGGCGCGGGATAACATACTGGGAATTCAAAGTCGGCGCGAGGAGCTGGTTCCTTCCCGGGATCATCGCCGGAGTATACAAAATTTTGGATTTATTTGGTGTCGAAGATCCGCTTTCAATAAATATCGGAATAAAGATTTTCTTGAGTATATTCAGTAGCTTAGCTGTGTCGGTCGTCTACCTTCTTTTCAGGAAGCACGGTATTGAGAAAAAAGAGTCTTTCATTTTCACGCTTCCGCTGGCGGCAAGTTATCTTCTTTCCTACATTTCCGCAAGAACGCTCTCGGAAGCGGCTTCTCTGCCTTTCATGGTTTTTGCCGTTTATTTTGCTTCGAACTACATCGAAAACGAGCGGATCAGATACCTTGTTTTCGCCTTTGTGACTGCCGGGATCGCCTTTATGATCCGTTTCCAGACTGCCGCCTTTTCTTTCGGGATCGCAATCGCGCTTTTTCTGACGGCAAAAAAACGGTTTCAGTTCTCTCTGATTTTCGGTTTCGGATTTTTAGGAATGATGCTTCTGCAGGGGATCATCGATATTTTCACGTGGGGAGGTTTCTTCAAGTCGCTTATCACTTATCTTGACTACAACATCCTGCGAGGAGTTGCAGACAAGCACGGTGTCCTGCCGTGGCACTATTATCTGGCCGACTTTGCTGCGACATTCCACCCTGTCACGCTTGTTTCTGCGGTTTTGATGATGATATTTCCGCTCTGCAGTTTCAAAAGGAATAAAAACATCTTTCTCTTTTTCTTTCCGTTTCTCTTCTTTTTTATCGTTCATTCTGTGATCGGACACAAGGAACCGCGCTTCGTTTTTGCGTGCCACTTCGCAGTTCTGGCGCTTTCAGCCGGATTTTTCGCCGATTTGGTTCGAAAATACGGAAAAAACAGAAAAAATGCGGCTCTTTTTCTTGCAGTCTGCCTGCTTTTTTCGCTTGATGCTTTTCCGCACATAAAATACGCGCGGCTCTGGAACCATTCGGCAACATCGGTCGATAATTTCTACGGGAATGACAGGGGTGTGGAAAAAAGATTCGGCGGAGTTCTTGAGACCGAGGCAGAGCTTGGTAGGATCAGGGATCTGAAACGGGCTTATCTTTTCGGGATCCCTCAGATCTGGAGCGGCGGATACGCCTATTTCCACAAAAACGCGCCGATCTCGTTCGCTTCGAAGCCGGAAGATGTGAAAAAAATGCTGAAAAAAGCTGTCGATTCGAAACAGTCGGGAGTTTACTGCGCATTCAGGAACGGCATCGAAATGCCGCAGGAATATATGGGAAATCTTGAAAAAATCAGTGATAACGGTGACTTTACGATTTACAGGCTTAAAATTTGACCGTTTTCGGTTCTCCGCCGCCGAAAC
Source organism: uncultured bacterium (assembly GCA_905235605.1). GTDB lineage: Bacteria > UBP6 > UBA1177 > UBA1177 > UBA1177 > UBA1177. Next base: position 6,263 of record CAJOMF010000060.1, read on the forward strand.
TTGTGAAAACCGCAGTTGCATTTTTGAAGTATAAAACCTGAGTATTGCCGTCGTTTTCGTTGTACATTCCGCGGAGACTCGGGTAGTTGTCAAGCATGTGCTTTTTCGCTTCGACGCTGTCGTCGTTTACGAGTTCGCCCGAAAGTCTGAGCCATTTTTTGCCGTCAAAACAGCAGAGTTCCGCTTTTGGATTGGCTGCAAGCTGCTTCGAGACGTTTTTCTTCCTGCCGGTCTGAATGTAGAGTTTTCCGTTGAAAATGTCGATCGTTCCGAACGGGCGTACTCTCGGCTGACCGTCTGCTTCGACTGTTGCTAAATAATAAGTTTTGCACTCTTTGATGAATTCATAGACTGACTGCATTGTTAATTCCTCCTTTTCTTCAGTTTTTGCAGGTTTAGCCGGACTGATTGTCGCAACTTCTGCTGGTTTTATGCTGTTTTCTTTCGGATTTTCCAATACGTCGCCGTCCTGGCACGAAAAAAGAAGAAAAACCGAGATCAAAATCCCCAAAACCGCATTTTTTTTCATCAATCCCCCTTTTCTCAACAAAATCAGCAAATAACGCTCTATTTTTCACCAATGCAGAAAAGTGTAAAGATTTTTTTGCGCTTCGATTCCAATTTCAGAATTTGCGAGTATAATCGCCCGTTTTTGGTTTTTGCAGAGGAAAAATGTACGTTCTCACTTTGTCTTTTTGCGGTAAAAATTATCACGGCTGGCAGTCGCAGGAAAATGCGGTGACGATCCAGAGAGTTCTGAAAGATGTCGTTTCTGAGATTTTCCGTGCCGAGACGCCGTTTCCTTCGGGCTGCAGCAGAACTGACGCAGGAGTTCACGCTCTTGAATTTATCGCGACAGTGCCTGAACTCAGGAACATTCCGCCTGAAAATTTCCGGAAAGGGCTCAATTCCTTTCTGCCGAATGATATCCGCGTTACCAAAGTCGAAACAGTCGAAGGAATGCACGACGGCCGCGAGTTCGTCGCCGGAAAGCACTACCGCTACATGATCTGCACTAAACCGGCAGCTTCTCCTTTTGCCGCAGACTATTCGTGGCACAGCGGATATGCGCTCGATGTCCCGAAAATGAAAGAAGCGATAAAACACTTTGTCGGTATCCACGATTTTGCATCGTTCATGTCAGCCGGAAGCGACGTCAAAACGACAGTCCGCACGATCCATCAGGCAAAAATCACAGAATTTGAGGGCTACCTGGCACTCGATTTTTCAGGCGACGGCTTTTTGAAGCACCAGATAAGGATCATGGCGGGAACCTTGGTCGGAGTAGGGCGCGGCAGGATCGAACCTTTTGAGATCCCCGGTCTCATCGAAGCGAAAAACCGCAATCTTGTGCCGCACACACTTCCCGGAAGCGGACTTTTCCTCTACAAACTTTTCAGAACTCCCGAAGAGATGCTGACTTATAAATTTCCCGAAACTTTTGAAGGAATGGTCTGGTAGCTCTTCGATTTTTCAAAAAAAGTAAATTTTGGTTGACTTTTATATGCAACTCTATAGAAGGGCGGCGCAAAAAGCTCTTTGGCTGAATGCTGTTTTTTGTTATCGGCTTGCTTGTATCGGAGGTTGAACACGCTATGCAGAGAATTCCCGGCTCGAAGATTTACTACAAAAAAGAACTCGGGCTCGAAACTTTTATTTTTCCGGTCGTTTTTTTCGCTTTTTTTGCCCTTTTTGCGACTCAGATGGGGCTTGAAAACACGCTCAACACGATGATGAATACCGCTTACCGCCTGCTCATCGACACGGTTTTGTATCTGACTGCGGTCTGCGTGATCATGGGATCGGTCTCGGCTCTGCTTTCGGAATTCGGTTTCGTTTCGCTTGCGAACAGGCTTCTCCAGCCGCTCATGAAACCGCTTTTTGGTATGCCTGGAGCAGCATCGCTCGGTATCGTCACGACTTTCCTTTCGGATAATCCGGCGATCCTTGCACTCGCCGAAGACAACAACTTCCGCCGCTTCTTCAGAAAATATCAGTTCCCGGCTCTCACCAACCTTGGAACAGCTTTCGGAATGGGACTCATCGTCTGTTCCTACATGTACAGTCTTTCTCCGGCAATGGGGCAGCCTCTCGGAATGGCAGTCATCATCGGTATCGTCGGAGCTGTCATCGGCAGCCTCATCAGCACGCGCCTTATGCTATACTTCACGAAAAAGATCTTCGGAACGACCGCAAAAATGGTGCCTGACTCCCAGACAATGGAGATCCCGCCTCTGCACATGCGTCCCGTCAGAGCGGGAGGACTCGGCAGACGAATTATTGACGCGATTCTTGAAGGCGGTCACGGCGGCGTTGAAATGGGACTTGCGATAGTTCCCGGCGTCCTCGTCATCTGCACGCTAGTCATGATGCTCATCAACGGCCCCTCGGAAAGCGGGGTTTACACCGGAGCAGCCTACGAAGGGATAAGGCTCCTTCCGGTACTCGCGGCAAAAGTAAATTTCATTCTGGAGCCCCTTTTCGGCTTTTCCTCCCCCGAAGCTGTCGGCATTCCCGTAACTGCGCTCGGAGCGGCAGGAGCTTCACTCAGTCTGGCGGAGCGTCTTGTCCAGGCAAAACTCGTAGGACCCTGCGACATCGCGGTTTTCACTGCAATGTGCATGTGCTGGAGCGGATATTTGAGCACTCACACCTCGATGATGGACAGTCTCGACTGCAAGGAACTCATCGGCAAGGCTATATTCAGCCACACTATCGGCGGTCTCTGCGCCGGTATTTCCGCACACTGGCTTTTCGTGCTGGTTTCGGCGGTGTTTTAAAAATCGGCTGATGCTCAAATCAACAACAAACAGAATCTACAAATAAATCCCGCCGAAAACATTCCAATCACTTAAAAAATCGTTATAATATCGGGCGTTTTGTTTTTTATGGATTGGGCATGAGCACTACACCTCAAAAAGAAATGTCTGAACGAGACATTATCACGAAATTCATTATTCCGGCTATATCGCAAAGCGGTTGGAGCCAGCAGCAGATACGCGAAGAAGTCACTTTTACGGCGGGGCGTATTTTTGTAAAAGGGAAAAAGACCACACGCGGAGAGAAGAAACGCGCTGATATCATTCTTTATTACAAGCCGAATCTTCCGGTAGCGGTGATCGAGGCAAAAGACGCAGATCATTCGGTCGGTGCAGGAATGCAGCAGGCTTTGGATTATGCGGAAACTCTGGATATTCCTGTGGCAATAAGCTCTAATGGAAGCGGTTTTGTCATTCAATATCGAAAAAACTGCAACGATGTTGTTACTGAAAAGATTGATTTGAATCTTTTTCCGGGACCTGAAACTTTGTGGGAATATTACAAACGCTACAACGGGCTTTCCGACGGAGCGAGTGAAAAGACCGCGCTTTCAGGATATTTCTTCGGATCGGACTGCTACCCTCCGCGCTACTATCAGCGTATTGCAATAAACCGCACGGTTGAAGCCATTTCCCGCGGACAGAAGCGGATTCTTCTTGTCATGGCGACCGGAACCGGCAAAACATATATTGCTTTCCAAATTATCTACCGTCTGTGGAAAAGTGGTGTGAAAAAGCGTATTCTTTATCTTGCTGACCGCAAGAACCTGATCTCGCAGACCAAAACAGGTGACTTCAAACATTTCAAGGACAAGCTCACGATTATAGAAAACAAAAAAATCGACAAGGCCTACGAAATCTACCTCGCGCTTTATCAGGGGCTTACGAATTACGACGGTGAAACCGATGCTTATTTGCAGTTCAGTCCGAACTTTTTCGATTTGATAATTGTTGACGAGTGTCATCGCGGCTCGGTTGATGAAGACAAGGCATGGCACAAGATTCTGACATATTTTACCGGTGCAACGCAGATAGGTATGACGGCTACTCCGAGAGAGACTAAAACTCTTTCAAATATCGAATATTTCGGCGATCCGATCTATGTTTACTCGCTAAAACAGGGGATCGATGACGGATTTCTGGCTCCTTATAAGGTTCTTCGTGTCGGGATGAACACCGATCTTGAAGGTTACCGCCCTGAGCACGGCAAAACCGATATAAACGGTGAACTTGTCGAAGACCGTCTTTACAACACGAAGGATTTCGACCGGACGATCGTGATTGACGAACGCACCGATTTGGTGGCGCGGAAAATTATGGAATTTCTTATCAATTCCGATCCGATGGCAAAAACGATTGTTTTCTGCGTTGACATTGAACATGCAGAGCGTATGCGTCAGGCACTTTTGCGCTATGCTCCGCGTGAAATCACGGCAAAAACCGACAAATACATTGTGCGCATTACCGGTGATGAGCCGTTGGCAGCAGGCTATCTTTACAACTTTACAAATCCAGAAAGCCCCTACCCTGTAATTGCGACTACGTCGAAACTTATGACTACCGGCACTGACACGAAGACCTGCAAACTGATCGTGCTTGATTCAAACATCGGAAGCATGACCGAATTCAAGCAGATAATCGGGCGCGGAACCAGAATAAAGGAAGATTTCGGGAAAAGATATTTTACGATAATCGATTTCCGCAATGCGACAGACAAGTTCGCCGACAAAGATTTTGACGGTGCTCCTGTAAAAATCAAAGAAGCGACGCAGAACGACAAGCTTTCGGAAAACATGATTGACGGCGCAGATGAAGAAGTTCCTGAATACGAATACCCGGACACAGAAAATTCCGGCACATCTTTTGTTGCAGAACCATCGGCGGTTGAGCCTGTCGAAACCGACATGCACGAAAAAGTCCGCGTCGCAGGTGTCGATGTGCGGATTTTAAGCGAACGCAGGCAGTTTTTGGACGCAAGCGGACGTCTTATCACCACAAGCCTCAAGGAATACACGCGCCAGGGATTAGTCAAGTCATACCGCACACTGGACAACTTTCTGCAAAGCTGGAACGATGCCGACAAAAAGCTGGCGATCCTCAAAGAACTCGAAGCGCAGGGCCTGGAACTTGAAGAACTACAGGAAGAAACCAAATCGGATCTCGACATTTTCGACCTCATCTGCCACATCGCGTGGGATGCACCGGCACTTACCAGAAAAGAACGCGCCGAGAACGTCAAAAAGCGCAACTATTGGACAAAATACGGAGACAAAGCCCGCGCCGTTCTTGCCGCTTTGCTTGAAAAATATGCGGAAAACGGCATAGAAAACATCGAAGACATGAAGATTCTGACAGTCGAACCGCTCAAAAATTTCGGAACTCCGCAGGAAATCGTGAATATCTTCGGCGGCAAATCCAACTATCTTGCAGCAGTCAAAGAACTTGAAGCGGAAATTTACAGGGCAGCGTAAAAAATGACTCAGTGGCTTATCGATAAACTGAAAGGTGAATTCAAATGAAAATAAAATATGATGAAGCTCAAAATATAGAGTTTAAAGAAAGCTGGCGTGATGAATATCTGAAATGGATCTGCGGCTTTGCAAATGCGCAGGGCGGAACTTTATATATTGGAGTTAATGACAATGCCGAAGTCGTAGGCGTTGATAACGCAAAAAAATTGCTTGAAGATATTCCGAATAAAGTCCGTGATGCATTAGGCATTATGGTTGATGTTAATCTTTTGGAATCTTATGGAAAAAACTATCTGCAAATAAAAGTCGAGCCTTATAAAAATCCAGTAAACTACAAGGGCGAATTTCACTATAGAAGCGGAAGTACCAAACAGGAACTCAAAGGCAACGCGCTTACAACTTTTCTTCTCAAAAAGATGGGGCTTACCTGGGACTCAATTACAGAACCGCGCGCCAAAATTGAAGACCTTGACCATGAGGCTTTTGAACTGTTCAGAAAGAAAGCAAGAAAGGCTGGCCGCCTTGATGAAGCTGACATAAATTTGAGCGACACGGAGCTTCTTGAAAAACTTAGGCTTGTAGAAAATGGCGAACTAAAGCGCGGGGCGATTCTTCTGTTTCACAAAGACCCGGAGCGGTATGTAACCGGCGCTTATGTAAAAGTCGGATATTTTAACAACGACGCGGACATTCTTTTTCAGGACGAAGTGCATGGTAATCTGTTTGAGCAGATTGACAAACTGATGGAAGTGATTTTCTTTAAGTATATGAAGGCTTTTATCCGCTATGAGGGAATCCAGCGCATTGAAGAATTCTGCGTTCCAAAAGCCGCCATGCGTGAAGCTCTGCTGAATGCCATAATCCACAAAAATTACGGCGGATGCATTCCAATTCAAATCCGCATCTATAAAAACAAAGTCGTAATCTGGAATGACGCGACACTCCCCGACGGATGGACAGTAGAAAAGTTTCTGCAAAAACATGGAAGCCGCCCCTATAATCCCGAAATTGCAAACGCCTTTTTCCGAGCCGGTGAAATTGAAAGCTGGGGACGAGGCATAGAAAAAATCTGCGCGGCATTGAACGAGCAGAATCTGAACCCTCCCGAATACGAACAGTTGGGCGAAGCAGTCTGCACCACCTTCCATTTTGTAGAACCGACCACAAGTGAAAGTACGATTCCAGCAGGAAGCGGTGAAAGTGTTCCTAATAATGAAGAAAGTTCACCAAAAACTGCCCAAAAAGTTCCTAAAGAACTTCCTAAAGACACTGAATTGCACGATAATTGCACGATAACTGCCCAAAAAACAGTAAAATTGCCCAATAACTGCCCAATAACTGCCCAAAAAACATTGTCAGCAATCATAGAAAACCCGAATGCAACAATAGCAGAATTGAGCCGAATCACAAAACAGTCCGAAAGGACAATCAAAACGCATCAAAAATTGCTGCAGGAAAACAATCTTATCCGCCGTATTGGAAGCAGAAAAGCCGGAGCATGGGAGATTGTTGAATGAGCGAATGGAAAAGAGTAAAAATTGGTGACCTCTGCCGCATCGTAAAAGGAACAACCGGCATTGCAAGCGCGGAGCCGGGCCAATATCCTCTTGTTGTTACTGCCGAAGAAAGAAAGACCTGCTTCACATATCAGTTTGATTGCGAAGCCGTCTGCATTCCACTTGTAAGTTCCAGCGGTCACGGTAAAAAGTCTCTCAAAAATGTTCATTATCAAAGCGGAAAGTTTGCACTTGGTACAATTCTTTGTGCCGTAATTCCAAACAATACGCAAGAACTGGATGCTCGCTATCTCCATCAGTATCTTCAATTTTATAAAGACACAATTCTCGTTCCTCTGATGAAAGGTGCTGCAAATGTTTCACTTTCGATGAAAGATATCGCCACCGTAGAATTTCCCCTGCCACCAATAGAACGCCAGAGAGAACTTTCAAATCTTTTTGTATCGCTCCATGAAAAGCAAAAAGAACTTTCTGCCGAATATGAAAAGCAGACCGAATATGCAAAACTTCTTCGCCAGAACATTCTGCAAGAAGCCATAGAAGGAAAACTCACCGCTGCTTGGAGAAAACAAAATCCCGTCGTAAAAGGCGACATTAATTTTGATGCAGAAGCATTGTTTGAGCAGATTCAGAAAGAAAAATATCACACGGATTCGATTTTGCTAACGCAAAATCAAGACAAAAAGAAAAAAGGAAAATCGTTAGATTTTCCGAATCCGTGTGACAATAAAGAAAAACCATTTGAAATTCCAGAGGGCTGGAAATGGGTAAGATTGGGAGAGATAATAAAAGAACCGCCGAGAAATGGTTACTCTCCGAAAGCTGTAGATTTTGAGACTTCTACGAAAACACTAAAGCTTGGAGCCATTACATATGGAGTTTTCAATCCAAAAGAATATAAATTTATAAATGAAGAAATTCCAAAAGATGCTTATTGCTGGTTGAAAAACGGTGACTTTCTAATTGAAAGAAGCAATTCTATTGAATATGTTGGCATCTGTGCTATTTATACTGGTAAAGATAATGAATTCATGTATCCAGATTTGCTTATGCGATTTAGAACACAAGATATTTTACCCAAAAAATATATTCATACAGCTTTAATTTCACCTTTCAATCGTTCATATTTTATGAACAACGCAAAAGGTGCGCAAAAAACAATGCCAAAAATCAATCAAGAAACAGTTGTTAATACAATGATTCCTCTTCCAGAAGAAATAGTTTCAATCGTAGAGAAACATTTACAATCTGTTTCTGATTTAGAAAATCAAATCACAGAGCGCGAACAACTAACAAAACAACTTATGCAAAGCATATTAAAAGATGCGTTTGAGGAGAAGTAAATGCAGAAGGAACTTGACCATACAAATGTACATAACCTTTATTCTCAGATTGCTGCCATTCTTGAACAGAGCCGCAAGTTTGTTGTAAATACCGTAAACACAACAATGGTAAAGACCTATTTTGAAATCGGGCGAATTATCGTCGAGGACGAGCAGAACGGCAAGCCCCGTGCAGAATACGGCAAGGAAGTGCTTAAAAATCTTTCCGATAGACTTACTTCACAGTATGGCAAGGGATTTTCTGTAACAAACTTAAAGCAGATGAGGGATTTTTTTCTTGTTTATTCAAAACAACTTCCAATTAGTCAGACAGTGTCTGACCAATTCAATTTGAGCTGGTCTCATTATCTTTTCTTGATGAGAATTGACAATCCCCAGGAACGAAAGTTTTATGAAATCGAATCAAAGAATTCCAATTGGAGCTTGCGCGAATTAAAAAGGCAGTTTGATTCGGCACTTTATGAGCGGCTTTCATTGAGCAAGGATAAGGAAGCAATAAAAGAACTATCCAGACAAGGACAGATAATTCAGTCTGCAAGCGATATTGTAAAAGATCCGTATGTCTTGGAATTTCTCGGACTGCCGGAAAAAGCAGAATATTCGGAATCCGAATTGGAAAATAAACTGATAGACAAGCTTGAAACTTTCCTGCTGGAGCTTGGCAAGGGTTATACTTTTGTCGGGCGGCAAGTTCGACTTACTTTTGATGAAAAACATTTTTTTGTTGACCTTGTATTTTACAATCGAATTTTACAGTGCTTTGTTCTTGTTGATTTGAAAATCGGCGAGCTGACACATCAGGACTTGGGACAGATGCTGATGTATGTCCACTATTACGACCGTTTTGTAAAACTCGAACATGAAAACAAGACAATCGGTATCGTGCTCTGCAAGAAAAAATCAGATTCTCTCGTAGAAATCACTCTGCCCGAAGATAATTCCCAGATTTTTGCAAGCAAGTATCAGACTGTTCTACCTGACAAAGAAGAACTGATTAGGTTGATTGAGGAAAAGTAAAACAGGAGCAATAAATGTCAGAAAGTCAGAACAAAGCATTGCTGGATTTGCTAAAACCTCATAATGAGGGATTAAATGAGGGAATAAAAGAGGGATTAAATGTCGGTATAAACGTCGGATTAAATGTCGGTATAAATGTCATGCTAAATGACAAGGTAAATTCGAAATAAGGAGTAAAAATGTCAAATATTGCAGGAATTATAAAGACTTTGCAGAACATCATGCGTAAAGATGCCGGTGTTTCAGGCGATGCGCAGAGAATCGAGCAGCTCGGCTGGATGATCACGCTCAAAATCATGGACGACAAAGATGCAGAACTGGAACTTTTGAATGATGATTATGTTTCGGTGATCCCGGAAGAGTTGCGCTGGCGCGCATGGGCAGCCGACAGCGAAGGCATTACCGGCGATGCGCTCAAAGATTTCGTAGACAACAGACTTTTCCCAGGCTTGCAGAACCTTGACGTTACGGGCAGTGACGGCGAAAGCGTGAACAGACGGGCGGTTTTAGTGCGCGATATTTTTGCCGGAACGAACAACTACATGAAAAACGGCACCATAATCCGCCAGGTTGTGAACAAACTGAACGAGATCGATTTCAATGCAAGCGATGACCGCCATGTTTTCGGCGATATTTACGAAAGTCTTCTGCGAGATTTGCAAAGTGCCGGAAATTACGGAGAATTTTACACACCGCGTGCCGTCACTGAAATTATGACAGAGATAGTGAATCCGCGTCTTGGCGAAAAAGTTCTTGATCCTGCATGCGGAACCGGAGGATTTTTAACGAGTGCTATTGAAAATATACGCAAACAGGATGTCCATTCCGTCGAGGATTTGAAAACTCTTGAAGAAACAATACGCGGACAGGAGCTGAAGCCCCTACCCTTCATGCTTTGCGTCACCAACTTGATTCTGCACGACATCGAGGTTCCGAACGTTACGAACGGAGACAGCCTTAACCGTGAATATACGAGCATCGGCGCAAAAGACCGTGTTGATGTTATCCTTGCAAATCCACCTTTCGGCGCAAGTGTAAGCGACGGCGTGGAAACGAACTATCCAGCTCAGTTCAGAACGACGGAAAGTGCCGATTTGTTCCTGCTTTTAATGATGCGCTACCTGCGTGACGGCGGCAGAGCTGCAATAGTTTTACCGGACGGATCTCTGACAGGAGACGGCGTAAAACAAAGGATCCGCGAGGAATTTTTAACACAGTGCAATGTCCACACAATTGTGCGCCTGCCGAATTCGGTCTTTCAGCCTTATGCGAGCGTAGCAACAAACCTGCTGTTTTTCACAAAAGGAGAACCGACAAAGGAAATCTGGTACTGGGAACACAAACTGCCTGAAGGACAAAAGTCGTATTCCAAGACAAAACCGATTCAAAAATCTGAATTTGCTTCCCTTCTTGCATGGTGGAACAACCGCAGCGAAAACGATGCAGCCTGGAAAGTTCCTATAGAAAAAATCTCTGAAAACGGCTGGAATCTCGACATAAAGAATCCTTTCCTGAAAGAAGAGGAAATCACTTATTCTACAGCAGAACTCCTTGATATGCTTCAGGAATCATTCAAAAAAAGCGAATCTTTGCTGGAAGAACTGCGGAAAAAATAGTACCTTACACAATATCAGCCGAAACGCATCCCGCCGCATTGATGAGATCAACAGGAGAAAGTTCAATCTGAAAGCCGACTTTTCCGGCACTGACATAGATTTTTTCGAGGTTTTCCGCAGTCGAATGGATAAAAGTCGGGAACTGCTTTTTCATTCCGATCGGAGAGCAGCCGCCGTGGACGTATCCTGTGAGCGGAAGGAGCTCTTTCTGACGAATCATTTCGATCGATTTTTCGCCCGAGGCTTTTGCAGCTTTCTTCAGGTCAAGTTCGGCGTGAACGGGAATGACGAAAACATAATACTGGCCGCTTTTTCCCTGGGTCACGAGCGTTTTGAAAACATTGGATGGCGGCTCTCCTAAGATCGCGGCGATCTCTTCTCCTGTCAGAGTCGCATCAGGTTCGTATTCGTGAGCGGTGTAGGGGATCTTTCTGCTTTCCAGAACACGCATCACATTGGTTTTCTCGGTTTTTTTCGCCATTGGAAACCTCACAACCCCAGCATAAAAATCTCCAATTTTTTCGATGAAAACGGGAGTCGACTCCCATTTTCATCGAAAAATGCCATGCTGTGTTTTTTTTCAAAAATCAAGAGTTTTACGCATATTTTCAGGTATTTCTTTAAAAAAAAGCTTCCCTTTTCAAACGAATTTACAAAATCGGTTGCCCCTACTCAAAGTAGTCGAGAGTCTTCAGGCTTTCGATGATCCTGTCAAGGTATGAATTATCAACGAGCGGCCACGAGAAACCGAGGCGGTAGAGGATATTCGTCGTGAATGTGTTGTCTGTTCCGGCCATGTGCATGTCGGGACGGTCGTTCGTGATGAGTCCCGAAAGTTTGGAGTTCATCTTCTCGTCGGCAAGCAGACTCATGTATTCAGCGTAAAACTCTTCATCGCTCGCGGGTTCTATTTTTACGCCGTAGCGGTTGCACGCATCGATCATCTGCTGGGAATCGAAGTTGAAGCGGTTTTCGACGTTGAACGCCGTGAAATCATCGTTCGTCCCTGCGAGAAGGACTATCGCTTTTGCCGTAAGGTCTATCGGGGAGAGGCGCATGGGGTCGGTAGCGTGGCTCATCGGGTATTTTCCCATTGCAGCAAAACCGCGGATCGCGTTGAGGAAAGCGTTAGTTCCCGAATTTATCTGGAATTCGCCGTCGCTGTGGCGTCCCATCAAATTGCCGACACGCATGATCTTTCCGCGAAGTCCGTCCCGTACTGCCGCAAGCACCTTGAGTTCCGCATGATACTTGGAAAGAAGGTATTTGTTGTCCAGAGCGTCAATGACGTAGAGCTCGTTCTCGTGCATCCTGAGACCGCGCTGATATGTCTCGGCAGTGTGTGCTCCCGGGATCGATGTCGTCGAGATCTGGATCATCCTCGAAGAGTGCTCTTTTGCGCATTTTATCAGGTTTTCGACGCCGTGGACATTGACCTGCTCGATGCTGTCATCCGCAGCGTAGTGCTTTACGAGGGCTGCGCTGTTGATGATCGTGTCAAAGTGGATCTCTTTCAGTTTTTCAGAGAGCGAATCATCGGTGATGTCGGCCTCTACGACCGTGATGAACTCTTCGATCTCTGCGTCGAAAGGCTTGTCGAAGTAGTACATCAGCATGTTTTTGAGCCGTTTTTCAGCCGTTGCCGCATCTCCTTTGCGCAGCAGACAGACGATCTTTCCTTCGCGGTGATCGATAAGTTCCCTGAGGATGTGGATACCGAGGAAGCCGACACAGCCCGAAAGAAGGACGTCTCCGATGCTTTCGCGTGTCACTTCTGCCGCTTCTTTGAGCGTATTGTGTTTAAGCTGCTCGTAAACAGCTGGTTTTTCTTCCTCTCTCGAAGCGGCTTCTTCTTTCTGAACGGTGCGGCTCGACTCTATGAACATCGCGAGGGTCTCAGGCGTCGGATAGTCGAAAATGTTCTGATATTCGACCTTTACCCCTTGAGCCATGAGGCGCATGATGACTTTTGAAGCAGAAAGCGAAGTTCCGCCCATTTCAAAGAAGTTGTCGTCTGCGAAGACTTCGTCAAGCGAGAGAACAGATGCAAAAAGTTCGCAGAGCTGCGCTTCGAGAGACTTTTTCGCCTGCTTTTTGCCGCTTCTTTTGCGCTCGATCCTGACTTCGGGAAGAGCCTTTTTGTCGATTTTTCCGTTCGGCGTGAGCGGCATCGTCTCGATCTGCATGAGGACATCGGGGACCATGTAGTATGTGAGCGACGCCTTAAGGAAATTCGTGAGTTCGCTGACATCGACTGCGTGGTCTGCGGTGAAGAATGCGGCGAGGTAGTCTTCGGAACCGTTGTTGCGGACGACGACTTTCGCCCGTTTGATACCTGCAAAAGTAAGGATGCGGTTTTCGATCTCGTCAAGCTCTACACGGAATCCGCGGAGCTTGACCTGGTTGTCGATCCTGCCGAAGAATTCGACTTCGCCGTCCTTGTTGATGCGTACTGTGTCGCCGCTGTGGTAAGCTTTCACGCCGTTAAGCGTAAAGAAAGCCGCCGCAGTCTTTTCGGGAAGTTTGACATATCCTCGTCCTACGCATTCGCCGCAGATAATAAGTTCGCCGCAGGCATAGGGCGGAAGGACTTTTCCGAAGCGGTTCAAGGACGTAGAAGGCGCTGTTTGCGACAGGAGCGCCGATAGTGATGTTTTCGGCACTGTCAAGCTTCTTTGCGCTGCATGTTATCGTGCATTCCGTCGGGCCGTAACCGTTGAGTATATTGGCATTCGGCGCAAGAGTCCTCAGGTCATCGAATACTTTTGCAGGGAACGCATCGGCTCCGAGAAGGATCGATCTGAAACCTGCAAGCGCCTTTCTGAACTCGGGAATATCGAGATAGCTTACAATGAAAGAAGGTGTCGCGAACATTATATCGATGTGGTTTTCTATGAGCATCTGCGAAAGTTCAGCCGGATTGTGGATCTCATGCTCGGTCGCAATGCTTACGGTCCTGCCGTTCAGAATGATGACGAGATCGTCCATGACCGACATATCGAACGATATCGAGCTGAGTGCGAGGCAGACGTTTCCGCCCTCCTTGCCGTACATATACGAGTAGGAAAATCCTTCCTGCTGGACAAGGTTTGCGAAGTTGCGGTGATCGACAACGACCCCTTTCGGTTTTCCAGTGGAGCCTGAAGTGTAGATGCAGTAAAGCAGGCTGTCCATCGGGATATCAATGTCGGGATTCGTTTCATCCTTCTCTTCAGCAAGGATCTCTTCGATAGTGAGTGCGGAATAAGGCTTGTCAGCTGAGAAAAGCTCGTTTTTTTCAGCTTTTATCGCTTCCGTCGTGATGATGAAAGGACTTTCTCCGTCTCTCATGCAGAAGTCGATCCTGTCGTCCGGATATGAAGTCAGGACTCCGAGGAATGCGCCTCCTGCCTTCATGATACCGAGTTCAAGTGCAGGAATATATACCGATCTTTCGATCATCATGGCTACTATCGTATCTTTTTTGACGCCGCGTTTTATCAAAGCTCTTGCAATGCGGTTGGCAAGACCGTTGAGTTCGCTGTAGGTAAGTTTCTTTCCGTCGGAGATGACCGCGGTTTTGTCCGGATGCGCTGCGACATGCTCCTCGAAGAGTTTGTTGACAGGAACGACTTTGAACTCTCTTTTCGTGTCGTTCATCTTTTCAAGCGCTTTTTCGGCATCTTCCGAAACCATAGAAACATCGCTGAGTGCCGTTTTTTCGATAAAACTGCCGACTGCTTCGTCAAAAGCCTCGACAAAAGCATGCATGAAAGGAGCGCTGTACATATCGCGACGGTATTCGGCGTTGAAAACGAATTTTCCGTTCCTGAGATCGACTGTAACTGCTATCGGCGCTTTTACTGCATCGGGCAGAACGTTTATCGCTTCCGCAGGCTTGCCGCAGACCGTATCGAACGCGAAAGAGTCTCCCTGGTACGCGAAAATTATGTCGGAGCGGATGCCGTAAGCCGCCGAGATCTCGGCAAACGAATAGAGGTCGTTCGCCATGCTCCCCATAAGCTGTTCCTGGGTCTCGCGGACAAAATCGACAACTTTTTTGTTTGCTGCCGGGTGTATCAGGACAGGAAGAGTCTTGACAAGCATCGTTACCGAAGAAGCGAGACGCGAGTTGTTCCTTCCGTTGTATATCGTCGCAAAAACAGTGTCACCGGCAAGCGAGAAGCGGTTCAGAGTGAATCCGAAGGCCGTATTGAAAAAGGCGTTGAGTGTGAGCGCGTTCTTGTCGCAGAATTCTTTTGCCTTATCTGCGCTTGTCTTCGAAGTGATTGTAAAAGATGCTGAACCTGAGCCGCTTTCTTCAGGTGATTTCGGCGGAAGGCAGTCTGTCTCGCACCCTTTGAAAATGCTGTCATAGTAAGCCTTAGCCTTGTCGTAACGCTCTGAAGCACGCGCCTTTTCCTCGTCAAGCGCAGCTTCGAAGCCGCTGTAGCGTTCCTTTTCAAGAATTTTTCCGGAGTATGCTTTGTCGATATCGGTAAGCAGTATCGCCGCCGAAGTCCCGTCAGAAACTATGTGGTGCATATCAATGAAAAGGTAGTTCCCGTGCGGGGTCTTGAAAATTTTTGCACGGTAGAGAGGCTCTCCGATCAGTGTGTAAGGCTTGACGAGCTCTTTTTTGTCGGGAACGTTTTCACATTCGGTGATTTCGACTTTAACTTCCGCGCCGTCATCGCGTTTCGCACGGATGTCGCCGGTATCGTCGGCAAAAAGTATCGTCTTGAGGTAAGGATGCGCGTCGATCGCTGCCTTTATCGCGCCGGCAAGCTGCTGAAGATCGATCTCGCTGCTGAGTTTGAAAAGCTGCGGGATGTTGTATGTGACTGAATCGGGCTCAAGGCTGCTTGATGTGAAGATCCCTTTCTGCGTCTGTGTTATCGGGTAGTCAGGAAGGATGCCGTAATCGGTCGCGCGCTCAGTCGAAAGGATCATCGATTCGAGCTGCCGCACAGTGCCGTGCTGCTTGAGGTCGCTCAGTTTTATCGCGAGATCGAACGCCTTTCCGAGCATGACGTTGAGTTTGAGCATACCGATCGAGGTGAGGCCTGTTTCGAAAAGGTCGGTGTCGATGCCGAAAGCACTGTGGCCGATGACTTCCGCAACGATGTCGAATATCGCCTTCTGCGTCTCTGTCTCCGGCGGTACGGCGTCATCCGCGGCCGCGATAACAGGATAGGGAAGAGCCTTTTTGTCGACTTTCTGGTTCTGGTTGAGCGGTATTTTTTCTATCTGCATCGTTACGGCAGGCACCATGTAATAAGGTTTCTCCGAGCGGATGAATGCGTTCAGAGCCTGAATGTCGATCTGCGTGTCTGAAACGATGTATGCTACGACGAATTTGCCGCCGCCCTCTTCGTCGAAAGCTGCGACGGTAACATCCTTGATCCCTTTGAAACGGCGGATGACCTCTTCGATCTCGGTGAGTTCGACTCTGAAGCCTCTGACTTTGACCTGTCCGTCCCTTCTTCCGACGAACTGGATGTTGCCGTCGGGAAGCATCCTCACGATGTCTCCTGTGCGGTAGACTCTGTCGTATCCAGGTTCAGTCGAGAACGGGTTTTCTCCGTAAGCCGCAGTAGTTTTTTCCGGGTTGTTCTTGTATCCTTTCGTGACATGCGCGCCGCTGAGCCACAGTTCGCCCGCAGCCCCGACGGGAAGCAGCCTTCCGCACGGATCGACGACGTAAAGTTTGACATTGTCGATAGCTTTTCCGATCGGAATATCCTTGTAGAGCCTGTCAACTCTGAAGCCTGTCGCCAGAATAGAGCCTTCGGTAGGTCCGTAAAGGTTGTAAAGCGCGAAATCTTTCGGCGGCTCGAGCGGAGTGAGCTTTTCACCCGCTACCGAAAGCGAACGCAGAGTCTTCGTTCCCTCCATCTGAGCAAACTGTCTGCCTACCTGGGTAGTCATCGTCGAGTGTGTTATCGAATTTTCGTTGAAATACTTCTGAAGTTCGAGGAGATCAAGCCTGATGTCGTCGGCGATTATGTGCAAAGCCGCGCCGGAAGTGATCGTCGCGTAGGTATCGAACACGTTTGCGTCAAATCCGTAGCTTGCGTAAGCCGTAACGTTGCAGCCAGGTCCCAACGCATAGAAATCGCGTTCCCATGCCGCAGTGACCATCGTGTTGCTGTGCATGAAAAGGACTCCTTTCGGTTTTCCGGTGGAGCCTGAAGTGTAGAGCATGATGAAGATGTCGTCCTTTTTCGGAGCTGCGGGAAGAGTTTCAGCATCCGGCAGAGTGTCGATCTCGGAAACCATCATGCGCTCGCCTTTGAAAGCGTCGGTTATGATGTGCTGAAGTTCGGGAGTCGTGATTAGAAGCGTTGCCTCAGCATCATCTACCATGAGATTGAGTCTTTCCGGAGGGTATCCCGGATCAAGCGGAAGGTAAGCCGCTCCCGCTTTGAGCACGCCTAAAGATGCGGTGAGCATATATTCACATCTGGGGATAAGAACGCCGACAACACTCCCTTTTCCGATCCCTTTTCCGGCAAGATGAGCCGCTAAATTATCGGTGATTTTATCGATTTCGGAGTATGTGAAATGTTTTTCTCTGAAGGCGAGGCAGAGTGCGTCTGGAGTCTTTTTTACCTGCTCTCTGAAAAGATCGACGACGGTGTGTTCCGTGTCATAAGGCTTTTCGGTGCGGTTGAAACTGTCGAGAAGCTTTCTTCCTTCAGCATCAGTCAGCTCTATATCACCAAGTTTTTCAGCTGTGATCATTCCCTTCAGAACGCTGATGTATGTCCTGGTGAAACTCTGCATGAAGGCTTCGGTGTAGCAGGACTTTCTGTATTTTGCCTTGAACTGGAAGGAGTTGTTTTTTTCATAACGAGAAACTCGATATCGGCTATCGGATCCATGTCGCTTAAATGTTCGATCTCTATCGCCGAACCTCCGAAGGGAATAGGTTTGAAGAGGTCAGAATGGTAAACAAAAGTGACATCGGTCGAAATTCCGTAGTTCGCCGCGATCTCGGCAAACGGCACGCAGTCGTTCTGCTTCATTTCGTAGAAGAAGTCTGACATCGTTTTTATGAGTTCTGCAGGAGCGCTGTTTTCATCGAATGTGCAGTGCATAGGCAGCGTGCGGACAAACATTCCGACAGCGGAAGCGGCTGATTTTGTGCGGCCGTGGAACGCCGTCGTGTAGACGCTCTCCTTTGCTCCGTTGAATTTTGCCAGAGTATATCCGAAAGCGGCCTGGAAAAGAGCGTTTTCGGTGAGTTTGTGTGCTTTGATGTATGAATCGACGGCATCCGTGAAGCCGTTTTCGTCAGCCGAAAGCAGAACCGCTCCCATTTTGTCTTCGCCGTCCCCTGCGACGACATCAGAAATCGGGCGGGAGTCGCATTCAAGGCCGTCAAGTTTGGTTGCAAGCATGTCGCGGAAGCGCTGCATTTTTTCAGGATCATCTTTCCCGGCTTCGTCAAAAGCTATATCGAAAAATGTCGGTTCTTCATCGCTGCACTCAGCACCGCCGTAAACCGTGGCGATCTGCGGAATAAAAATATTGTGGGAAGCTCCGTCCATAACGATGTGGTGGATATCGAAGAAAAACGCGTCGCCCTCTTTCGTGCTGAGGTAGATGAAACGGAAAAGCGGCCCGTTCTCAAGGTCGAAAGGTCTGCACAAATCTTTTGTTCCAGCTTCGATCGTGTCGGCAGTTTTCTCTTCAAAAACGATCTCCTGATTGCGGTAAACCATCGACGGAACGCCCTGAACCGTGCGGCATACGGCAAAAATCGCAGGATGGTGCGACACAACGGTTTTGACCGCGTCGATGAAACGCGCCTTATCAGTCCCCTGCGGAAGACGGCAGAGTGTCGGCACATTATATTTTGTTGACGACGGGTTTTCGGACCAGTCCATGTAAAGACCGATCTGCGACCTGGTAAGCGGAACACAGTCCCTTTGAAGCTTTTTGTTCATCTGATACTCCTCTCTTCATACATCAACAAGTGCTGCTATAGCGCAACTCCTTAAAAAACCGCCGTTTATATCACAAAATCAAATGAATTCAATCGTTTGTTCTTAGCTGATTTGTAAAAATCTGTTCACAAATTCCTCATAATTTCTTGAATCCACGATTTCGAAAGCAAAACATTTTTTACCCAGATCTTTTAGTGAAGCACCGATGTGGTAAAGGATTTTGTTGTCAATAATCAAAAAGCGGTCGTGGATTTTTTCTGTATGGTTCAGCTCAAGTGTTGGATATTGTTCATTGAATTTCTGAATATCAAGTGATGTGATTTTCGTTTTGAGACAAGTAAAAATTGTGACTTTTACACCGTTTTTCTTCTTAGCAAAGCGTTCCAGAACTGTTAAATCGACATAATTGTCAATCAAAACAATCTCTTTTTCTGCTTCAGCGATAAACGACTCAAATTTCGCATAGGCATCGAAAATCTGACCTTGAAAAAAGATTCCCTGCTTCTCCTCGATTTTGTATTTGTCCATTTTGTCGAAAAGTTCCAAAATTTTCCTGTCATTTTCCTTATGATGAATATCAGATTCTATAAGGTGTTGCTTTATGGAATCGATTTCGGCAAATACTCGTGAGTTGTTGCGTATAAATAGTCTCATTTCTCTGAATGCCCGCATGATAAAGATAGTCTGCTGTTCGGCAAGTTCTCCATGAAGCACTGTCGCAAGCATATAAATCCCCTGTTCCGTAAAGGCGTAAGGCAGTTTTCTGACACCTCCTTCCTGGCCGGCAAAATATTTTTGATTTGGTGAAGTAACAATTTGTGACTTCACCAAATCTACTTCATCACGGGTTAGCTGAAACATAAAATCTGCCGGGAATCTGTTGATATTTCTTTTTACCTGCTGGTTAAGTGCTTTCACCGTATAACCGTAAATCTCGGCAAGATCAAAGTCGAGCATCACCTGTTGTCCGCGAATAACCAATATTTTGTTTTCGATGTCGAACTTGGGTTGATCTTCATTTGTTTCAACAGTTTTTCCGTCTAAATACAAAAGATTGCTTGGGATTTCAATCGGACTAAAACCATGAATTTTTCTTGAAATCTCAGAAAGTTTTTGATCGATCCTTGCAATATCCTTTGTATTCTGCGAAGTCTGAATCGCGAGCCTTGCGACTTCGTCTGAGCCGATGAGGTTTTCCCGTTCAATTATGAAGTCCTTCATCGTTTTAAAAAGTCGGATCAAGATTTTGCTCTGTTTAATAGCCAGATCGCCGCGTAAAACAGTCATCAGCATGTAGATTCCCTGCTCGGTGAAAGCGTAAGGAAAATAAGCACGGCCTCCTTTTATTCCCTTAACTTGTATCGAGGTGCAAAAATTGCACCTCGATAATTCAAGTACCTCATCATAG
>CAJOMF010000061.1 GCA_905235605.1 uncultured bacterium
ATGAAAACCAGTGCTGTGAAAACTGCCAGAAAAACCGAAAATCTTCTCATTCTTTCCTCCTAAATTTATTACATCTTCATTATTCTTCCTGTTTTGCGCCGCTCCGAGATCCCGTAATCACGTGATTTCGTAATCCCGAAAATATCTGCGGCGCTGAAATCGCACGTTATACTATTGATTTTATATGAAAAGGCAAGTTTGAAGTTTCTGCTTGCAACTGTCGGATTTCAGGCTATAATCGCGCCGTTTTTTTTTGCTAATTTGCTATTTTGAGGCTGAAATGTGTGAGGAAATCATTATCAAAACTCCGGAACAGATCGAAAAAATCAAGGCGGCGGGTCATGTTCTGGCTGAGCTTTACCACGAACTTAAATCCTACATAAAACCGGGCGTTTCAACGCTCCAGATCGATGCTTTTGCCGATAAATTCATCAAAAAACACGGCGGTCATCCCACTTTCAAATCGGTCGACGACTACGTTCACGCTACCTGCATTTCGGTAAACAACGAGGTCGTTCACGGGATCCCGAGAAAGGCTAAGATCATTCAGCGCGGCGACATCCTTTCGGTAGACTGCGGCGTAACGCTCAACGGCTACATCGGCGACAGCACGATGACCTACGTCATGCCGGGTGCGAGCGACAAGGCGAAAAAACTGGTCGAAGTTACCCGCAGATGCCTTGAACTCGGGATAGAGCAGTGCGTTCCGGGCAACCACATCGGAGATATCGGCGCTGTGATCCAGGAGTATGCCGAAAGTAACGGATTTTCAGTAGTTGTCGAATACGTCGGTCACGGAACAGGCATCCACCTTCACGAAGATCCCGCGATCCCGCACTACGGCAAGCGCGGTGACGGGCTCAGACTGCAAGACTGCAGGAAGGAATGGTCGTTGCGATCGAGCCGATGATCAACGAAGGGACTTACAAAACGCGCACTTTGAGCGACGGCTGGACAGTCGTCACGATGGACGGCAAACTGAGCTGCCAGTTCGAACACACCGTAGCTATCACCGCAAACGGCCCCGTAGTTCTCACAAGTCTTTGATTTCTGACAGAAGTTTTTTCTCGTCCTCGTCGCTTATCGGAGCGAATTTTGCAACGAGAGTTTTAGCCATGAGGATAAGCATCGCAGATTCTCTTGAGCCGATTATCGGAACGTTTTCAGTCCAGTAAAGTCTGACGATCCGCGAACGTCTCGCAGAAATGTCGAAGAAGTTGATTTTGTCTTTTTCACCCTGCGAAAAGAGGTTGTTTCCTTTGATGTCAAGGATGTCGAAGCCTTTTATCGGAAGCTCCGAGAAGAAATTTTCGTCTTCACTTATCGAAATCCTGTCGATGAAGAAGTTTTCGAGGTGTTTTTCCAGCGAATTTTCCTTCTTTACGCGGAATTTGCCGTAGATCATTTCGATGTAACCCAGTTTTTTTATGATGACGAAGACGATTATCGCAAAAATGATGACGATAAGGAATGTGTCGACATTTTTGTTGAAAATCATAACCATCGAAAGAATTGTGAAAAGCACTGAAACCGCATAGAGGATAAGCACTGTTTTGCGCTGGTTGAAGCCGAGCGAAAGCAGAAAGTGGTGGATGTGCTGTCTGTCGGCTGCAAAAATCGACTGATGCCTCAAAATCCGGCGCATGAATGCAAGAGTGGTGTCGATAATCGGTACACCCATCGCGATGATCGGGACCATTATCGAGACTACGGCGTGGGCTTTGGACTGGCTCCTCAGCGAAAGAACGGCAAGGATGTAGCCTATGAACATCGAGCCGGAATCGCCCATGAAAATTCTTGCCGGATTGAAGTTGTAAATCAGAAATCCGGTAACTGCTCCGGCGAGAGCGAGTGCGACTAAAGCTGTCGGCAGGTATTTATTTGCAATGGCGAGCATTGCAAGCGTGAGCGATGAAAAGAGGGTGATCCCCGAAGAAAGTCCGTCCATCCCGTCGATGAGGTTGAATGCATTGATGATGCCGATGATCCAGAAAATCGTGAGAGCGTATCCGAAAACGCCGAGTTCAAGTCTTCCCCAGGGCATCGGGAGCGATTCTATAAGCGCCCCGTGCTGCGTTGCAAAAAAGGCGATAACTATTTGAAAAAGCAGCTTTATTTTTGCATTTACACCTTTGATGTCATCAACAAGTCCGAGCAGACTTATCGCAAGGCCGCCGCCGAAATAAAGGAACATATTGTTCGGAGTTTTTATCACAACTCCGCTGTGGACAAAGAAGCAGAGAAGAAATATCGGAAGCAGTGTTCCAAGCGAAATGCCGATTCCGCCGATCCTCGGGATGGCGCCGCGGTGGATCTTGCGCTGGTTGACCTGATCGACAAAGCCGAATCTGAGCCCGATTTTTATGAGTATGGGTGTCGCAATGCAGACAAAAATAAACGAAACTATGAAAGAAGTTAAATAAGTTGTCATATCATCCTCCAAATAATGCGGCAGTATAGTAGGGAATTTTCATTTAAAAGCAAGAAATCGGGGGAAAGGCGGGATGAAGGTAAAGTTTTTCTTGATTTAATGAGGGTTGAGAGAATAATTAGCCGCTTTTTGAGTTTATTGTTTTTCGGAGGTTAAAATGCTGCGTACTCACACTTGCGGAGAGCTCAATCTCGACAATCTGGGAGAGCATGTCGTCATTTCGGGATGGCTTACCCAGAAAAGAGAAATGGGCCCCATGGTTTTCTTAATACTTTCAGACCGTTACGGAATGACTCAGGTTTTCGTAAGCGATCCCGAACTTGCTGAATCGGCAAAAAAACTGACGCTTGAATCTGTCGTTTCGGTAAGCGGAACGGTCATCGACCGCAAAGAAAACAGGACTGACAAATATCCGACCGGCGCGATCGAAGTAGAAGCCGAAAAGATCACGCTCCTCAACCCGTCAAAGCCGCTTCCCTTCGATTTCAGAAAAGATGCAGCCGACACGATCAAGCTGAAATACCGCTACATCGACATCAGGAAGTCGAACATACAGAAAAATCTCATTTCGCGTTCAAAAGTGAGCGCGCTCGTTCATGCATACTTCGATTCGCTTGATTTCGTCGAAGTCGAGACGCCTTTCCTCATCAAGAGCAGCCCGGGCGGCGCACGAGATTTCCTTGTTCCGAGCAGGCTCTGGCCGGGATCTTTCTATGCTCTGCCGCAGTCGCCTCAGGTCTTCAAGCAGATACTCATGGTTGCCGGAATGGATAAATACTATCAGGTCGCAAAGTGCTTCAGGGACGAGGCTCTGCGCGCCGACAGACAGCCCGAATTCACCCAGATCGACTTCGAGATGAGCTTTGTCGAAGAGGAAGACGTCATGGGCGTTACCGAAGGGCTTCTCTGCAAGGTTTTCAAAGAGACCAAAGGTCTCGACATCAAGCGTCCTTTCAGAAAAATGTCCTTCAACGAGGCGATGGATAAATACGGAAGCGACAAGCCTGACCTTAGATTCGGAATGGAACTCAGAACGCTTGACCCTATTTTCGCAAATTCGGAATTTGCCGCTTTCAAAGGCGCTGCGACAGATCCGAAAATGGTCGTAAAAGGTGTCGTTCTCGAAGGTCATGCGACGGAACTTTCGAAAAACCAGATCAAAAAGATCGAAAAGGATGTTCAGGGCGACGGCGCTAAGGCTCTTGCCTGGATAAAGAAGGAAAACGGAGAGCTCGATTCTCCGCTGATGAAATTCTTCAACGATAATGAAAAAGCGCAACTCTCTGAAATAATTCCTGAAAACGGGATGATGTTCATCGTTGCGGATAAGACCGGCGTTGCTCTCACGGCTCTCGGAAACCTGAGAAAAAGACTTGCTGCGGAATACGAACTTTACGACAAAAATTCATACGAATTCGTCTGGATCACGAACTTTCCGGCTTTCGAAGTTGACGAAGAGACGGGCGAGTGGGTCGCGAAACACCACGCTTTCACCGATTTCGATTTCGAAGCGGCAAAACGCGGCGACGACCTCGGCACTATCAATTCCCGTGCTTACGATATAGTCATCAACGGCTACGAAGCTGGCGGCGGCAGCATAAGGATCCACAATACTGACAAACAGAAGGAAGTTTTCAAATTTTTGGGAATCAGCGACGAAGAGGCGAAGGAGAATTTCGGATACCTTGTCGAAGCGCTTGAATTCGGTGCTCCGCCTCACGGAGGTCTGGCTCTCGGCTTCGACAGACTGATGATGCTTCTCAACAACACCGACGCGATCAGAGACGTCATCGCGTTCCCGAAAACGACGAGCGCGACCTGCCTCATGACTCAGGCTCCCGCACCCGTCACCGAAAAACAGCTCAGGGAACTCTCTCTAATTACGAAATAACGGGATACCGGGATCCCGTTATCCCGCTTCCGCCGCCTTCGTAATTCCGTAATCTCGGGATCCCGGCAGGATTCGCGGCGGCGCGGCTCGGCATTTTTTTTCTTCCATTTTTTTTTGAAAAAGCCTAAAATCATTTGTTTGCTCATTATTGATTGGAGGAACTTATGAAGAAATTCTTTTTGATTTTTTCAGCTGTTGCTTTTGTGCTGCTTCTTGCTTCCTGCGGCGGTTCAAGCAAAGTCAGCTCAGGCGATGACACTGATTCGGGCTCAGGCAGCACCGACACCGATTCAGGGTCAGCTGATGACAACACTGATTCCGACTCGACAAGCGGCACCGACACAAGTACAGTCAGCGAAACCTGCGGAAACAGAGAGACTGATTCTGGCGAAGTCTGCGACGGCAATGCAACGGAATGTGCGGCAATCGATTCCGGCTACACCGGCGGATATGCGGTATGCAAATCAGACTGTCTGGGCTGGGATGTTTCCGCATGTCAGGGAACTCCGACAAATCCGACCGATCCGACAGACTCGACTGATCCGACTGATACTGATGATGACACCGGCAGTACAGGCGACAACAGCGATCCGAGAGACGGCGCGGATGTAACTTACATCCATTTGAACGGTACTTCGATCACAGTAGACGGCGCAAATCCTGACGATGTAACGGTTTCAGGCGCAACTGCAACGATCACGGCATCGGGCGTTTTCGAGATCGACGGAACCCTTTCCAACGGCGGTATCGTGGTCGATGTCGATAAGACTGTCGATAAAGATGTCGTTCATGTAGTCCTAAACGGAGCGGACATCACGAGTTCAAGCAGTTCTCCTTTTATGGTAAAAGGGGCGAAAGATGTCAGGATCTTCACCGTAAGCGGAACGCAGAACACTCTTTCCGACGGATCGAACTACACTATCGCAACAGACGACGCGTCTAATCCTGATGCGGCGGCCGCCCTTTACAGCAAGTCAGATCTTATCCTTGCAGGCGAAGGAACACTCACAATAAACGGTAACTGCAACGACGCTATCTCATCAAAAGACGACCTTGACATCGACGGCGGAACGCTTGTCGTAACTGCTAAAGACGACGGCATCCGCGGCAAGGATTCAGTCGTTATCCGCGGCGGAGACATTTCTGTCACCTCCGGCGGCGACGGCATCAAATCGGACAACACAACGGCTCTTGAACTTGCTTCTGTTGAAGATGACGGCTCTGAGATAAACGATGCAGCTTATGAAAATATCAAAGGATACATCAAGATCAAAGGCGGCAAAGTTACCGTAAACGCAACAAACGGTGACGGAATCCACGCCATTTCTTACGTCGAAATCAAAGACGGAACGGTCGATGTTACTTCCGGCGGCGGCAGTGTCATCACGACTTCCAGCAGCGGCAGCGGCTGGGGCGGAGGCGGCAGTTCCTCCCAGAAATATTCCGGTGACACTTCTCTTAAAGGGATCAAGGCAAGTATTCCGGATACGGTTTCCGGTTATGAAGACCTCAACGCAAATGTCGTCTACATCAAGATCCTCGGCGGAACGATCAAGATCAACTCGAGAGACGACGCGATCCATTCCGGCGGTCTTGTCTATGTCAAAGGCGGTGATATTGAGATCGCATCGGATGATGACGGGATCCATGCCGACAATGAACTCAGGATCCTGGCGGGAACGATCAACGTGACGATGTCTTACGAAGGATTTGAGGCTTGGTATATCAATGTTTACGGCGGTGTAACGGCTGTTTACGGCAGAGACGACGGTTGGAACGCGGCGGGCGGTGCCGACGGCTCTTCTTCCGATGATTTCGGTCCTGGTGCAGGTCACGGCGGTCCCGGTCAGGGCGGCGGTATGGGCGGAAGCAGCAGCACAGGTTATCTCACCATTGAAGGCGGTTTCCACTACATCAAAACCGGAAGCGGCGATGTTGACGGTATCGACAGCAACGGTACGATGACCATCTCGGGCGGCGTAATCGTTGTTGAATGCCAGATCAACGGCGGCATGGGCGGTTCGTTCGATTCCGACGGTGCTGCAAGTCTCACGACGCAGACGGCTCTCGGTTTCAGTAAGTCGAAATCGGAAAAAGGTACGAACTATAATATGAGTTTCAACTCGAACACGGTCTACGGCAACGCGAACATCGCTTTCAAACCGACTACTTCCGGCAGTTACATACAGTCATTCACCGGTCAGCCTTCAGTTATAACCGATCTTTCGGGCTACAACGTCCAGCCGTTCCCGAACGGACTTGAGGTTTATTACAAATAGTGAATAAACATCTGTTTTTTCTTCTTTTTTTCCTGTTTTTTCAGTTCATTTCAGCTGAAAATGCGCAGAAATACGACGAAAAAAGTTTTGACACACTTTTTAAGGCTGTTTCAAAACACTATTCTAAAGAAGAAGTACGGAAAATCGTTGAAGAATCACTTCAGCCTGACGAGCTTACTGAAAAAAATCTCGCCTTCATCTATTCACCGCTTTCGATAAAAAAGCAGGCTGAAGACCATACCGGCTATCTCGACAAGCTGATAAACGGCGAAACGGTGAAAAACGGAGTCGATTTCTTCAACAAATACAAAGAGTTGTTCTGCAAAACCTACGCCGAAACAAAGGTCGAAGCGTCAGATATCATCGGGATACTCAACTGGGAAAGCAGGCTCGGTCTGGTCACGGGCGAGCAGAAAATAATCAAGGTTTTTGCCGCACAGTATTTTTTCGGGGAAAAGAGAAACGAAGCGCTTATTCAGAGCGGCGAATACAAAAAAGATGGCGCGATGACGGTCGATGCGGGTAAAAAGCGGGTAGAAAGGCTCAAAAAGAACGCTTTTTCCAACTTCAAGGCGCTTCTCATTCAGGCGAAGGAGAAAAAATTCGATCCGCTCGAAGTCAAAGGCTCGTGGGCGGGAGCTATCGGATTTCCGCAGTTCATGCCGGCATCAATGAAATTTGCGCGTGACGGAAACGGTGACGGAAAAATCGATCTTTTCGTTATGGAAGATGCAATCGTGTCTGTTGCTAACTACCTGAAATTACACGGTTATTCTGAAAAAGGAAGTGTCGCAGCGTTCAAAGCATACAACAATGACAAAATCTATGCCGAAGGGGTGAAAAAATACTCCGATCTTGTAAAAAAGGCGGGAGCAGAAGCCGGTTCGTGCGGAAAAGAGAGCGCAAATTGACTTTTTCCTTTTGAAAATTAAAATCTTCCGGTTTTTTTGTGAGGAGTTAAAAAATGAAAGGCTTCCTTAAATTGTTTTTTCTTGATAAACTTCTGATTTTATTGGCTTTTATCGTGATGATGGCTCCGATTTCACTCTTTTCAGACGAAGGTGAAAATCCGACAGTTGACGTAACTTTCAAAAAATCGGGAAAAAGCGTAGTTTATACGATAACTTACGGAAAAAACACGAAATTCAACGACAACGAGGCGGCTCCCTACAAATTCCTCTTTCTTGATGCCGAAAAAAAGGGGCTCGGTAAAATCGACAGAAGTTTTTTTGCGAAAAACAAAGAGGGAAAGGCTGAATACACCTCGGATTTCGGCGAATCATCGGTAAAAATTGTGCTTCCGGTCTGCCTTTACAACGAAAAAACGGGACTTGCCGAAAAGTGCACGGTCAAAAACATTAAACTTGAAATAAAATAACGGAGGAAAAGATGGGTTTGATCAAAAACATCGGGAATGCGGTCAAAAACGAAGTCCGCGACTACCTTTTAAAAATCGTCGAGGCTGAAAAGGAGGCGCCTGCTCAGCCTGAAGCTGAAAAAGTGCAGAAACCGGTCGAAGTAAAGGCCGAGCCGCAGCAGACAGCGCCGAAAGTCGAGGAGAAACCGGTCATAAAAGAGGAAACCCCTGCTGTAAAAGAGGAGAAGGTTCAGCCTGAGAAGCTCGAAGAAGTCGAAAAAGTCGTTGAAAAACCGCGCAGAAAAGAGATCTATCCGATAGCGAACAACCTTGAATTTGTCAGGGTTTCGTACAAGAAAAATCAGGACGGCGTCACTATCCCGAAAGATCTCGCCGAGCTTATAAAAATGCTTCCGCTTGAGGAATATGCATGCTTCGTAAAACTTTACTGCTTCGCGCTTGAGCAGCGAAAGAACTACGGTTACTGGGGCGGCACGCTGAAACGCAGGATCGGGCTCGACTACATGACGACGGCTGAATTCGAAGAGCTCGGAAACAACCTCGCGGCTTACGGACTCATGCTTATCGAACAGCTTACCGAGACGCAGAAAACTTTCGTTCTCTATGTTCCGTTTGACGAAGAGGCGATGGCGAAGCTCAGCGTAGCGAAACCGGCGCCGAAACAGCCTGAAAAGCCTGCGCAGAAAAAGCCTGCTCCGAAACAGGCGCCGAAACAGCAGCCGAAGGCAGTGAAAGCAGAACCGAAAAAAGAGCCTGAGGAAGAGACTCAGCGTGCCGAGGACATTCCGGGAAAGCCGGTCGAAGGGATGGAAGACGACGAGATGTACAAATCCTACAAAACTTTCGTCAGTCTTGAGATCGACAAGGCGAAGATGCGCGTCGGAAGGGCGAATTTCGACAAAATCTACATGGAAGCGGTGAAATACATTGACAAAAAATACGGTTTCAAAGTGCTTTCCGATTCCGACAAGTTCAAGGAATATCTGACGAATTACTACATTTCTGCGTTCGATATCCCGACTTTCGAAAACTGGAAAAAATCAAAAGGTTAGGCGGAGTCGAAGATGCTCAACGATATTAAGATTTTGATGAAATCGCTCAGCGATATCGACGTCAGGATAATGCTGTGCAAATCGGCGTTCGAATGGGAGCTGCTGGCGAAAAAATACAACGCTCTGCGCGATGAGATCGAGGCTTTCTGCTCGTCCGGCATGCCCGAAGACGTTGAAAAGGCTCTCGACAAAACAAGAGCTTACCTGGTCGAAAAGAAAGGGGAACTCCCGCCCATTGATCTGTCTGATTTTTTCAAATAAATTCAACTAATTATCATCTTATTCCAAAAAAAATCATTTTTTATTTGACTTCAAAATAATTCTGGCTATATTACCTGCCGCTGATGGGCGCTTAGCTCAGCTGGGAGAGCATCGGCCTTACAAGCCGGTGGTCGCAGGTTCGAACCCTGCAGCGCCTACCACTCTTTCACAATCGAGACGCGGTCGTAGTTAAGTCGGTTATAACGCCGGCCTGTCACGCCGGAGGCCACGGGTTCGAGTCCCGTCGACCGCGCCATCTTTTTTCTTCCCAACACAGGATTTTCTTGATTTAACTCTTTTAAAATGCAACTATTGCCCGATTTTTGTGATTGTTTTTTTAATTTTAAGGAGGATAGTATGTTCAGAAGTTTTGACGAAATGATTGATTTTGTTAAGAAAATGGAAAAGAAGCAGGTCGTTGCCGTTGTCGGTGCTGATAAGCCGGTAGCAGTCGAAGCTGCAATTGATATGGTCACCGAAAATCTGGCAGTT
Organism: uncultured bacterium; assembly: GCA_905235605.1. Taxonomy (GTDB): domain Bacteria; phylum UBP6; class UBA1177; order UBA1177; family UBA1177; genus UBA1177. Next base: position 9,785 of record CAJOMF010000061.1, read on the forward strand.
CCCGTTCTTTTCGGAAACGCTGAAAAAATAAATCACCTCATCGAAGGCACTGTTCTTGAAGGAAAAGTCGAGATAGTTCCGTGTGCAGACAACGTTGAAAGCTGCTCGAAAGCTGCTGACTGGGCGGCTGAAGGTAAAGTCCAGATCCTCCTCAAGGGAAGCGTAGAGACCGCGCAGATCATGAAAGCCGTTTTCAGAAAGGAGAACGGGCTCAAGGCAGCTGCAGTCGTCAGCGACATCCTCATTTACGAAGATCCGCTTTCAAAAGGCGAGGGAAAAAGGCTCGTCGGTCTCATGGACGGCGGCATAATCCCGCTTCCGACGCTTGAACAGAAAATCGAGATGACACGCGGTGCAGTTCAGGTGTTCCACAAACTCGGCTTCGAAAAACCGAGAGTCGCATACATTTCGGCGATCGAAACGGTTTCTCCAAAGATCCAGTCAACGGTTGATGCGGCAGAGATCCAGAGAATGAAGGCTGAAGGCGAGCTCGACGACATCGACGCTTACCTCGAAGGGCCTTACGCGATCGACAACGTAATTTCCGAATACGCTGCAAAAGTCAAAGGGATCGATTCCGTCATGGCAGGATGCGCGGACATCCTTATTTTCCCGAACATCGAAAGCGGAAACGTTCTCGGCAAGCTCGTCCACTACTGGGGCGGCGCTCAGACCGGTCACGTGATCGTCGGCGCAAAAGTCCCCGTTCTCTTAAGCTCTCGTGCTGATGACGCAAGGGCAAAGATCAATTCACTCGTTCTCGGAATCACAGTAAACGCTAATTAAATAAAATAGTTATGCTTGAAAACAAAGAAGTAAAATACCCGGTTCTCATTTCTTTGAAAGTTGTCATGCACTCGAAAGAGGAAGTCGGGAAAAATGTCTCCGATCTTTTGGATATTCTCGCAAAAACCGAGATCCCGCTTAGGGGAAAGGTGACCGAAAACAAAAGTTCTGCCGGAAAATACACATCCTACACCGTTCCGGTCTACGTTGAAAACAAAGAGAAGATGCACGCTCTTTACGAGGCTTTGAAAGCCCATCCTGACGTAAAATTTGCAATTTAATTTATCACCATCTTTTTAGTTGACACTAAATAGAAAATACCATAATTTTTGGTGTTTTTACGATTTAATTATGGAGAAGAAATGCAAAAATATTTGAATTTATTTTTGGTGTTTTTAGGGTTCTTTTTTCTTTTTTCTTGCTCATCATCAAAATCAGAAAATGATTCCGACTCTATTCCTGATGCTGATTCAGGCACACAGGATTCTGAAATTCAAGATGAAGACTCTGATAGCCAAGAATCTGAAATAGTTGATGATTCTGAAGAAATGCCGGATCAAGACAATGATTCCGACACAGATTCAGAAGATGACGACTGGCAGCGTGACATCGACATTCCCGAAATGAGCGACGATCCATATTTTGAAGCTTACGGCGATGCCGGTTACAATGTCGCTTACTATTATTACGGTGATGAGCCGACACCGGCACAGGATCCTGAAAATGTCAAAGCTCTTTGGTCAAAAATGTGTGGTGTTTCAAAATGTTATGAGTGTGAGCCCCAACATTTTGATCTATGTGCCGAAAATTATCCGTTTGAACCGCAAATAGTTGATGATTCAAAAGATTATGAAAGTCAAAAAACAACGACTGCCGGAAAATTCCAGTGTGATGCGTTGCTTACTCCAGGATTCTGGAAAACGTCTGATTTAATACCTGCAATGATGTTTAATGAATTTGAAGGTAAAGTATTATTTTGGTTGGGTCATACCAAACTTTCTTGGCAAACAGATGGTACTTATGTATACGATCTAAATACGCGAAAAGTTGAAAGATTAGGCAGGGATTATGTGGACGGTTGGCAAAACAAAAAATATTATTTTGTTTCAACTCGTGATTATAAAATAGACAGTATCAATGAAAATAGCATATATTATGGTGAAACAAACCGGCATTTGTTGTTTTATGACAAGGAAACAAACACTTATGGGACCGCTTTTAAATTTTCAGAAACACTAACAGAAACTGTGGATATAAGAGCAAGTGAAACGTATCTCTTTATGACTGCATGTTTTGCCGAAAATGCTAGTGATGTACGGATCTTATATGCCAAGATTGGTGAATGGGACAAATGGAAAGAGTTGACTTATAAAAAGGAAACTCTTTTCGGAAACAGCAGGAGAGCAGGCTATCCGTCAATGATTGGCAGTCTTGTCACTTATTTTGATTATGACATCCAAGTTCAAGTCTGTGATTTGGATATCGGTGACTCAAGCTGTTTTCAGGTTTCAAGAGCCGATGAATACGGAAGATACCCGATTTTTAAGGATAAAAACACTGTCGTTTATGCCGCTGAAAACATAAAATCACATAAAGACTCTTTGGTTATCGCAGATATTTCAGATAAAGAGAATATAAAATATAAAACCATTTACGAATGGCCTGATCTGACAGCTATACAAGCAGCTGATTTTGAAGGCGATCTTATGCTTTTTATGAGAAATTATAATAAGAATGGTGTTGCAGTAAAAGATACTTGCTTTTACAACTATAAAACGGAAAAGGTTGTTTGTATGGATATGGATTTTGATTTGGAGTTTCAGAAAGATGACGGATTTTTATATAAAAATCTCTATATTTTCCGCAGTGTTCAAGACTTGGTAATCCGCGATCTTGAATGTTACTGCGACTTTTATCCGAACAAATGTCCTCTAACTGAATATAAGCCGAACCCTGAGAATCCGAAAAAGCCTTGGGGTTTTGACTGGAAGCCTGAAAATTTGAGGAATGTGAATAACAAGAAAGGTGGAGAGAAAAGATGATGGATATCGTTTCTAAGATTGACTTTTTCTCATTTTTTTGTAAAAAATCCGATGTTTTTAGCTCGAGTTAAGGAGATAGGTTTGAAAAAGAATCAATCAAACAGGTTGACAAAACAGCAGAAAAAGTCTCATGGTGTCATCGGAATATTCGGAGAAGAAGCAAAGACACATGATTCTCTGGTCAAAAATACTTCTTTACGCATAGTTGAAACTCTTCAAAAAAAGATTCCGCAACTATCATTCCGTCACAGAACAAGTATCAATAAGGAAGAAATTAACAAGGCTCTTCAGAAAGTTGATCCTGAATTGGGACAAACTCTTTTTGTTCCGGATTCCAACATACAACCTGACGGAGGCATTATCGAAGTTAAAGATGACAACGATGAATGGCGTGTTATATTGGTTTCAGAAGCCAAACATCAAGGTAAAGACATCGAAAACATTCAACAAGGCAAATTGGTCGGCAAAAATAACGATCAGGATTTAATGGTTGCTGGAAATGCAATAGAAAGATCTCATAAAAATATTTCCGAAATTGCCAATTTTATGCTGGGAGAATCATATTTCCCTTATGTTTTGTTTTTGGAAGGTTCAAATTTTCTTACTGAAGATGTGACTGTCGTGCGACCTGACGGACGAACAATAACGCTTCATTACAATATAGGTTCTCTAAACAGACTGGACAGGCTGACTGCAGCCAACTACGGAATGGAAATGAATAAAAATCTTTGTCAGAACAAATTTGTTAAGCACAAAGACAAGCTTATCATGCTTCAGGCTGCATCTATTTACACTCAAGGCGATGGCGGCAAATGGAGTGAAAAGGAAATGTTCGATGTTATGCTGGATATAGCCAATACTTCATTGAAAATGTTAGGCAACGATTTATTCAACCAAATTACAAAAACAAATTTATAAAGGATTGAGCGATATGGCAAGAAAAGTGCAGCACAGTTTGTTGGATAATGCAAAAACCAATAAAAACGATGAATTCTATACCCAATATGTTGATATAGAAAACGAACTTCAATATTACAAGGCTCATTTTCGCGACAAAACAGTTTTTTGTAATTGCGATGATGCGAGGAATAGTAATTTTTTTAAATATTTTGTCAATAATTTCTGTGAGTTAGGTTTAAAAAAACTAATTTGTGCATGTTACAGAAAATCGGACTTTAACATATTCAATCAATCTTGCGAATGCGGATTTTATTACGAATACACCGGGAAAGAAAAAACAGATCCGACCTTGGATGATGTTGTTTATTTTAAAGGTACCGGAGATTTCAGAAGCGAGGAAAGTATCGAATTGTTGAAGCAATCCGATATCATAGTTTCAAATCCTCCATTTTCATTGTTCCGGGAATATGTTGCTCAAATAATGAGATATGGGAAAAGTTTTCTGATTATCGGCAATATAAATGCGATTACGTATAAAGAAATCTTCAATTTGATTAAAGAAAACAAGGTATGGTTGGGAATAAATCTCGGCAGAGGAATTTCAGGATTCATTGTTCCCGAAGACTATGAATTGTATGGAACGGAAACAAAAATAGATGAGTTCGGCAACAGAATTATTTCTTCAAACAACTGTTTGTGGTTGACTAATTTAGACACTTTCAAAAGACACGAAAAAATTCCTTTAACAAAAAAATATTACGGCAACGAACTGGATTACCCGAATTATGATAATTACACGGCTATAAATGTGGATAAAACTCAGGACATTCCAATGGATTATAGTGGGGCGATAGGGGTTCCGATCACTTTTTTACATAAATTTAATCCGGAACAGTTTGAAATCATCAAATTCCGAAAAGGGGATGATGATAAAGATCTTTCAATAAACGGCAAGTGTCCTTATTTCAGGATTCTTGTCCGAAATAAGTTGGTTTGTGCTTGATTTTTGAAGAAAAAACTGGAGAGTGCGTGAAAGTCGAAAACTATGACTTCGACGAAATCACTTTTCTGGATTACAAATTCAGTGTTGCAGGCTACAAGAACAGCCTTTATCTCGGTGGTCTCTCAGGGATCCGCAGAGTTGAGATCGGAGAGAACGGTGAAATCACCAAAAAAGAGATGGTTTACAGCGGGGAATCGAACAACTTGGCACTTTACGGCAATACGCTTTATGCTGCAAACTACGGCGAAATTGACATCTTTGAAATTGCCGAAGACGGCTCGATTTCAAGAAAATCGTCAGTAAAAACAAGTAACTGTAAAAACATCAGGATCGATGGCGGAAAACTTTTTGCTGCAGAAAACAAGCGTGTCAGAATATTTGATTTGAATGATCCGCGTTCACCTAACCTGCTGAAAACGATTTCATTCAGCAACACCGTGGAAGACCTCGAAACC
>CAJOMF010000062.1 GCA_905235605.1 uncultured bacterium
GATCTACGATATTTTCAAGACGACTTCCGACAAAGTCGGCGGCGAGACTTATGACGCGAACGGCTTCAACCAGAATTACGGCTACGGCAGGATAAACGCATGCAAAGCTGTCAAAAGGGCTTTTGAACTTGCAGGGACGGATGTTTCAAGTATTGAGTGCGGCGGTGCGGTCAACCAGTCGGATCCGACAGATCCTGCAGATACCGCTGATACTGACACTCCGGCAGATCCGACTGATACAGGCGATACAGGTAACACTCCAGTCGATCCAAACTGCGGAAACGGCAGCGTTGATGCAAACGAGATCTGCGACGGCGATACGATCCCTTGCAGCCAGCTTGCAAACGCTCCCCAAAACGGAGTTGCAAAATGCGCTTCCGACTGCATGAACTGGGACAGATCAGGCTGTTACGATGACGGCGATGAGGCTCAGTCCGATGATACTGACGACGCCTCTGACGGCAACGGCGGCAGCAGCGGAGATCCTTTGGACGATGATTCAGGCTGTTCTGTTCTGATAATTTAAATTGGAAGATCCTGTACATTTTCAGAAATAATCACGATATCAGGGAATGAGATGTGTCAGGAGACGTGTCATGAAACGTCTCTACATTTTTTTCATTGAAAGAGAAATCCGTTTTCTTTCGATATCGATATTTTTGATCCTGACTGAGACTTTCTGTCCTAATTTCAGGCATTCGGACGGGTGTCTGATGAATTTGTCTGCGATCTCCGAGATGTGGAGAAGTCCTTTTTCCTTGATTCCGATATCGACGAAAGCACCGAAATCGGTGAGGTTGCTGACGATCCCGTTTAAAATCATTCCTTCACTGAGGTCATTGATCGTGCGGACTTCTTCGGAAAATTCAGCCTGCTCGAATTTTTCACGCGGATCGAGACCGCGCTTTTGAAGTTCTTCGATGACTGAGGGGGTTAGAAGTTCCTGAATCAGCCGGTTGTTTTTTATGATTTCGGGGTTTTTGACTAAAGTTTCAAGTGTGATGCCAGCTTTTTTCGCCGCACTTTTAACTGATTCGTAATTTTCAGGGTGCACCCCTGTCGAATCAAGGATTTCGTCGCCGCCGAAGATCCTCAGGAATCCTGCGCACTGCTCGAACGATTTTGCGCCTATCCCTTTGATATTCTTGAGTTCTTCGATATTTTTGAAACGCCTTCCGCTGCGTCTGAAAGCTGCGATCTCAGCCGATTTTCTGCTGTCGAGCCCCGAAATGTAGGCGAGCAGATAGGGGCTTGCGGTATTGAGGTTCGCGCCGACGCGGTTTACCGCCCATTCGACCGTGCGTTTCAGCCTTTCGGAGAGTTTTTTTGCCGGAATATCGTGCTGATACTGCCCGACGCCCAAACTTTCAGGGGGGATTTTGACGAGTTCCGAAAGCGGATCCTGAAATCTGCGTCCGATGGAAATTGCGCCTCTGACCGTAATGTCGAGGTCGGGAAACTCTTCTCTTGCAACGGCACTTGCGCTGTAGACCGATGCTCCGTCCTCGCAGACAGAGGCGACAACGACATTTTTTCCGAAGAAATTTTTGAGGATTTCGTGTGCCTCGCGGCCGAAAGTCCCGCTGCCGACCGCGATCCCCTTGACATCGTACTTTGTGAGCCATTTTTCGAGTTTTTTTGCTTCGTTTTTATCCAGATGAAGGTTTAAGAGCATTGATTCAACGAAGTTTCCGTGCTCGTCAAGAAGTGCCGCCTTGCAGCCTGTTCTTATGCCGGGATCGACACCGATCACAGCCTTTTCACCGAAGGGCGGCATAAGCAGAATCTGCTCAAGATTTTTGTGGAAAGTGTTGAGCGAAACTTCGATAGCTTCCTCTTTGAGTTTATTGAAAGTCTCGGTTTCAAGCGAGCCTGTCACTAAGTTTTTGAGCGAATACGAGGCGCACTCTTTGAAAAAATCAGACTTTTTCGCAAAAAAGAGGCTTTCGGTACGGTCAACAAGATCTTTTTCCGGCAGACCTGTCTCGGCAGAAATGTTGAGAATCCCTTCTTTTTCCGCGCGGTTGAGTGCCATGACGCGGTGAGGCGTGATCTTGCGGACGCTTTCCTTGAAATCGAAGTAGTCGCTGTAAGTTGCACCGCTTTCCTGCTTGCCGCGTTTGACTTTCGAAACGATGCAGCCGTTTTCGATGCAGTTTCTCACAAATGTTCTGACACTCTGGTTATCGGCGATTTTCTGTGCGATTATCTCTTTCGCGCCGTTAAGCACACTTTCGGTATCGGTAAACGCTTCACAAGTGAAATCCTTAGCTTTTTCAATGATTTTCGTCATTGGCGGATTGTTCAGCATGATGTATTCCGCAAACGGCGTGAGCCCGGCTTCGATAGCTTTGTCTGCCTTGGTTTTTCTTCCCGGTTTGTATGGCGCGTAAATGTCTTCGAGGACTGTCATGTCCGCCGCATCTGCTACCGATTTCCCAAGCTCGTCGGTATAATTTCCCGTTTCTTCAAGCGATTTGAGGATCGCCGCCTTTCTTTTGGCAAGGCTTGAAATTTTTTCAGAAAGATCAATGATGTCAGCAACTTGTACTTCATCCAAATAGCCTGTCATCTCTTTGCGGTATCTTGCAATAAAAGGGATCGTGCAGCCCGATTCGGTGAGTTCCAGAACCGCTTTGACTCTTGCCGCGGCTATATTCAGAGCGCGCGAAACCTCACCGACAATGTTTATTTCCTTGAGTTCGATCATGTCTTTCTCCGTTATCCCAGCGTTTTTTCAACTTCGCGCCTGAAATCATCGAAAGTCATGTCGTCTCTGATCCCGAAGCGTGTCAGCGCAAAGTCGTATTTTATCGGGTCAGCGGGCGAAATTTCGGCAAAATGAGAGGTTATCTCGAGCGCAGTTTTGTAGTTCGGCGCCTTTTTCCCGGTAAAACCGAGGATTTTTGCCGCCTTGAATGCATGGGTGTCTAGCGGAACTACCAGATCGGCAGGTTTTGCCCTCGTCCAGCCGCCGGGATCAACCTCATCAGAGCGTACCATCCAGCGGAAAAAGAGATTGAGCCTTTTGCACGCCGAGCCGTCTTCGGGAGAGGGAATAAGGTAAGATTTTTTTGACATGTTCACCTCGTCGGCGAACTTTCCGACTCCGCAGAGGTAGAGGTTTTCGAAGTTCCCATATTCCTTGAGAACGCGCTTTATCCCGCACAAAAGCCTGACTATATCGGCATCGGTCGTGAATCTGTGGACGAAACCTTTGTATATCGCGGCAAAATCCTTTTCATTGTGAGAAGTGACGAAATCGAACGGTTTGCCTTCCATCGGTTGCAGAATCCTGTCAACAGATTTAAGTATCTGCGCCACTCTGCCGTAAGCCAGAGAAGAGGCAATAAGTCCAGTGATCTCACGGTCTTTTATGTCGGGGTAGTCATAGAGGAATTTGAGCGGGTCGGGATCTACGAGCCCGCGTTTATTGAGCTTTTTGTAAAGTGATTCGAGAAGATTTTTGAGGTCGCGCATTATTTGACCTCCTTTTGTCGGAGCGCGGGCGGCTCGCCCGCATAGTTATTTTGTCGGAGCGCGGGCGGCTCGCCCGCATAGTTATTTTGCATTTGTAACATTCACCATATAAAAACTGCACCATTTCCACATTTTTGCATCAGTTACCAATCCGGCTTTTACAGGATTGTTGTTGATATATTCAACCACATTTTTGTAATGTTCTTCGTTCCTGATAAAGCGGTCTAAATACTCTTTCTGCCAGAAATCACCGGTTCTTTCTAATATTTTGTTGGCTGTTTTGGCCGTATAAGAACGCCAGCCATGCATTATTTCAGAAAGTGTCCAGCCTTCTTTTACTTCCATCAGAATATGAACATGGTTCGGCATTATGCACCAGCTGTGCAATAAATAACGGATATTGTCGAAATAAAGTAAATTATTTTGAACTACTGAAGCCACTCGGTCATCTTTGAGGAAACATTGGCCGTATCCGGCATCTTCGTATTTATCCATCCTTTTACGCAATTCCTGCAATTCTGGAGCGTTAGGAGTTGTTTTCTCTGTTATTTGCAGTTCATTTTGCCATTGTTGGATAACATCGTTGGGAACAGAGTCGTATAATCGATAGGCAATAGATTGAAGTTGTCTGTTTTCTATGTGAGGTAAATATCCGCGGCTATGCCAATCAGTTTCTGCAGACAAAACGCCTAAACTTCGAAAATCATCCATCCCTTTTCATGCAGGCGAGCCGCCTGCGTTCCGACATTATTTGACCGCTTTCATAACCTTCGCGATAAGTTCGTCATTTACGATGTAGGGAAGGGTGAGGTGGTCTTTGTGCTCGTTGTTTTTGTTGTATTCGACAACTGTTTCGATCGAGTGCTCGTTTCTTGCCCACGCTCTTCTTGAAACGCCGCCCATGACGTCCCACGGGAATGCGATGTCAAGTATCGCGTCAACTCTTTCGGAGCCGTCGAGGACCATTCCGAAGCCGCCGTTGATCGATTTGCCGATGCCGACTCCGCCGCCGTTGTGGAGAGCTACAAGGCTCATACCTCTCGCGCAGTTTCCGGCGAAAATGTTGGTCGCCATATCGGCCATGATGTTGGAACCGTCTTTGATGTTCGAGGTTTCGCGATACGGGCTGTCGGTGCCGCCGGTGTCGTGGTGGTCACGTCCGAGCATGATGGGACCTACTACGCCTTCTCGTACCAGCTGGTTGAATTTCTTTGCGATCTGCGTTCTTCCCGCCGCGTCCTGATAAAGGATTCTCGCCTGAGTTCCGACGACGAGTTTGTTTTTCATCGCGTCTTTTACCCAGTGGTAGTTGTCCTTGTCCTGATAACGGAGGACCGGGCGGCAGTGAGCGATGACTTCGGCAGCCGCTTCGTCGGTCTTTGCAAGGTCGCTCTCTTTGCCGCTGAGGCATACCCAGCGGAAGGGGCCGTAACCGTAATCGAAAAGTTCGGGACCGAGAATATCCTCGACGTAGCTCGGCCAGATGAAGCCTTCGAAGGTGTCTTTTCCGTTCTTGGAAATCTCTTTGACACCTGCATCGAAGATAGCTCTCATGAAGGAGTTGCCGTAATCGAAGAAGTATGTTCCTTTCGCAACGAGCTTTTTGATGACTTCGAAATGTCTGCGAAGCGTCGCATCGACAAGCTGGCGGAATTTCGGTTTGTCGTTTGCAAGAAGCGCAGTTCTCTCTTCGAACGTGATCCCTGCCGGGCAGTATCCGCCTTCGTAGACTGCGTGGCAGCTTGTCTGGTCGCTGAGAAGGTCGATGTGGATGTTTTTGGAATCGGCGTATTCAAGCAGATCGACGATGTTGCCGTGGTAAGCGATACTGATGGGCTCTTTTTTCTCAATATATTCAAAGGCTTTTTTGAAAGCCTCTTCCGCGCTGTCGGTAACAAGCGAGACCCAGCCCTGCGAATGTCTTGTCTCGATTCTCGAAGCGTCAACTTCGGCGAAAATGCCGACACCTTTCGCAATTTCGACTGCTTTCGGCTGTGCGCCGCTCATGCCGCCGAGACCGCTGGAAACGAAAAGTTTGCCGCGAAGGTCGCCGTCCCACGGAACGCCGAGTTTCATTCTTCCTGCGATGAGGATCGTGTTGTATGTGCCGTGAACGATCCCCTGCGGGCCGATATACATCCAGCCGCCGGCAGTCATCTGTCCGTAGTTAGCTACACCGAGAGCCGCTGCGCGGTTGAAGTTCTGCATATCGTCGAAAAGTCCGACCATAAGTCCGTTCGTCGTGATGACGCGCGGTGCTCTTTTGTGCGATTTGAAAAGGCCTAGCGGGTGTCCGCTGTGGAGAACGAGCGTCTGTTCGTCGGTCATGACTTCAAGATATTTTTTGATGAGGCGGTACTGCATCCAGTTCTGGCAGACCTGTCCCGTTTCGCCGTAAGTTACGAGTTCATAAGGATAAAGCGCTGTCGCGAAGTCGAGGTTGTTGTCGATCATTACCTGGAAAGCCTTGCCTTCGATGCAGTTTCCTTTGTATGAATCGATCGGTTTGCCCCAGATCTTGCCTTCAGGACGGAAGCGGTATCCGTAGATCCTGCCTCGGGTGAGAAGTTCATCTAAAAATTCGGGAGCAAGTGCCTCATGAAGTTCTTCAGGAACATAGCGGAGAGCATTCCTGAGCGAAAGTTCGATCTCGTTTTTGGTGAGAGTGAGCTCTCTTTTCGGAGCACGCCTGATCCCTTCCACGAATTTCGGATATTCGGGAAGAACGGGGTCGAGTTTGATCGTCATTGCATTCGAAATGTCGAAATTGTTCAGCATTGTTTCCTCCAAAACAGGTTTTTAACGGCAAAATATACTATTTGAGAGAAAAGTTTCAAGAATGTAGAAAAAAATCTTGGAAAATGTTTTTAATTCCCTTCGCTGTATTCTGTCCCTCGCCATTATGGAGAGGGAATAAAGGTGAGGTCAGAGAAGGGGTAGAGATGAGGTCTTGATTTTCGGCCGATCCTGATTATAATATCCGCCGTTCTTTCAGGAACGCTTCTTTGACAAGTGGGGATGACTTGGTTTCGACAGGGAGGCTGGATTTTCCGGCTGCATGCCGAGGCGCCGCTGGCCTCGTAAAAAGCGGCAAAACAAGAAACGCAAATAATAATTTTGCATTGGCAGCTTAAGCCTGCCCGTCCTTCTGCGGTATTTCCGCGGCTGTAGCAAGGGCGCCAAACAGCGGAATAGCGACCTGAACCTTTTCGCAGGGTGAGGGGAGCGAAATCAATTGCGAAAAAGTGTGAGGGATCCTGCTGCTGGGAGCCTGAACACTAATTAAAACAGACAGCTACGCACGTAGACGCCCGACTTTCCCCCTTTTTGGACGCGGGTTCGATTCCCGCCATCTCCACCAGAATCTTTAGATTTTTTTCTGATTTTTTTTATGGCGCCGCTATTTTACCGGGATTACGTTATTCCGAGATCTCGTAATCCCGAAGCGGCGCAAAACACGAGAAGAATCACGGGCGGCGCTAAAATTCTATATCTTTGATTTTACTTGAGATTTCCTGCGCCGCAGCTTCGTCGAAAGAGGAAAGGTCATCTTTTATGACGCACTTCTTTTCGAGGAAAAACAGCATTTCGTAGATTTCGTCAGCAGTGGCTGAGTGGATTTTTTCGCTCACTTTCGGCAGAAGTTTCCTGACTATTTCGGAGTGTCTTGATTTTTCTTCATTTAAAATGTTTCCCTCTCCCAAAAGTTCGAGAATCATGCCGAAAATCGCGAATTTATCTTCAAAAAATTTCCGGAGCATCGTTTTGAACCAGTCGGGAAGGGCAGAAACATCGATTTGATTTTCGGAATTGATCGATTCGTAGTAACCCATGATCGTGTTTTCGAGAAACTCGCTTACGAAAGTGTAAAGTTCCGTGTCGCGGAAAAGTTCGCAGAAGAAAGGCGCGAATGCGAACGCCGCCGAATTTTTGTAGAAAGAAAATTCGGGAATAGAATCTTTTGATATCGTAAGTTCCTGATTTTCTTCGTGATGTTTTCCTTTTTGTGCCAGATCGCCTTTTTTAAGCAGGATACCCACAAGTTTCGAGCAGTTTACATCGAGATTGTTGAGCGCATAAGCTGTTTCGATCCCGGGAAGCGTGTGAAGGATCTCGACGGTCTGTTCCATTCTTTCGACCAGATCTTTGATCGAAAGACTTTCAAAACCCATGAAAACAGCCGAAAAAATTGCCGAAAAACTGATGACCGAGGCTTTTTCCTGCACTTCCGCGATTCTTGCCGCAGTCTCATCCGTGAATTTTGAGTTCAAAAGAATCGGCTGCGAAAATTTGACATAAACAGGACCGTAGTCTGCCCTGAAGAGGGTGAATACTTTTTTGAGAAAGTGTTCCGACTCCGGCTGCTTGACTCCTTGCTTTTCCCTGCTGTAATCCTCGATTTCCTTGAGTTTTTCATAAGTTATGGAAACAGGCACGATGTAGAGCTTTCTGTTTGTCGCCTTCGTGATTTCGGCTAACATTTTCAGCATTCCGGTTCGCGGAGAACGTACCATTCCGCTTCTCGACCGGCCTCCTTCGATGAAAAATTCCATGTTGTAACCGGCAGTTACGGTCTGTTCGAGGTAGGTCGTGAGGATTTTCTTATAAAATTCATCGTTCTGGATTTGCCGTCTGATGAAAAACGCCCCCATTTTTCTCAAAACCGGCGATAGCGGGAAAAAATCAAGGTTGTCGCCTGCCGCAACGAGCGGAACTGTTACTTTTTCGCGGTAAAGAATGTAGTTGAGTATCAGATAGTCGAAGTAGCTTTTATGTGTCGGAACGAAAACGGTGTTTGTTTCAGAACGGGCGCATAGTTTGCATAACTCATTGATTTCATTTGTTGAATACGTGAATCTCGAAAAACGCGCGTTCAATATTTTTCCGAGGAAATAGGAAAGTATTTCGGCGTACAGCGGGCTGTATTCCGATGACATCGAATTCATTATTTTTATCGCCGAGCGCTTCTCTTCCTGTGAGGACAACTCCATTTTGAACAGAGTTTCGTTTTTGAGGTCGAGCCAGTTTTTGAGTGCTGCACCGACGACATTGCGTTTTGAAGTGTTCATCAGGTCACACAGTCTGCGGACGAAAACCTCTTCGGAATCTTCAAGTTTTGCCGATGACGAAATGCCGATTCTTAAAGTCAGTTTCCTCCGTTTCAGCATGAACATTAGAAGTTCCCACGAAGTTGACCAGAAGTTGTAGCGACCGATAAACTGGTTTACCCACTCCCAGCGGCTTTTTTTGTCCAAATTTTTGTCCCACAGCGTTATTACGGGGATCAATGTCGCCTCCTGATGCTTCAGTTTGCGGTAAACTTCTGCAAAAACGGGATCGATGCTCAGTTCTTCGGGCGAATCGACCGGAATGTAGAGCGATTCAATGAAATTTTCCTTTATTATTGAGGGCTTGAAAAGTGAAAAGAACATCCTCCAGAGCTCGCCTAGCGGCCTGAAAAAACGGGTTTTCGGTCCGAAAGAGTGGCTCGGCGGCGTGATTCCGTTTTCGATCATAAATCCGTTCAAAAGAAACTGCTCGATTTTGCTGTTGCGCCCCGAAATGTAGATGACAAGGCGTTTTTTGTAGTTTTCATCTTTGGTTTTCAGCGATTCAAAGCCGACAGGATCTGGAATTTCAACATCGAATTTTCTGAAAAAATAGTGATATATCCGCTTGTGAAGCCTGTTCGCGAACGAACCGACGAAATTGCGTGAATAAAAAAAACTGCCGTTTCCCATAAAACCTTAGAATCTGTGGATATATTCAGGCATTCCGACAACTATTTCGCCGTTTTTGTTGTTGAAAACGGCATTTCCGAAACCGCCTTCCGGTGTTGCCGGCTGGAATCTGCACGCTTCAGGATCCGAGATCGTTTTGTTGCTGATCGTTGCGCAGTAAGTCATTCCGCCGTTACCGAAATATTTGCCGCCGATAACGATGAGATCGGTATCAGCAGAGAGTTTTATCGTGTCGAAATCGGAAATGTTTCCTTCTTCCTCGAATGCCGACGGGAACGAAAAACGTCCTCTTGCGGCGAAGTCTTCAAGTGGATCGTAGAAGTTTACCGTTCCGTAAGTTTTGTCTTTAGTTGCGAGGACGGCAAGATAGTTTTTGGCGCCGATTTCGATAGTTTTTAATCCGCTTCCGAACTGCGAACCGGTTTCGCCGAAAATTTTGTAAGTTGCGCCGCTCTGCCAGTCGGTTCCGCCCAGATAAATGTATACTCCGCCTGAATTTGCCGAAGAAGCGCTCTCTTTCAAACCCCAGCCCGAAATGACAAGATCGGGTTTTGAGTCTCCGTTCAAGTCTTCTATGAGCATCGAACTGCCGAAATACTGCGCTTTTTCTTCAACTTCGGGAAGCATTACCCAGTTTTCGTTTTCGGAAAGACCAGCCGCACTTCCTTTGAAAAATGCGACCATTCCCTGACTTCCGCCGCCCGAAAGTTCAGGCCCTGCGTTCTGTCCTCCTGCGAAAATATCTGCAAAACCGTCGCCGTCATAATCGAGACATGCTAAAGACTGGCTCATGCTGTCGGCTTTTTGAATGTAGGCGGAAGAAAGGCGCGAAATCGAGAAAGTTTCTTCATTCCAGCCGTCCGGACTGCCGTAAAAAATTACAAATTCGCCCGCCGCATAAAGGTCTCCGAATGATGCAAGGTGCGAAGAAACGACTAAATCGTCAAAGCCGTCGCCGTTTATGTCGCACGGAGCCGCTGCTGCATATCCGAAGCCGGCTTGCACTGTCTGATTGGGGTGATTAAGCACGAAAGCGGCGTCATCAAGCGATTCGACATGCTTGGTTTTCTCGAAAATATAGAGTCTGCCGGTCGCATTGTCCCAGTCGAAAGCGGGGATAGACTCATGTATTGCGCTCACTGCCCAGTATTTCTTGCCGAGAGAGAAAATCGAAAAACCCAGAAATCCGCCGTTTCCAAGAATGTTTCTCGATTTTGCATTGCCCGATCCGTCGAAATCGGAAAAAATGTAGATCCCGCCGGTCTGAAGTTCTTCAAAATCAGCATCTTCATCGGAGAATTCGTCGTCGTTTTCTTCTCCGTCTTCATCTGAAACAGCGGTGTCGGCATCTTTATCAGTTTCTTCGGTCGATGTGTCTGTATCTGACGAGTCTGAATCGCCATCCGGCGTTACGGTGTCGGAATCGTCTGACGGGGTGGTGTCGTCAGGAGTTTCGTTTTCGTCAGATGAACTGCCTCCGCATGCGAACATGAAAACACAAAGCAGGATCGAGACGATTTTGAGTATTGCAGACATGATTTTCTCCATTAAAAAACATTAAAACGGGCGATTATATATAAATTTTGGTAAAGAGAAAATTATCTCGCAAACTGTTAAGAATAAAAAAATGATATTGACAAAATATTAATTGATATTTACAATATGCTGCTTGATATGGAGGCTGTTACGAAACTTTCTGTGAAATCGGAAAAATCAGCTGTTGAGGAATTTCTCGAAAAAATGAAGTCTATTCTGGAAAGTGAGGATTTCAATATGGAAAGAGATTTCGTTTTTCAAGAATTGAGAAAAAAAGATGAGCCTGAAGATCCGTATACGAATGTAAATACTCTTCTGGCGTTGAATTTTGATACTTCCGATGTCGTGAAGGAGCTTAAAAAGCTGACAGTCGAGAACTACTGTGAAAGTGTTGTTGATAATGTCGCAGAAGGTTTTAATGTTTTTTATGTTTTCGGAAGACGCGTGAAAAAACGTGATGTTTATATCAAAGTCAGGTTGAAAAGGCGCGTAAAAACGCAAAATGAGTTCGTTTTTTGTATTTCATTTCATTTTGCCCGAAGACCGATAACGGTTTATCCGTATAAAAAACGGAATTAGAGAGGTTAAAGATGGCAACAAAACAGGAAACCAACTTGGTAAAGTATGAAATTGAATGCCCTTTGTGCGGTGAAAAGCATACTGTCTGCGAAAAGACAAGAAAGAGTGTGGCTTTTGTCAAAGAGACACAAGTCAATTACCGTGCGAAATACTGCGTTTGCGAAAACTGCAATGAAGAGGAAAATGAATTTGTTCCTGCGAAAATGATGGATGCCAACTTGTCCGAGGCGCGCAACCAATACCGCAAAAAATGCGGATTGCTCACTTCTTCCGATATTGTCGAGTTGCGGGAGCTTTACGGTTTGACCCAGCGTGAACTTGCCCGAATGCTTGGCTGGGGAGATGCAACGATCGCTCGTTATGAAAGCAAATTCATTCAGGACGAAACTCATGATGAGATCCTTCGCACTATTCGGCATAATGCGTTAGAAGCAAGGCAGTATCTTGTCCGCAATAAAGACAAATTCACTAAAAAACGCTATGAGGAAATTCTTGCTTCTGTTGAAGAAGAGGTAAGCCGTACAAGTCAGCGCTTTCTAACGATACAGAAACTTGAAGCTGAATATCTGGCTTTTCAATCAAAACCTGAATTAACAGGCAAAAAGCGTCTCAATGTTGACAAAGTGTGCCGGATGGTTGCCTTTTTTGCAATGCACTGTATGCCTCTTTTCAAAGTGAAACTAATGAAACTGCTTTGGTATTCCGATGCGTTGTTTTATAAGGAAAACGGCTGTTCAATGAGCGGTCTTGTCTATCAACACATGCCGATGGGGGCTCTTCCGGTCGGGAACTCCGGTATTATGGAACTTGTTCCGTATGAAGAAATATATAATGAGCAGGAAGATTACGTTTCATACAAGATTCTTCCTCCTCTCAGTTTCAAGGAGTCGGTTTTTTCGGAAAAGGAACTTTGTGTTCTCAGAAAAGTTCTTGATAAATTCCGGGATTTCAGCGGTGCGGCAATGAGTGCATATATGCATGAAGAAGCGGCTTATCAGCAGACGGCTGAAAGGGCATATATCCCATATTCTCTGGCAGAAAAAATAGAATTGTGAATTTTTACTGCAATTATTTGACAGTAATATTTATTGCCGTAAAAGTGCGGGGCTTTTTTAGTTGGAGACGCAATGAGCGGAATTCCTGAAAATATCGTCATTGAAATGATGAAACGGGCGGTTGAACTTTCAAAAAATGCGACAGTGAAGACTTATCCCAATCCGAAAGTGGGAGCTGTCATTTTTGATGATGAAGGCAAAATTATTTCCGAGGGCTGGACTCAGGAATACGGCCGCGATCACGCCGAAGCCGACGCTCTCAGGAAAATCGGTTTCAAAGCTCAGGGGCTCAACATGGCGGTAACTCTTGAACCGTGCAACCACTACGGAAAGACTCCGCCATGCGCGAAAGCTGTATTTGAAGCGGGTATCAAGCGAGTTTTCGTCGCAAAAGAGGAAGAAAACAAAAAAGCCGGCGGCGGAATGGAATTTCTGAGGCGCAGCGGCGTGAAAGCCCTTTTGGTAAAGGGCTTTGCAGCTGAAGTAGAAGAGATAAACCGCTTCTTTTTCAAAGGAATCCGCACGAATCTTCCGTGGGTCACGGCAAAAGTTGCACTCAGCAGCGACGGATTCATCACCGATAAAATTGGTGAACGTTGCATAATTACAGGGCTTGAGGCGCAGAAACACACGCACATTCTCAGAAATTCCCACATGGCTATCGCGGTCGGTGCAAACACCGTAAATATCGACGATCCCCTGCTTACAGTCAGGCTGATCGAGGGTTTTGACCCGCAGCCGGTTATTTTCAGCCGCTGTTTTTCAGTTTATCTGAACTCAAAAATAATGAAGCGCTCCCCGATAATCGTCACAAGCTCGCAAAAAGCGCATGAAATCAAGGCGCAGGGCATAAAACCGCTGATTCTGGAAGACGGTTTTTCGCTGAAAGAAGCGCTGACCAGACTCTGTGCGGAACACAAGATAAATTCTATCCTTCTTGAAGGGGGCTCCAACCTCGTGAGAGCCTTTTTGAAAGAAGGTTTGATAGATGAAATGCAGCTCATTGTTTCGCCGAAAACATTCGGAACGGGACTTCATCTTTTCGATGAAGAAACCAAAAAGATTTTTGAAAACTCTTTTCACCTGACTCACTCGGAAAAGCTGGGTGAAGATACGCTGAAAATATACAGACAAAAACCATGAAAAAAATATCGCTATACACATTCAGAAATTTTCTTGAAAAGGCAAAACTCAAAGAGGGTTCGTTCCTCATTTTTGCCGCAGTCATCATCGGAATTTTAGCCGGTTGCGCGTTTTTGTGTTTCAACTGGATGATAGATTATCTCTCAAAACTTTTTATCGGTGCTCCGACTATCGCGGCGGTCGAAAGTTTTAAGAAACTTCCGCTCTGGTACAAGTTCACCCTTCCGCTTGCAGGCGTTTTCATAAGCGGTTTCATAATCCGTTATGTCTGCAAGGAAAGCGGCGGTGCGGGTTTCGGATTCCTGCTTAAAACGCTGAAAAAGAACAACGGGATAATGCCGCCGAGGCTTTCGGTCTTCAAAATGATAACTTCGTCGCTATCCATTGCTACAGGCCTTCCTCTTGGAAACGAAGGCCCGATAGTTGTGATCGGCTCGACTCTGGGTTCTACCATATGCCGATATCGCGAATCAAACTTTTTGTAGGCTGCGGCGCTGCTGCCGGTCTTGCGGTCGCATTTGATGCACCCATCGCCGGAACGATTTTCGCGGTCGAAACGATATTGGGAAGTTATGCGATAGGAACTCTGACGCCGATCGTAGTTTCTGCGGCAACGGCGAGTTTTTTCGGCTCATACTTTATGCCCGGGCACACTGCGCTTCCCGCTGCTGCACTCGGTTTCAGCGCGGAAATAAGTTCCGGAACGGAGATTTTTCTCTTTACGACTTTCGGTCTCATAAACGCGCTTTTAGGAGTCGGCCTCATCAAGCTGACTTACTTCAATTCCAATATTTTTGACAAAGTCAAGGCGAAACTTCCTGAATACATCCACACTCCGCTGCTTCTGCTTCCGTTTGCGCTGACTGTTCCTTTTGTTCCCGAAATTTTCGGTCTCGGCAAGGACGTCATGCTTATGGGAAACGGCTTCACGCCGGGATTTCTGATAGGAATAGCGCTCCTCAAACTTATTTTCCTTTCGATAGCGTTTGCAAGCGGTGCGTCCGGAGGAATTTTTCTTCCGATCCTTTTCGTCGGATACATTTTCGGTCTCGGTTTCGGCAAAATAATCCCGATGTTCTATCCCGAATTCGGCTCGTCGATAGGCTTAAGTTTCGCGTCTGTCGGAATCGGAGCTCTTCTCGGTGCTGCGACTCAGGAGCCGATATCCTCACTGCTTCTTGTTTTCGAGATAACCCGTGACTACAACATGCTGCCCTCGCTCATGCTTTCGACAGTTGTCGCAACGATGATATCAAAACGGATGTGCGGATTCTCGATCTACAACTACCAGCTTTTCAAAGAGGGAATATCGATCGATGACAGCGAAGAGGCTTCCATTATGAACGAAAACCATGTCCAGCTCTGCCTCAGACCTGAGTGCGTCATCGTCCACAAAGACGAAGAACTGCCGCAGATCCTTGATAAAATGAGGGACAAGGAACGTTTTGAATCCTATGTCGTTGATGATTCCGGCAAATATCTGGGAGCGATAAACGGTGTTTTCAGCTCGAACAACAAAGTCGATTACGACGCGATCGGAAGCATCGTTCTGGCAAGCGACCTTTTGGACACTACTTTTCCGACAGTAAAACTCGACACACCGCTTTCTCAGGCGATGAAATTCATGATAAAGCGCGAAGTCATCGAACTGCCTGTTCTTTCCGACGAAGGCAGAGTCGTCGGCTGCATCCACGAACACGACCTCATCGACTTCTACCACCGAGAGATCCTTGCAAAGGCGAGCATGCTCAAAACCGTACAGCACGCCGAAGGAACGGAGCAGTGCAGCATCGAATTCGAAGACGAATACCGCATAGAAGCGGTAAACACGAACAAAAAAATGTGGGGGCACAACCTCATTGACCTCAAACTGCGCGAAAATTTCAACGTTTTAGTTCTTGCAGTGCGCGAAAAATCGACGGGGAAGGGGACTATGTCACCCACGAAAACGCTCGAAATCGGCGATGTCCTTATTGCTGCAGGCAAAAAAGAGGATATCGACCGCATGAAGGCTGCATTCAAATAAAAACACCCAAAATCTGCGCTTTGCCTTGACTGAAAGCGCTTTGCGTTGTAAAAACCTGCCGTTTTTTATGATTTCGGAGGTCTTATGAAAAGGTTTTTTACTTTGATTTCACTTGTTTTTTTGTTTGTTTCATGTCAGCAGATCGATTCTTTTTTGGGTATCGAAACCAAAATAAAAAAGGAAAAACCGGTTGACAAAATAGTTAATGTCGAGGCTGCGGCGCTCTCTCAGGCAGAAAAAGAGTCGGGGAATCTGCTCGGCTGGCTCAGATATCCTGCGATTTCTCCCGACGGCAGCGAGATAGCTTTCGCGTTCATGGGGGATGTCTACATCGTGCCGGTCGAAGGCGGTTTTGCACGCGCTTTGACTTCAGCTACTTCCTTTGAATCGATGCCGGTCTGGTCGAACGACGGCAAAAAACTGGCGTTCGTAAGCAGCCGCTACGGAAACCACGATATTTATGTCATTTCACGCAACGGCGGTGCAGCTGAAAGGGTAACTTTCCATTCGGCAAACGATATTCCGATGGCTTTTTCGCCCGACGATTCGAGGATTTACTTTTATTCTCCGAGGATCGGCACGAAGGAGAGTTCGCTTTTCCCGTCGAGAGCAATGCCGCAGCTTTACTCGGTCCCGGCTGAAGGCGGCGAAGAAAAACTCGAACTTCCGTTCCCCGTCATGGATCTCAAAATCAGCGCCGACGGCTCGAAATTCATCTATCACGACAAAAAAGGCTACGAAGACAACTGGAGAAAGCACCACGTTTCAAGCAATACACGCGACATCTGGGAATACGACACAAATGTTAAAAAATTCAATAAACTCAGTGACTTCGGCGGCGAAGACAGGAATCCTGTTTTCGGTGAAAACGGAGACATCTACTATTTGAGCGAAGAAAGCGGCTCTTTCAACATCTGGAAACGCTCTGCCGCAGGCGCAAAAACTCAGGTCACGAAATTTGATACCCATCCGGTGAGATTTCTTTCGAGAAGCAAAAACGGAACTTTATGCTTCTCTTATGACGGTCAGATCTACACTTTGAAAGATGGCGCAGAGCCTGTAAAACTCGAAGTTTTTTCTACTGTTGAAAGAAAAGGCACAGAACTCCGCTCTATGCTTTCTGCGGCTGACGAAGTTGCTCCGAACAGTGACGGAAGCGAGGCTGCGCTAGTGCTTCGCGGTGAAATTTATGTCGTAAATACCGAAACCGGCACGACAAAACGTATCACCGACACGCCGAACGAGGAAAGATGGGTAAACTTTCATCCGAAAAACAGGAAACTTCTCTATTCTTCATTCCGTGACGGTACTTGGAAAGTTTACGAAACGACTCTCGAAGACGAAAACGAACCATATTTTGCAACTTCGACAAAAATCAGCGAAAAAGAAATAATTTCAGGCGATTTCAACGCTTTTCAGGCTTATTATTCGCCCGACGGAAACAAGATCGCATACCTCAAAAACAGGACTGAACTCGTTGTTTTCGATACCGAAAAAAATACTCACACGACTGTTCTTCCCGGCGAAAAAAATGTTTCCTACATTGACGGTGACCAGCAGTATTCATGGTCTCCTGACAGCTCGCGCCTTGCAGTTGTCTTCAACGACAGAGACCGCTGGAGCGGAGAGATCGGGATCGTTGACGCAAAGGGCGGCGAAGTCGTAAACATCACGAATTCGGGTGCATTTGACGCTTTGCCGAAGTGGAGCGGAAACGGCGAATTTATTTCGTGGATAGGCGGTTCGGAACTTTATGCGTTTTTCCTCAACAAAAAAGGTTTGGACAATTTTAAGAAAACCAAAGAGGAAATCGCAGACGAGAAAAAGGCCGAGGCGAATAAAAAAGCGGCTAAAACTCCGGCTCCGACTTTGCCCAATCCTGCAAAACCGGCAGCGGAAGAGAAAAAAGAAGCGGTCGAATTCGACACGAAGGATATCGAAGAAAGGATCGTAAAGACTTCGCTCAATCCTGCAAACTATGTTGAACACGCGGTTTCCAAAGACGGCGAAACGCTTTACTACATGACTTTTGATCCTGCTGAGTTCCGTGTTTTTGCGCTTGATCTGCGCGAAAAGAAGGAGAAAGTTCTTACATCTATTCCGCATCCGAGAAACATTGCGTTCTGGGATGACCCCCGTTTTTCGCTCAATATGGACGCAAACGGAACGTCGCTTTTCGTTTTAGCCATGAGAAAGGCAAGCAAAATCGGGGCTGCTGACGGAAAAGTCAAACCAATCGCGCCGAATGCAGAATTTTCAGTTAATAAATCTTCGGAATATGCGTATCTCTTTGAATTTGTTTGGAAAACCATGAACGACAAGTTCTATGACACCGGACTTCACGGTGTCGACTGGGCAAAATACAAAGATGAATACAAAAAATATATCCCGTTCATCAACAACAACTACGATTTCAGCGAACTTCTCTCCGAAATGCTGGGTGAACTCAATGTTTCCCACACCGGAAGCGGCTATATGCCCTACATGGCGATGGGTGATGCATCTGGAAGGCTCGGAATTTTCTACTCTTTCGACAAACGCGGCGTGAAAATCGAAGAAATAATGAAAGGAAGCCCGCTTGACAAAGCCGAAAGCAAAGTCAAGGCAGGAAATATCATTGAAAAAATCAACGGAATGGCGGTTACAGCCGAGAGTTTCGACAAACTTCTCAACCGCACAGCTGACAAAAAAGTTCGTATTTCATTCTGGAATACCGAAACTTCGGAGCACTGGGAAGAAGTCGTCAAACCGATAGGTTACAGAGCCGAATTCGAGCTTCTTTACAACCGCTGGGTCAAAAAGAACCGCGAATCAGTTGAAAAACTTTCTGACGGAAAACTGGGCTATGTCCACATCAGAGGAATGGACGGCGGCAGCTTCAAAACGATATTCGATGAGATCATGGGGCGCTACAACAACGCTGAAGGAATCGTAATCGACACGCGCTTCAACGGCGGAGGATGGCTTCACGACGAGCTTTCTGTTCTTTTCGGCGGCAAGAAGTACACGCAGTACAGCCACCGCGGAGTCAGGAATTTCGGCGGAGATCCGCAGGACCGCTGGACGAAAAAGACGATCCTTCTCGTCAACGAGGGGAACTACAGCGACGCTCATCTTTTCCCCTACACTTACCGCGAACTGAAACTCGGAAAAATCGTCGGAATGCCGGTTGCAGGAACTGCGACCGCTGTCTGGTGGCCGCTTCTTCTCGATGAATCGCTCTATTTCGGAATCCCGCAGATCGGCATTATCGCAAACGACGGAAAATATCTTGAAAACAACGAGCTCGTTCCCGATTTCGTTGTCCCGATGCTTCCGAACAACATTATCGAAGGGCGTGATCCGCAGCTTGAAAAGGCGGTTCAGGTCCTTCTCGAGGAGAAATAAATGGATCTGGAAAGACTGAAAAAACTCCGCAGGACTCTGCACGAATCGCCCGAACCTTCGTTCAACGAGTTCAAAACTGCCGAGATAATTCTCGATTTCTTTAATGAAGTGACGAAAGGCTCACCGCTTTTTAAAGTTTACCGTCCGTTTCTGACTTCGATCGTCATTGACTATCACAACGGAGGTGATAAACCTTACAAACTTTTCCGCGCCGATATGGATGCGATCAAAGTCGATGAAAGTCCTGACCACGAAATAGTCTCAAAAAATCCGGGAGTCATGCATGCATGCGGTCACGACATCCACATGACCGTCCTCTGCGGAATTTTAGCGGAAGTAGCTGAAAAACTGCCCGAAAAAAACATTCTTTTCGTCTTTCAGCCTGGTGAAGAGGGGGCCGGCGGCGCGAGGAAGATGATTGAAAGCGGTGTTTTTGACAGCTACAATATCGAAGCGGCGCACGCGATTCATGTGAACGACGATTTTCTTGTCGGCGAAATCGCCTCTAACGACAACATTCTTTTTGCAATTCCGCGCGAAGTCGATGTCGTTTTCGAGGGCAAAACAGCGCATGCAGCATTCCCCGAGCGCGGTCACGATGCTCTGGCTGCAGCTGCCGAATTTCTGACCGTGGTCGAGCACAACATCCGCAAAAACATCAATCCGACCGAAACTTTTCACGCCCACTTCGGCAAACTCGTTTCGGGAACGGCGAGAAACGTCGTTTCAGGATACTCCAAGATCGAAGGAACTTTGCGTTCGTTTACTTCAGAAATGATGGGCATCGGCACGAAAATAGTTGAAGAAACGGCTCAAAGATGCGCCGATGCTTACGGCTGCACAGCAAAACTCACGATTTTGGGCGAATACATCGAAGTCCGCAATACTCCGGAATTATTCACAAAACTCAAAACTGCCGCTGAAAAGCACAACATCAGGTGCATCTATAAAAAAGGCGGTCTCGTCGGAGAAGATTTCGGCTATTTCACCAGAAAATGGAGCGGGATCATGTTCTGGGTCGGCTGCCGCAAAGATCCGGAAGCAGAGCCGGTTTCACTTCACTCAAATCTTTTCTTTCCCGATTTCGGAGCGGTCGAAGTCGCCCTCAAAATCATGCTTGAGATGATGAACAGCTGAACTGAATTGAAAATCTCTTGAACCATCAAAGCCTTGTTTTGTGAAACCGTACGCTATGTTTGAATTGAATGATTAAAAATATTTCTTGAATAATTTGCAATAAAATTAAAAATAGTGTAATTGTTTATGTTGAATTTTTGTTAATTGTGTTCGATGTTTTTGCTTTTTTGTAAAAATAACTTGATTTTTGGATCGCAAAACACTATATTGGGGGCAATTAGACCCCGCACGCCTCTTCGGGCTTTGCCTGAATGCGCACCCAGCGGGGTTTTTTGTAGATTTTCATGCCGATTCCTTACAACAAACCGCCTTTAACGCCTGAACAGCAGGTCGATCTGCTTTTGTCGAGAGGGCTTAGCGGCATATCAAAAGCTGATCTCGTGAAAAAACTTGAATCTGTGAGCTACTATCGCTTGCGCGGCTACACATATCCTTATCAGGACGCTTCTAACTCAATGTTTTTTGCGAACGCGGATTGGGATCATATCTGGAGAGATTATCTTATGGATTCCAGATTGAGGAGCATTTTGTTATCGTAAAACCGAAATTTCCCAGAAAAATCGAAGGTGACTGGGTGACTGCGTGGCCGGATTCCGGCAAAATCTATGCCTCGGTTTGCATCGTGAAAAAGCTGCTTGACGCTTGCAGCATAGAGTACGATTTTGTTTCCGAACTCAAAAAGATAATGCGCTCTGTCAGGGTCGAGCAGCTTGAATCTATGGGATTTCCTGATGATTGGGATAAGGAAAAATTGTTCCGATGAGTTGAACCTCAACACATTATTTTGTGAAACCAAGTGCTGATCAGCGTTGCGGACGCACCTTACATTAGATTCAATACGTGCATCACAGCTTACGAGCGAGCAGAAACATGATCTCGAAAACTGCGGTCAAAATCGAGAATGAATGCTTGATTGGAAGTTCTTCTTTAGTCTATTTTGACTATTTCCGCACTCGAATTTTTGGTTTTTTATTTTTTGAAATCTTCCTGTTTTTTGGTCTGCTTTGCCTTGTATTTCTGAAGAGTTCCGCAGTAACCAACTTAATTTATTCATTTTTAGCAGGGTTGTCTTCTTTCTGCTCTTTAAGCCTTTCCCTCATCTTTTTCCTGAAATCGTCCTCATCCTTTTCAATCTTTTTTCTCTCTTCCTTTTTTACATTGGACGACTTGCCGGCCGGATCTTTTTCATCAAGTTTTTGTTCCACTTCCTTTTTTGTCTCTTTCATTTCTTCTTTTTTTTCCTTTTCAAACTCCTTACGCTCTTTTTCTGTCATCGGCTTGTAAGCGGGTTCTGCCGGTTTAGCAGGTTCCGGTGCCGGTTTCTTTTTAATTTCAGACCGGTTGTTTTGAACCGTGCCTGATACCTTGTTGACAGGTTCATTTTTGGCAGGTTCCGGTTCGTTTTTCACTTCCGCTTTCGGCTCATTGACAGCTGCGGGAACAGCCTTTACTGCTGCTTTCGGCTTTACTGCGGGTTTAGGCGCAGCCTTCATTTCCGCCTCATCCTGCTCCTGTTCGACTACCGCTTCCTGTTTAGGTTCCTCGTCATCATTCATTAAACCGCACCCTTTGATGACTCCGGCCAATGTCGTTCCCGTAATAGCAGTGATATACATTATCATCTACAGTGAATCCTTGATTCTTGAAATAAAAGATGCTCCCGGTTCTGAACTCATTTTAAATTCCTCCTATAAATATTTCAGGTATATTCTCCCGCCTTCTTTGAAAGGACAGGCAAATTGATCCGCTAACGCTGGTTTTTGAGAAATAACATCAGTGTATTGTCCTGACAGCACGTGCAAAAGCTTGGAAATAAACTTTGACATAAGCATAACATGCGCCAGTATAGACGTTTCCGTTACAGCAACCACCTGTAAGTGTTATTGAATTTTTCGTTCCATCGAAATCATCAATACTACCTGTACCATTAAGTAATTCTACCTTGTAAGTCCCACTTGTTGCCCCTGAAGTGGAAGACCAGTAGATAGGAAGTGTTCCTTCACACGTATTTATTTCAATTGGAACTTGGAACCCACCTATAACTTCTATGTTCTGGAACAAAAGAGAGAGCTCATCAATAGTAGGAAGTCTCCAGTCGGAAAAACCTCCCACAGTAGAAGAATTAGCCATTGTGTTAGCAGAAATCCAAGTAGTTGGGTTTGTTGTAAGATCACTTTTTTGAACCATCAGACCTGCATTTTTGAGCACGTAATAATATGGAGATTCCGTATAAAAACTGACCTCGCTTCCATATCTGACATTATTGTTGCTGATTACATAAGCCTTAGCATAGTAAGTAACCTGAGTCTCAAGCCCTGTCAAATTATATGTAAAGGTTCCGCTCCCGCTGCCGGATACTGTAACTTTGTTGTTACTGGTAGTCGGATTTGGTGTTTTGCTATAAACAAAACCTTTTTCAGTATAAGCAGGATCTCCAATAGCAGTAATATTGCCGCTCAATGTCGCCATCGTCGCATCTATATTTGAAACACTGTTAGTTGTAACTGAAGCCGGAACAGCATTGAAATTTAATGTTACTTCATCGCCGTAAGCAGTTCCCTGCAAATTCGTAGCATAGGCTCGAATATAATATGTCTTATTCATTTCCAGATTTGTTACACTCGCAGAAAATGCCCCTGTTCCGCTGCCTAAAGCCGTCTTTTTAGTATCATCAACAATGTTGGGATTATGAGTGAGACCATATACAAAACCGCGTTCTGAATATGCAGGATCTCCGACAGTTTCTATTGAACCGTTAAATGTCGCAGTTTTGGAAGCAATGCTGACATTTGTTGTAGCACTTGTCTTGACTGTCGCCAGCGTACCTTTAAAATCAAGAGTGATTTCTTCTCCGTAAGATACCCCTTGGACGTTTTTAGCATAAGCTCTGATATAATAGACATTATTCAAAACTAAGCCGCTTGCATTCGCAGAAAAATCGCCTGTACCTGTGCCGGCTGCAACTTTCTTTGTGTCATCTTCAACCGTGGGATTGTGAACAGTACCGTATACGAAACCTCTTTCTGTGTATGCAGGATCTCCGATACTCTCTATTGAACCATTCAAAGTAGCAGTTCCGGCTGCAATGTCTATTGATGTTACAGCATTTGTATTTACAATCGGCATGATTGCACTGAAATCAGCTGAAACTTCCGTTCCGTATACCGTACCTACAACATTTGTCGCGTAAGCTCTGACATAGTAGATTTTATTAACCGATAGCCCTGTTACATTCGCCGAAAAAGCTCCCGTGCCGTTGCCAGATACGGCTTTCTTTGAGTCATCAATCGTCGGATTATGTGCGAGACTATAAACAAAGCCACGCTCTGAATATGCAGGATCGCCTACACTTTCTATCGTTCCGTTGAAAGTTGCTGACCCACCGCCAATATTTATTGATGTTACTGCATTTGTGTTTACAACAGGCATTATTGCACTGAAATTAAGAATAACTTCATCTCCATAAAAGGTTCCGACTGCATTCGTTGCATAAGCACGAATGTAATAGATCGTGTTTATCTCAAGTTCTGTAACTTTGACCGAAAAAGCTCCTTCACCATTGCCGGTTACTTCTTTCTTATTGTCATCTTCTAATGTCGGGTTGTGATCGTGCCCGTAAACGAAACCGCGTTCTGTATATGTCGGATCTCCGACACTTACTATTTCACCGTGAAATATTGCCGTCCCCGCTCCGATATTTAGATCCGTTGCAGGTTCGGTCTTGACCTGCGGGACTGTTCCGTTGAGGTCAAGCATAACATCCGATCCGTAAGCGACCCCTTTGTTATTGATCGCATAGGCTCTGATATAGTAGATTGAACCCACTTCAAGTTCTGTTACATTTGCCGAGAATTTGCCGAGACCGCTTCCAATGACCTCGATCTTCGTGTTATCGACACTCGGATTGTGCGTAAAACCATAGACGAAACCGCGCTCTGTATAAGCCGGATCGCCAATACTTACTATTGTTCCGTTGAATGTGCCAGTGCCGCTGCCGAAACTGATATTTGTCGGATGCTCAGTCGTCAGATTAGGCAGAATCTGCTGCGGCTGAAAACTTACAACATTCGTGCTGTATGCAACTCCCGCTTCATTTATCGCATAGCCTCGGACATAGTATTCCTCACCAAGTTCAAGACCGGTTACTGTCGCCGAATACATGTTTTCTTCCGTAACTTTAGCCGTGAGTTTTCCAAGCGTATCTTCCAGTGTCGGATTTGACGAAAGTGCATAAACAAAACCGCGCTCGCTGTAGCTTGGAACACCCTTTGTCAATATCTCAGCATTCAAAACCGCTGTTGAAGATCTTACTTCAGTCGCTTCCAGAGTGTTGAGTGTAGGAAGAATCGTTCCGTCTGTTGCCTTAACAGTAAGCTGCTTGTTCCCGTCATTCGATGTGACATGGATTGTAGTGACGTTTTCACCGCTTTCAAGAAGACTGCGGTCAATGTTCACGATTACACCCTGAGTGCCGCCCTCTTTGAGTTCGCCAGACTCTTTGCTGACAGATTTGATCCACTCAGCTGAAAAAGACAGTTCCCACTCAAGTTTTTCAGTTCCGTCGTTGAAGATGTTGAACTGACGCGAAACATCGGAAATCTCTGCTCCGAAGTCGAGTTCATCGATGTCTTTTAGCAGCAGGAAGTTTTTCCAGCTGAACATCGCCTTTTGCTTGTTTACCGGATTCGACGGTGATTGAACTGCTGCTCTCGCTGTAACCGGTCTTTGTTACAAAAAGCGTGTAAGTGCCGGCTGCAACTTCATTGAACTCAAACTGACCGTCACTGCCGGTAACAGTTTTCAAGCCTATTGGCTGAAGTTCAACTCCTGCATTGATAATTTGTTCTCCTGTAGCCTTGTCAGTGACAATACCGTAAATCGAACCTGTTTCACCTGTTACATTGGAATCACCCGATCCGCCGCTGCCAGATCCTTCCGAACCGCCGCAACTGACCAGAAATGCAGGGATCGCAAAAACCAAAAGCACTGAAATAACTGATTTTTTCATTTTTCTTTCTCCGTAAAAAATTCATTCTGAGACGTGTCAGGTCACGTCTCTACAGCCAAAACCAAATAAAAAACATCCGCCGCTTTATGGAAAAAGCGGCGGAAAAACCAAGAATCGGGGTCAATTCATCTTCCGGCACAAAAAACACTACTGAGTG
>CAJOMF010000063.1 GCA_905235605.1 uncultured bacterium
AATTCGGAAAAACGGGAGAAACGGCATGACAGCTCATGCTGCGATAAAAAACACTTTTTTTGAGGATTTTTTTGTCCAGAAATCCTTGACCATTATACTGGTATAATGGTACAAGAAAACTGGACAGAGATCAATATAATGGTCAGGCGTTTCAGGATAATTATTCAGTTGTTTTCTTCTGTTTTACCTGATGCGCGAATGCTTCCAGGCGGTTTTTGTTGTGAGTCGATTTCAAGCCTTCGTAAACAAGCGTGCAGATGGGAGTATCGTCGGTTTCCTTTCTCAAAGTCGAGGTGAGCGATTCTGTGACGGTGCCGAGCATGCAGTTGTGGCACATGACATTCAAAATTCCGTCGGACGCGGCTTCGTGAAGTTCCCCGATGCGGCTTAAATTCAGAGTCAAAGCGCGGTCGATCGTGATGTCGATATGTTTTCCGACAGTCTTTTTTCTTGAGAAAATGACTATTTATCTTATAATAAATTGTTTGTTTGTAAAAATGGAGGCTGAAATGAAAAGGTTTATTATCTTGACGCTATTTATGTCGTTTTCTCTGCTTGTTTATTCTTTAGACTTAAATGATTTTGAAAAAGAATTATTTAAACAAAATTTGAGTTCATCAATCAAAGAAAACAAATCAGGTTTTCAAATTTGGTCTGAGTTTTTCTATGAAAACGGTTCAGCATATAAAAAACCGAAAAGTGACGGCACTGACGGTGATGCAACAGAAGAAGCGCACGAAACTCAGGGAATTGCTCATTTTCACCACTATGATAATGGAAAAATTATCCCCGACTATTGGGTCTTGATGAAAAATAAATATATAGATATTTTTGAATTTGATGAACAACACTTCTTTAGTAATTATCATAAGATAAATTATAAGAACTATGCCGATTCTACAAACATAGAATTTCTCAAAACAAAATTTATGGATGGTGATTTTTATTACGATGGATATTTTGGTAAACACAAAATAGTAGTTGTGCCGTCTCATGATAAATTGTTTTTTATATATCCTGATGAATCTTCAAAAAATGGATTTTTAGATATTGAAGTTTCAAAAATCTGTTTGATAAACGGAAAATGTCAAAACGGCACCTATAATCAGGATGACCCTGCTGAACATGACTGGTCATATTTAGCTATATTTCCAAAAACAGGAATGATATTCAAGCCCTTGAATGAAATCCATAAAATCAGAGGATTGAATGTAATAGAAAAAAATAATGAATACTTCCTTGCAGAAAGAGTTTCTTCCGTTAATTTACAGGCACTTCAGTTAAACAAATATTACCATAACATTCTTGATGCAGACGGGAATCAGTCCAAACATGGCAACTGGATTCAAGGAGGAAGTTTTTCCCCGAACGGAAGATTTTTTTATAATGTGCATGATGATGATAAAGACAGTCTTGATTACACTGGAATTTATATTTATTATGTTCCTGATAAAGCATATAAAACTTTAATTGATGTCAAAGATTGGGTAGAAAATGATGAAATAGAGTTGGAATTTTATCTAATCGGGTTCATTCACATTAAAGAAAAAATGGAAGGTGATGGGCAAAAAGAAATATAGAACTTGAAGGACTTGATATATTTCCGGCATCAGCAGACAACGGGAAAGAATATGACATACATCTTCTTGTGTTGAATAATGAGGCTGCTGGGGAAGAAAATTATGCAATTTATCATTATGAATCAGGGGATTATGATCGTGACGAAGTTAAGGATGTTTACGATAATTGTCCGTTCCATGAAAATGGAGATCAAAAAGATTGGAACAATAACGGAATAGGAGACGCTTGCGAAGATTATGATGAAGACGGGGTGTTTGATGCCGATGATAATTGCATAGAGATTCCCAACTCTGACCAGAATGATTGGAATGACAACGGAAAAGGTGATGCCTGTGAAAATTCAGACAAGGATGAATTTATAGATGCAGACGACAACTGTCCTGGAGTGTATAATCCTGATCAGAAGGATTGGGATGGTAACGGTATCGGAGATATGTGCGATGATTACGACGGGGATAAATGGCTGGATTATGAGGATGCTTGTCCGAATGTCGTAAATTGTGTGAAATGCAACGAAAATTGCAGATATTCGACATCAGAATGCTGTTCAAGAGCGAGAAGTTTTTGTGATATGGACGGTGACGGGCGCTGGGATTTGGAACCGGATTTGAAATCGGATTTTGAATTCGACTTAGAAAAATTTATCGATCATTACGCTTATTCCGCAAGTGGAAAATGGGAAAAATCAAGGGATGATGTTCATATAACAGATACCACCTCGAATACTTACGGCGGAACTTGGAGCGGAACGCAGGACACAGGACATAAAATAGAGATTTATTCACAGGCTTCCTATTTTTGCAGTCAGGAAAGCAATCCTTCAAAACTTGCGACTTACTACTGCTACTGCGGCAAAGATAAAGACTCACACACAAAGTGTGATGATGACAAAGGTGCTTGCGGCAAAAACTTTGCCGAACCTAATCAGGTATGGGATAAACAGTTCGGTCATACGACTTGGCTTCCGACTCCGCAAGAATTCAGGGATATTGAAATTGCAAGCGGCAAATCATGCATTCAGAATGGAAAATTTAAAAAAATCCAATCAACAGGTAATTATGAAATATTAGATTATAAAAACGATCCTGTTCTGGGGGGTAAAATATTTGACACAGAAGGTTATGAAGTTCCACATCCGAGAACAGAGGAGGAAAAACAGGCATTGCTTGATAAAGGAGAATATCCGTTATTGAAACTTTCTTTCGGAGTTGTGACTGGAAATTCCGATGATTATGTCAAAGAGATCGGCAAAGATGAATATGAGGTCAATAAGGAATATTTCAGCAACTATGACCAGAGACCGCTACATGGTGATAAAAACAAGCTGATTCTTGCAAAAAAAGCCGAGAAACTTGTCGATATCATCATTGAGGATATTCCGTATTTCAAAGCCGTGATTATTCCCGGATACGGCAAGTGGTGGTATGACATGATGTGGGATTATCTCGGTCAGAAACCTTGGGATGACCCGCGCTGGGAACTCGGTTACGAGGATATACTGAAAGATACGATGTATGAATCTATTGCCAGACCTTCTGAATTTACGGAAGTCGGTTTTGACGGAAACAGCATTACTGCCGAACTTGTTTCTTTTCATGGCGATTATAACCAGATTTTCCGTTTCGGAGGCAGGAACGCTGTATATTTTAAAGACGGTGATTCTTTCAAAATGGCATTCAACGATGTCAACGGAATATTCAACGAAGTCTATTCTGTGCCGGAAGGCATTTCAATGCGTTCAGCAGCTGTCACAACTGCTGGAACAGATATTTTTATGGCAGCGGGAATGGACAACATGGTTCTGCATAAAAGAAAAGAGCCTGATGCCACAGAAACCGTGCCGGTAAGAACTACCAATTTTGTAAAAATAACATTCTGCGGAAACAATCTCTCCATGACACGCCTTGCACCGCTTCCGAAACGCCCGGTTCACATTTCTCTTTTTGCAATCGAAGAGAAGATTCATGCATTTATGACAGACGGAAAGGGAAAAGGTGAAATTATCGCATACGGCAGCGAAAACGATTCATGGGAAGAGCTTGCTGTTTTTGATTTCGGACAGGAATTTTCACTCAACAATATGTTTGTAAAAGGAAAAGAGCTTTATTTTACTGCGCCTGATCTTGAAAATAAAACCGCACTTTATTCGTGGAACAGCGGAGCCGGGATGCGAATGATTGCTTCTCTCGATAGTGATTATGATGCATTTATAAAGCCACTTTCTTCAAGCAAAAAAATCATTCTGGCAGACTTGAAAAAACTCGGAAACACGGTTGATGCATGGGAACTGACAAAGAACGGGTTCACAAAAATTTCAGTTCCGGTCGATAAACCGGAATATGAAATGGCTTTCTGCGTAAACGAAAATGACAGCTCTCTATTCCCGGGTGCAACGGATTTTCACGAAAAATGTCAGCCTATCGGCAACTACAATTATAAAAGCAAACTGTTTTTCGATTATAAATACTCTCTTGCAGGATATGAAAACAGTCTTTATCTCGGCGGTCTGACAGGAATCCGCAGGATGGAAATCGGTGAAAACGGCAGACTTGCCAAAAAAGAGATGCTTTATAGCGGCAAAACAAAAAGCCTTGCGGTCTATCAAGATGTTCTTTACGCCGCAAATAACGATGAAATAGATTTGTTTTCAATATCGGAAGATGGAAAAATCTCAAGAATATCAGGCTTGAAAGCTGCTGATTGCGAAAACCTGAAAATCGGAAACGGCAGACTCTTTACCGCCGAAAACAAACAAGTCCGCATTTTCAGTTTGTCAGATCCGAGCAATTCTGAACTGGTGAAAACAATTACTGTCGAAGGGTCTGTCAAGGATATTGAGATTCTGAATAACAAACTGTTTGTTTATGAAGAAACAGGCGGCTGTTTCAGCAGAAAAGGAATCGTCAGGATTTATGATATTTCCGATTTAAGCAATATTACTCAAGCACAAAACTTTGAAAAAACATGCAAAAAAGCCGAATTCCAGAAATCCGGCAATAATATTTATTTAGGATGCAAAACAGAAATATTTAAAGTGGACGAAAACAGTTTGATTAAACTCAACGGAAATCCGAAATATCTGAGAGACGGCTATGTTTTTGACGGCATTCTTTATCAGGTTTTCAGCGGAACACTGCATAAATCTTCAGTAACAAAAAATACACAGCCTGATAGCGACGGTTGGTTCTAAAGGAGGACAACATGAAAAAACATTCAATAATTATAACAACTTTAATGTTCGTTTTCTTTGTATCGTGTTCGTCAAACAGCAAATCGAACAACGATTCCGACACCATTCCAGATGCCGATTCTGGCGGCAACGATACGGAAACGATTGATGAAGATGCTGATTTTCAAGAGCCAGATGTTCTCGATGATGATTATAAAACCGATGATTCTGATTCTGAAAGCAGTCTTCCTGATTCAGACTCTGATGATTGCGAAAAACCTGACTATGATTCTAATTTTGAACTCAGTGACGATCCCTACTGCGAAGAATACGGGGAATATGCAGATCGGATTGCATACCGCTTCTACAAGGATGAGCCACTCAGAGGTGATGATCCTGAACATGTCAAAGATTTGTGGTCAACATTATGCGGAGTTGATAAATGCTGCGATGAATGCAAGCCGCGTCCTTATGATTTGTGTCCTTCGGAGTATCCGTTTGAAGCGGCACTAACATATTTTCATTATAAAGAAGGTCTGTCTTCCGGAATTAAGAAAGCAAAATTTCAATGCGATGCCCAGCTGACACCGGGATTATGGACACTTCCATCCATTGCGATATCTTTCCAAATGAATTTACTCAACGGAAAACTCCAGTTCAATCCTCGAAATAATGCTCCTATTCAGTATGATTCAGTTCAGTCGCTTGCAACTTATGTTTATGATTTAGACACAAGAAAACTTGAGAGAATCGGCGGACCTCAGATGGAGGGCTGGCAGAATTCAAGATACTATTTTATTTCAACTTTTGACTGGCGTATCTCAGACCAGAAAGAATCCCCGTATTACGAAATGGGAAATAAGGAATTTGTGGTTTATTACGACAAAGAGACAAATACTTACGGCTATGCTTTCAAATCTGACGAAATTCCTTCCAGCACGATAGATCTCAGGGCAAGCGAAAATTATCTTTTCATGTCGGCCAATTTCGCAAAATATTATGAAATCGGCGGCGAAGAATACTATTCCAACGACAGAAGAATTTTATACACAAAAATAGGGGAATGGGATAACTGGAAAGAATTGAAATATAAGAAAGAAAACGAGGTCGAGGATGAGCGCAGGGCGGGATATCCGTCAATGATAGACGACTATGTTGTTTATTTTGACCAAGATCTTGAAATACAGTTCTGTGATTTGTCAAAAGGAGATGAAGGATGTTTTAAAGTGTCGAGAGATGATGAATACGGCAGATATCCGATTTTCAAGGATAAAAATACGGTGATTTACAGCTCTGAAAAAAAGAGTAATGCTGATTCTGATGCAAGTATTGTTCAAGCTGATATTACTGATAAAAACAATATAAAATATGAAACGCTGTATGAATGGTCGGGGCTTTATTCTGTTCAACCGTCCAATGTTGATGGCAACACGCTGTTGTTTATGAGGAAATATTTGCATGATGGAGAGAATTTCGACAGTTCATCTCCGGAAGAGTACAACAAAGATGCCTGTTTTTATAATTTTGCAGAGAAAACAACCGTATGCATGGATGAAAACTTTGATCTTCAGATGATAAAAGACGACGGCTATAAATATAAGCATTACTATGTTTTCCACAGTTTTTCCGATGTGTTAGTTCGTGATCTTGAGTGTTACTGCGATTTTTATCCTGAAAAATGCCCGTTGATTGACTATACGCCGAATCCAGATAATCCGAAAGAACCGTGGAAACGGGAATGCGGGAAATAAGAAGTTTTTTATTTCATTAGGGTTGCAATTCAGTTGTTTTCCTTTGTTTCACCTGATGGGCGAAAGCTTCGAGGCGGTTTTTGTTGTGGGTCGATTTCAGGCCTTCGTAAACCAGAGTGCAGATCGGAATATCGTCCATCTCCTTTCTTAATGCCGGTGTGAGTGATTCCGTCACGGTTCCCAGCATGCAGTTGTGGCACATGACGTTGAGGATTCCGTCGGCTTTCGCTTCGTGAAGTTCTCCGATCCGGTTTAAATTCAGAGTTAAAGCGCGGTCGATAGTGATGTCGATGTGTTTTCCGACTGTTTTTTTGATGAAATTGATGTCGCGCTCCTGAGGTGTTCTGATAGAATCCGGGAAATAGCGGTCGATCAGAAGTTTGCACATTTTTACAAGCGGGAGAGTGCCTTTCGCTAGAAAACTTTTGAAATTTTTTCCTTCCTTCAGAAAGTCGTCCGATTTGAGTTCAAGCGCCATGAAGGTGAGGTCGATCATCGAGCACGACGGCCAGACTTCGAATCCCATGTTTTTCAAGTTCTCGAAAAGTCTGCCGTTTGAGTGAGCGTTGATCCTTGTGTAGACATCCCCGACAACGCCTATTTTCGGTCTCGTTCCGTTCTGAGGGGTGAGTTTTACCGCTTTCAGAGCACGGACTCCGCGTTTTACTGCCTTGAAAAATTTTCCTGTTTCAAGCCCGTTTTCAATGTTCGAAAGAATTTCACGGTAGACTTTTTCAACGCTTCCCGGCTCTGCTTCATAAGGTCCGATCTCCGTTTTCCACTTGAAAAACCGGTCGATTGCATATATTCCGAAAGCCATTCTTGCAAGGTATGCAGGACCGAGTTCCTTCATGTTGGTTTCGTCGGTGATGTTCATTATCGTGACTTCGCCCAAGCCGATCCTTTTTAAAATCAGGTGCATCGCGATGATGTACTGCGGAAGAAGGCACGCGCCGAAATACGACGGGCCGAAGTAGCACGCTTTTTCAGGTACGAAATCGGGCCGTTTTGCCGCTTTGAGCAGATCTCCGACAAACGAAATAAACGGATGACACTCTCGTCCGTAGGCGTATTTCAGTCCTAAATTCCAGCTTTCGTCATCAGTCGGCGGAAGCAGGACGACTTTGCAGCCGCTTGCCTTGAGTGCACCGCTTATAGCCAGAGCGTGATCCATGAAACTCGGAATGTAGTAGGTGTATTCGCGAAGCGGGATTTTCGGTTTGCCGGGGTCGATCCCGTCAACTGTCGAGCGCTCTTTTTCTGCTATTTTGAAGTTGCGCGAAAAGGCCTCGATCCTCGTCACTAGGCCTGCTTCAGCGCGGTGGTCGTCAAATTCTACGGTGAGATTGGGAGTATCTGCAAGCTCGTATTCAAGATACTGGTCGATGAACGCGTCCGGACCGCAGCCGAAGTTGGTGACGATTATCGAACCCAGATTTTTGTGCTTTTTCAGAATTCTTGCTGCCTGAATCAGCTTCCTGCCGTATCCCCAGCGGACCCTGTCCCAAAGTGAAGGAAGTTTTTCTTCGGCTGTAGGGAGAAAATCTGCCGGGATCGTCGTTATTCCGAATCCGTTCAGCCTTTTCGAAAGATCCAGATTCATAAAACTGTCGGTCGTGTTGTAAGGACGCCCTAAAATCACGACACCGCGGCCGTTTGTTTTTTCAATTTCTTCGATGATTTCCCGCCCTTTTGCAATGCACTTGTTCACGAATTCACGCTGTGCCGCAGATGCTTTTGCAAGGGCACAGTCGATTTCTTCAAAAGTGAGACCAAGAATTTTTGCAGTGTTTTCAGTCCAGAATTTTTCTTCTCCTTCAACCGGATACTGTATCGTCAGGATTTCTGCATCGGTTTCAAGATTTTCCTTCACAACGTAAGGAGCGGCCTGAGTGTAGGGGCAGGCATACTGCAGATGTTTCCCTTTCGGCGGCGCGAAAAACTGGAGATGCGGAATAAAAATGCGTTTGTAGCCTTTATCCAAAAGGGTATGGACGTGCCCGAAAAGAACTTTCATCGGGTAGCAGAACTCAGCCGGGACCCGTATTAGCCCCGATTGGACGATTCCGTTATCGGTTTTTGGCGAAAGGACAAGTTCGTAGTTGAGTTCACCGAAAAATGCAGCCCAGAACGGCAGATGCTCGGTCATATTGAGTGCGAACGGCATTGCTATCACCCCTTTGCAGTCAGGGGTCCGCGGGTTTTCTTCGTATTCTTTGAGGTAAGATAGAAGCAGCTCTTCGCGGATCGCAAATCCGTCGGTTGCTTTAGTTTTTTCCTGCTCCTTTTTATCTGCGTAATGCGCTTCCATCGCCGAAATCGCAGCGCCTATTGCGCCCGAAATTTCAGGGTAGGGGTGAATGTTTACAGGTTTATACAAAAGTTTTGCAAAGACCGCTGCAACAGCCTTGTTTTTTGCAACTCCGCCCTGAAAAACGATGTTTTCACCGACTTTCATCGAGCCTGCGACTTTTTCGATGTAGTTTTCGCAGGTCGCATAAGCCAGACCTGCACACAGATCCTCTGTTTTAGCACCGCGCTGGAGATGGTGAACCAAATCTGAATCCATAAAAACGGTGCATCTGCTGCCGAGTCTCACAGGGCGGGCTGATGAAAAAGCGAGTTTTGCAAAATCCTCTTTTATGCTGATTTTAAGGCGGTTCGACTGCTCTTCCAGAAACGATCCAGTGCCGGCGGCGCAGGCTCTGTTCATCTTGAAATTGCTGATTTTTCCCTGCTCCATTTTTATGAATTTCGAGTCCTGACCGCCGATTTCAATAATCGTGTCGCAGTTTGGGAAAAAATAGCCGCACGAAACCGACTGCGCCGAAATTTCGTCGATCGTGTTGGGTGTTCCTAAAAATTTTGCCGCCAGATGTCTGCCTGAACCAGTAACTGCAATTTCCGCGAAAGGTGCATGGCTAGGAGCTTTCGCACTTATTTCAGCCATGACTTTTTCAACAGCTTCGAGCGGTTTTCCCTCAGTAGGAAGGTATGCGGATGCGACAACATTCCTGTTTTTGTCGATGAGAGCCCCTTTAGTACTGACTGAACCGACATCTATGCCTAAAAAAAGCACTGAAAAATCTTTCGTTTTTTCTTCTTTTTTAGTTTCTATGACATTTTCGAATTTTATAGGGTTTAAATCACTTTCTTCAATAAAATCAGAAGTTTGCTGAAAATTTTCTGCAATATCCGAGATCGAAAAATTTTTATTGTTTTCGCTTTCAAAAGCTGAAAGCGCAGCTCCGATTGCACCCATAACACCGAAGTTTTCAGGAATTATGAGTTCGCTTTCACTTAAATTCAGAATCTCTCTGAAAGCCCTGACTACTCCTTTGTTTGCGGCGACTCCGCCCTGAAAAAGTATCGGCGGCTGCGGTATCTTCCCGCGGCAGAGAGCCGAGAGATAGTTCCTTGCAAGCGAAAAGCAGAGACCGGCCGCGATCTCATCCTTCGGAACGCCCTTCTGCTGCAAATGGATCATATCGGACTTGGCGAAAACGGAGCATCTTCCCGCAACACTGGGCACATTTTTTGCCGAAAATGCAATGTTTCCCAGTTCTTCAGTCGTCAGTCCGAGCCTTTGTGCCTGCTGATCGAGAAATGCGCCCGTTCCCGCCGCGCAGAGCTCGTTGAAAGCGTGGTCTTTGAGATAGTGCTTTCCGTTTTTACCGGTTCCTATAGTTATGAATTTCGAATCCTGCCCGCCGATCTCAAAAATGTATTTGACATCGGGATAAAGCGTCCATGCCGCAGTTGCGTGTGCAATGATTTCGTTTGTCGTTTCGAAACCGAACTGGCCTGCGATGAGTTCTTTCCCCGAACCTGTGACGCATACCCCTGAAAGTTCGATATTCCCGCAACTTTCTTCGATTTCGGCAAAAAGTTCCGCCGCCGCTTTCAAGGGTCTGCCGTTTGTCCTCCGGTAACTTTTATAGACGATATTCTTATTTTCATCGAGTATGACGCAGTCAAGGCTCACCGAGCCTAAATCAAGTCCCAGATAGTGTTTCATTTTTCACCTGTGAAATATCCTTCGATATTAAAACATTGGAATATATCGGAAAGATGAGTGTTTTCAAATTTATTTTGTGTTAAGCTCATAGCTGTTTTTATTGTGTTTTTCATTTTGCTTATTTCCAAATATCCAGTATAATTCAATGTGTTTTATTCATTTTCATCACGGAGGGTCGTCATGCAGAAATTATTATCACTTTTTGTTGTATTATTCTCTTTTCTGTCCCTTTTCGGCGGATGGGGATCGGACCTCTGCGAAGAAGAGACCTGTTCAGGGCACGGAGAATGTCAGGAAGACGGCGAAGATGAATGGTGCGTCTGTGATGAAGGCTATATTGCAAGCGGGTTGGACTGCATTTTAGGCTGCAGCGGCGTTACGTGCAGCGGTCACGGAACATGCTCGGTCGTCAGCGGGGCAGAAGTCTGCACGTGTGAAGCCGGATTTCATGCAACGGGGCTGAATTGTATTCTGAATGAGGCTGCGACTGTCGATACTCTCGCGATACTTAACTCAACCGACTGTTACAATACCGGAAACTGCCATTACAGGCTGATTTTTGCGACCGGTGCTTATGATTTTACCCCTGCACTTTCCTCTCTTTACGACATAATCGTGAATGTTCTTGATTCGGAAAACGTGTGGCACAACTACCGCAAAACGGTAGCTCAGTGTGCTGCGGAAGGTGTTTGACTAATAAACTAGTGGGTTTAGCATGAGAAGAAAAATAAGTTTATTTTGGAATTGCGTTTTATCAAAATCAGAGTATGAATATTTGAGATTTTTGGATAAGAGGTGAAAATGGCAATCAATCTTGACAAACCGTATTTATGGAAGGCTGATATTGCAAAATCTGTAGATCTATACAACACATGGTTTATGGATTTCGCACCAAAGGCATTTCGGGAAACAAGGGTAACAACAGCGAAGAGCGTTGAAAATGCCTTGCGGGAGACAAATTATTTGAACAATATTTCGCCGACGGTCTTACAAAACCACCCCGAAGTATTGCCAATATTGAGAATGTCTACATGTCCGCCGATAGCAAGGGACAGACTGGTTGGTTTGGCAAAAGTTTCCAAAGGTCTCGTTCAAAATATGGAAAATTCGGAAAATCCGAGGGTTTCGCCAAACATGCAAAAAGAAACATTAACTGAAGAATTGCAGAGAATAGCTGGTATTATTATAAAAATGGCAGATCCTGATATCTTTACATGGTTGTTGGAAAAGCGCGAACCAAAAAGAACAGAAATAATGCGTTCTTCCACAATTGTTGCCGACAGGCTCTGTGGGGCTGTTGCTGATCCGATAATAAGAAATGCTCAAGAAAAAAGACAGCTCGCGGCAATAGCAAATTTTCTGGAGAATAAAGGTTACTTCCATGCTGAAAGCGGATTACGTTATGATAAGATGAAACCCGGAATGTTTTCGTTTCACCAGAACATTCCTGTTTATATTGCGGGGAAAAAAGGTGATAAAGTCAATATTCCTGTGGATATTGCTATTATGCCGCTTTCGGCAAAAGCAGAAGATTTACCTTTGTTTTTGGAGGCGAAATCTGCAGGTGATTTTACAAATGTAAGCAAGCGGCGCAAAGAGGAAGCTGTCAAAATGCAGCAGCTGAAAAACACTTATGGTAAAAAAGTGTCGTATTCTTTATTTTTATGCGGATATTTCGATTCCGGTTATTTAGGTTATGAAGCAGCGGAGGGAATTGATTGGATATGGGAACATCGAATCAAGGATTTGGAGCAACTTGGGATTTAAGCGGGTTGGAGCATATCCGTTTTTTCAAGCAAGCTGTGATT
The DNA here is from genome assembly GCA_905235605.1 of uncultured bacterium. Classification (GTDB taxonomy): domain Bacteria; phylum UBP6; class UBA1177; order UBA1177; family UBA1177; genus UBA1177. The sequence continues at coordinate 12,328 of CAJOMF010000063.1, forward strand.
GACAACAGCAAAAGTATTGATGACCGCCGTAAATTGGGGCAGTTTTCGACACCTTATAAATTAGCGGAAGAAATTGTGTCATTCGGGGTGAACCTTTTAAGCACAGACAAAATATCGTTTTTTGAGCCATGCATAGGAAGCGGTGCGTTTTATTCAGCACTTCTAAGCATTGCCGGAAACAACCGAATTCAATCTGCGACAGGCATAGAAATAGATCGTGAATATTTTGAATGTGCTAAAGATATTTGGAGCGATACTGGAATAAATCTGCTTAATGCTGATTTTGTCAGCACTAAACCGGACAGACAATATAACTTGTTGATTACGAATCCTCCTTATGTCCGCCATCATTATTTGTCTCAAGAAGCAAAAATCAGTTTGTCAGATGCTGTAAAAAAGGAAGCAGGAATAACTTTATCAGGGCTGGCAGGGCTATATTGCCATTTTATTATGTTGGCGCATAAATGGCTTGCACCCAATGCCATAAGCGGCTGGCTTATTCCGAGTGAATTTATGGATGTGAATTATGGTAAAGCTGTAAAAGATTATCTCCTTAATCATGTCCATTTGTTGAAAATACACCGTTACGATCCTAAAAATGTAATGTTTTCAGATGCTTTGGTTTCGTCGTGTGTCGTGTGGTTTAAAAATGAAATCATTGATTGCGATTACGATGTGGAGTTTACCTTCGGCGGAACGCATGAACAACCGCAACGGAAAAAACTGTTGAAAAAATCCGATTTGGTAAAAGAACGCAAATGGACTCGTTTTCCGGAAAAAGAGTGCCGTAAGAATGATAATAATAGCAACAAAATAACTTTGGGAAACTTCTTTGAAATCAAGCGCGGACTTGTAACAGGAGATAACGATTTTTTTATTATGAGCCGGGAGAAAATATCTGAATTAGGTTTAGATATGTCATTTTTCAAACCTGTTCTACCAAGTCCAAGGTACTTAAAAACTGATTGTGTCCATTCTGACAGCAAAGGAATGCCTCAACTTGATCCTCAATATTTTCTTTTGGATTGCGAATTGCCGGAATCAGAGATTGAACAGAATCATCCTGCAATATGGCGTTATCTGCAAAGTGGAATAGAAAAAACCAGCGGCAAATATCTCTGCAGAAGCAGAAAAAAATGGTATTGGCAGGAGCAGAGACCTGTGACATATTTTCTTTGCTCATACATGGGACGATGCAAGAGCGGAGGTTCCCCGGTTCGTTTTATATTGAATCTTTCAAACGCTATAGTGACTAATTCATATTTTATGCTATATCCGAAAGAACAATTAAAAAAAGCTATTGCCAACAACCAAAATGTAGTTTTTAAAATATGGGAAATATTAAAAAATATCAATACTGATAATATTGAAGAGGAAGGGCGTATCTATGGTGGCGGTCTAAGAAAAATAGAACCGAATGAATTATCAAAAGTGCCTTGCGGAGACTTAATCAGTCTTTCTTAGACGTTATGAGCAACCTGACGGAGACCTACTTCTTTGAATACTGGGGAGTAAACCAGAACAATCAGATTACTCAGCTGGATAATCCCAAAATCATCAAGCAGACAACCGAATACGACCTTGTCGGCCGTGCAGTGAAAAGCTGCCAGTATGACGGCTCGATATCAAATCCGACAGATGCAGACAAAAGGTGCATAGAAACTGAGCATGACGCATTCGGCAACATCGTGAAAAAGAGTGAAAACGGTGAAGAGAGAATAATCACCTACGACCTCAGAAACAGACCTCTCACAGTCACAGTCGACGGACTTCCAACGGAGCAATACGCATATAATGATATTTGTGTTGGTTACTCCGGATGCGATAAAATTACTGATAAATATGGCAAAACTTTAACAAGCTATAAGGACAAATGGGGCAGAGTCATCAAACAGCTCGATCCGTTCGGAAACCATATTTTTAATACCTATGAAAGTGATTATTCAGACAATATTACAATGCACAGAATCACATCTTCCGGCACAAAAACAGGCGAAACAGTCTGGACTTACGATGATTTGGACAGGAAATTGACCGAAACAAGAAAACAGTTCATTCCGGGTTTGGAAAGCACGACCAATGTCAACCACGTGATCTGGTGGGAATACGACAGCATCGGCAATGTCGTTTCGGTCGAATCAAGTGACGGCACAAAACAAAGCTATTTCTACGACACATTGAACAGACCGGTTGAAACGATAAATTATGAAAAAATCAATTCAAACTGGGTCGAAACATCATCCTCTGAAAACTCCTACGACAGCGTAACAGGCAGGCTTGCCAGCACAGCAACAACCAGAAACAACCGGACAATAACCGAAGATTACGGTTTCGACACTTTCGGGCGAGTGGTTTCCGTTAAAACGACCGATCCTGAAAATTCATCGCGTTACCGCGTCAAATTCTACAACACAGGCGGACAGGTCATCTGGGAAGCTGACGAGGAATCAGACGGAAGCCACAATGATTTTAACAACTTAAAAATTTTTGATGTGGAAGTAGGCAACCAGAAATACTACACCTACAACGCGTTCGGCGATCTTGAAAAAACTGTTTATGTCATGACTGATTCCGGTCACGGCAACAATACAGCTGTTCCTGATCCCGACCCGAATCCGTGGCTGAATAACAGTCAGATAACGACAAATTTTACTTACGACATCTTCGGGCGCATCACATCGAGGATTAACGACCGGTCAGGTGTTACGGAATATAACTACTATACCAGCAACACAACAGGAAGCCACAGCCGCAACAAGTTGGAAAGTATTCAGATTTTTCCGGCACCTGCCGACAATGACCTGGATTACACAACAAGTCAACAGGATAGCCGCACTCAAACCTACACTTACACCTACGATGAATACGGCGACGAGGCAAGTGTCGAATATGAGGAAGGCAACTATTCGATGCTGGTTAATTTCACCCGCGACGCTTACGGCAGGATCACGGGCAAAACATCAAACTGCTCGGTTCCTGTAACGCAGACATTCACCTACAACATGAGAAACCTGCTTGAAACAGCAACTGATACTGTCGCCAATGCCGCAGCAACAAGTGTGACAAGGCTTTATGACTCTTTCGGCCATCCCTATTCCGAATCCGT
>CAJOMF010000064.1 GCA_905235605.1 uncultured bacterium
TATCCGTATCATCAACAGAAGCTGTGTCAGAATCATCTGTAGGAATATCGGGAATGTCGTTGTCGCTGATCGTTTCGTTTTTGCCGCTGCATGACGCAAGCAGAACGAAAATTAATGTAAGAAACAGGATTCTTTTCATGATTCACCTCCGAATTTCAGTAACAGTATCCGTTTACGCACGGATTGCCGGAGCAGCAGTTGTCCAAACCTTCAATGCACATCTGACCTGCGGGAACGCATTGTGCCGTGTTGACGACAGTCGTAGAGGAACATCCGTAAGTATTGTTTTTTGCACAGATAAGTTCACTTGTTTTGCACACGTAACAGCTTGGCTTGGTTGCACCGGCATTAATCTGCGGGCAGTTGTCGTCTATTGACGAACATACGGCAGGAATGCATGTTCCGCCGTCTTCGGGGGAATAGATTTTTCCCTGAGCGCAGACTCCGCATGTCGAAATATTCGGGTTCACTTAGCATCTCAGAGCGCTTAAACCTTTTTTGGCATAACAGCATCCGATCGGGCAGTTCGTTTCCGAACAGGCCTGGTTTGAACCGTAGATATTGACGCAGCGTGCCAGTTTTCTATTGCATTTGAGATACGTTTGTATTGCCGCGCAGTCATCGTCATTTGTACAGCCTTTTGCACATTTCCCGCCACTAACGCAGATCATGCAGGAACCGCATTCTTTGTCGGTCGTACAGGTGTTTCCCTGCCTGTCGTAAGCGCAGCCTGAAGGATCTTCGTCGGGAATCGGATCGGTGTCATCCTTGTCATCGGTCGGATCGTCATCATCTGGCGTAGTATCCGGATCGTTATCAGGGCTGTTGTTGTCTCTGATGCAGATATTGTTCTCGACATCGCATGTTAAACCTGTGTTGCATGTTTCGTCGGGATAGCATTCTCCGTAAAGTTCGCCCTGCTGTCTGCCGGGATCGCTGTCTGCATCATCATCTGGCTGAGTATCGGCATTATCGTTGTCAGGTTCCGGCATGGAATCGGAATCGTCGTCAGAATCTGCATCCGCCGGCTCGATGTCAACTGTGTCGGCGTCTTCCTCAGTCACTGTATCAGTTAAATCCTGATTTTCATGCTGATTATCGTTTTTTGAGCTTCCGCAACCGGCAAAAAGCAAAAAAACCAGAACAGCTGCTAAAATCTTTGATCTTTTCATAAAATCCTCCAAAATAAAAAAAAACAAATAATCATATATTTAGTTATACAAAATAGCAATTTTTCTGACTCAAAAATTAAAAAAAGCAACAATAATCTGATTTTATTGAGAAATTTTTATATTTTCTCCTGCCATTTAAGCTCTTTATTTTTTCTCAATTCCGGCTATAATTCCGCGTTTTAAGTTTTTTCAACATTTTATGGAGTCGAAAATGACAGTAAGTTACAAAGAATTGGGGCTTGTAAACACGAAAGAGCTCTTCCAGAAGGCGGTGACCGGCGGTTATGCTATCCCGGCTTACAACTTCAACAACATGGAGCAGCTTCAGGCGATCATCATGGCGTGTGTTGAAACGAAATCTCCTGTAATTCTGCAGGTTTCCAAAGGCGCTCGTGATTACGCTAACGCAACGCTGCTCAGAAATATGGCTCGCGGTGCAGTCGAATACGCAAAAGAACTCGGATATTCGATCCCGGTAGTCCTTCACCTTGACCACGGCGGCGATTTCGAGATCTGCAAACAGTGCATCGACAACGGCTTCAGCTCGGTAATGATCGATGGATCACACCTTCCCTACGAAGAAAATGTCGCTCTCACAAAAAAAGTCGTTGAATACGCTCATTCGCAGAAAGATTACGTCACGGTCGAAGGCGAACTCGGCGTTCTCGCAGGCATCGAAGACGAAGTTTCGGCTGAACATTCTTCCTACACTCCGCCCGAAGAAGTCATTGATTTCGTCGGAAAAACGGGCGTTGACTCACTTGCGATCTCTATCGGAACAAGCCACGGCGCAAACAAATTCAAACCCGAGCAGTGCACGAGAAATGAAGACGGTATCCTTCTTCCGCCGCCTCTCAGATTCGATATTCTTGAAGAAGTCGAAAAGAAACTTCCGGGTTTCCCGATAGTTCTTCACGGATCTTCTTCAGTTCCGCAAGATTTAGTAAAGATAATCAACACTTACGGCGGAAAGCTCAAAGACGCGATCGGCATCCCCGAAGAACAGCTCCGTAAAGCTGCCGCAAGTGCAGTCTGCAAGATCAATATCGACAGCGACGGCCGTCTGGCTATGACTGCGGCAGTCAGAAAAGTTCTTGCCGAAAAACCGGCTGAATTCGACCCGAGAAAATATCTGGGACCGGCACGAGAGGCTCTCAAAGAACTCTACAAACACAAAAATATCAACGTTTTGGGAAGCGCAGGAAAGGCTTAATCTAAAAAATCCGACACATTAAAACATTGAAAATCTGAACCTGTACAGTCACTTTTTTCTTGCAAAATCACCGAAATTCTCTATAATGCCGCGGTTTATTTTTTGAGGATAAAATGGAAGATCCTTTAGGTAGCGTGACAAAATTTTTAGTCGGTAGCCGGAGAGATTAGTCTTAAACCCTTCCCTCCCGCGTCCGATGGGAGGTAATCATGAAAAATACACTGCTCGTCAAAGAAATCAGGGAGATGCTAGAAGACGGTCTCTTTGAGGATATCAAAGATTTTGCCGAGTCGAACCCGCCTGATGTTGTCGCGAACTTCTTTGAAGCGCTTGAAGTACCTGAAATTATTCAGATTTTTTCATTCATCGATGAGGAGATCGTTGCTGATATATTTTCGGAATTCGAAGACGAAGTCAAAACCCAGCTGACTTCGCAGATGTCTAGCAGACAGCTGGCGGAACTGCTCTACGAACTGCCCGAAGAGATGCATCCGCAGATACTTTCGGCGCTTGACGACGAGAAAAAGGCGGAGATCCACGAACTTATCGAGGAGATCGACAAGGAATCGAGACAGGCGCAGGAAGCTCTTTTCGGAAACATCCCCGGCATCATCCGTGACCGGGAAGGCAACATTCACGAAAGCATCAGAGTTTACAAGCCGTTTGCAAAAAAACTTAAACAAATCAACAAGTTGGACAAGGGGACCCTGATCACCGTAACCGACCCTGGCCAGGAAGAGATAGACTTTCTCTGCAAGGAACTGAAGATCCCCGCCGACTTTTTCGACTACGCTCTCGACATGGATGAAAGAGCGCGTATCGAAGAGGACGAAAACTGCAAACTCGTCATCGTAAAAGTCCCCTACTACGATTCGACAGACGAAGACGAGATGTACGGAACTGTTCCGCTCGGCATAATTTTTGCCGAAAACACGATCCTTCTCGTCTGCAACATGGCGACCGAGCTCATCTCGAAAATGATTGAAAACATGCAGAAAAAATACTTGGGAAGTCTCGCGAAAGACGATTTCACCTTATCCGTCCTCTACGATACGACGCAGCTTTTCCTGCTTTACCTCAAACAGATAAGCAACATTATTTCGATCGTTCAGAAAAAGATTCAGGAGACTAGTAAAAACGAAGACTTGGCAAAACTTCTGAATCTCGAAAAAAGTCTCGTCTACTTCACGACCGCGCTGAAATCGAATGAGTTCATGGCTATGAAACTGAGAAAGATCGGAATCGTTCCGGTGAACGACGAAAACGACGACAAAATCGACGACATCGTGACCGAAACCAAGCAGGCAATCGAAATGTCATCGATCTACAACAACATCGTGAGTGAGATGATGACGGCGTTCAGCTCGATCATCTCGAACAAACTGAACAACATCATGAAACTTCTCACAATCATCACGATCGTCCTCACCGTTCCCGTCATGTTCGCTTCGATCTACGGCATGAACATTCAGCTCCCGGGCGACAAATCGCCTTACGCATTCGCCGTTTTCGTAATAATTTCAATAATGTTTTCAGGACTTGTCGTCTGGTATTTCAAGAAAAAAGACTGGTTCTGAACCTCTCATCGTGACCTGACACGGCTCATATTGTGTCATTCTGAGCTAAAGCGAAGAATCTGATAGATCTTTCGCGTTGCTCAAGATGACGATGAAATGTCTATTGAATTTATTATAAGAGTATCCGGATTTTTTGTGATTAATTAGTCGTCGAAAAGGTCGTCAAGTTCTTCTTCTGCGCTTTTCTTCCTGGATTTTGACTTCGATTTTGATTTGGATTTTTTCTTCGGAGCGGGCTCTTCATCCTCTTCATCATCTTCGTCGAGCTCGTCTTCGTCCTCCTCAGGTTCCGGTGCTTTCTTCTTGCTGACTTTTTTCTTCGGAGCAGGTTCTTCCTCCTCCTCGTCTTCATCTTCCTCGGCCGCTGCTGCAGCTTCCCTTTCTGCTTCTTCGCGTTCGCGTTTCATTCTTTCCTGTTCTTCGCGCTCCTCGCTTTCAGCCTCTTTGCGGGCTTCTTCTTCCGCTTTTCTTGCTTCTTCTTCGGCAAGTTTTTCTTCAAGCTCGGCCTTTTCCCTCTCGAGTCTTTCCCTTTCAGCAGCCTCAGCCTCCAGTCTCTCAGCCTCTTTGCGCGCCTCTTCCTCTGCAAGTCTTTTTGCTTCCTCCTCTCTGCGGATCGCTTCTTCCTGCTCGGTTATCGTGGTTTGCAGCGAAGCTGCGCTCGAGCAGGATGCATCAAAACCTTTTTTGCAGGATTTGTCGTAGAAAGAGTGCATTTCTTTAAGTTTGTCGAGTTCAAGCGTCTCGCCGTAAGCCTCGCTCAGATAAACGCCGATATAGTAGCAGGATTCCGCATGATCGGCATCGCATGCCTTTTTGTAGTAGGTCTGCGCCTCGCCGTCGGAACTTTCGACATTTTCGACCATTGCACGGGCAAGTTTGTAGCAGGCTTCCTTTGATCCGCCGTCACACGCTTTTTCGTAATATCCCTTCGAAAGTGGAACTTTTTCCTCCTTTTCTTTGGTAGCAACGATCATGTCAGCCAGCTTTTCGCAGATATCGAGCATCCCGCCTTCCAGACACGCCTTGCCCCAGAAAGTTACGACTTTGCCGTACCCTTCTTCCTCTTCGAATTTTTTAGACCAGGTCTGACCAAGATCGACACATGTATTCATATCGCCTTTTTCACAGGCAAGTTCGAAATACTCTTTTGCCTTGTTGATATCCTTCTTTATCGAGCCGCCGCCTTTTGCATAGATCTGACCGACGCCTCTGCAGGCCTTTCCGTGTCCGCGTTCGCAGGTCTCTTTGTAAAGATTGAAAGCGGAATCCGTGTCTTTATAAACACCGCCTTTGCCGCTTGCCCACATATCTGCAAGGATAAAGCAGGACTCGTCGAATTTGCCGTCGCAGGCCTTTTTGAAAAGCTCTCTCGCCTTTTTGTTCTCTTCGCTTATACCGTCGCCGTTCTGCCAGAGCAGTGCAGCGTTGTGGCAGGCTTCAAAATGGTTTTCCTTCTCGCACGCTTCCTCGTAATAACCGCGCGCTTTGACTTTGTCCGTTTCTCTGGCGGCATTTCCTTTTTCGAAAAGGGAGACTGAACCGCATCCGGCAAACGCTAAAATTGCCAACAATGTCATGAACACAACACTTTTTCTCATTTTTCTCTCCTAAATTAAAAACCAAAGAGCAGATAATTTTACAGAATGAAAAAGGCAAATCAATATTTTCCGCATTATTTGACTTTTTTCCCCTTTTAAAGTATGCAACGCAGTATTTTTTTGTTAGTTCTTCAATTTCGGGAGTAAAAAATGGACGAAAACAATCAAAACAACGCGAAACCGACTATCGACAAGGAATATCTGAAGAAGCTTGCCGAAAAAATCAAAGCTGAAAAAGCAAGAAAGGAAGCGCTCGGCAAAAAAACCGAGACTGAACCGGCACCGCCGTCTATTTCCTCGATATCATCGAAATATCTTTCGGACGACGATGAAGAAGAAATCGCTTCCGAAAAGACCGCGATCATTGACCTTTCGGCTCTTTCAGGTCATGCCGCAGATGCAAAACTGACGATCGTTGACGGCAAGGATTCAGGCAAAAACATCGAGATCACAAAAGACGAGATCCTTGCAGGAAGAAGCCTTGACAACGATTTCGTAATCAGCGACATCTCGGTTTCGAGAAAGCACTTCAAAATCAAAAAAGAGGGAGACCGTTTCATTATTTCCGATATGGGAAGCGGAAACGGCATCAAAGTCAACGGCTCGAAAACAAATTCGGCTACTCTTTCCGACGGCGATATCATATCTGTCGGTGCACGCCAGATAAAATTCGAAATACTCAATCCCGACCTTAAACCGAAAGTACAGGCTCAGAGAGTTACTAAACAGAATATCCAGCCTGTTTACGAAGAAGAAGACGAACCAAAGAAGAAAGGTTCTTCGCCTCTTGTTCTGGTTGCAATAATCGTTGTGATACTTATCGGGATCGGCGGCGTGGCATACTTCATGCTGTTCGACAACCAGAACACCAAGCCGAAAACGACCGCAGTATCGGCTGCTTTCGGAGAGCAGGACAAAGCGGCGATCGAAAGGATGATCGCGTCAAAAGACCTCAAGAACGCTGAAAAAGCACTTCTTACGGCAAATGAAAAAACTTCCGGCGACAATCCTTACAAATCATGGATCAACGAACAGCTCGTACTGATCGGCAAGGAAAAAACCAATCAGACGACTTTCGAAAACGCTAAAAAAATGATTCAGAAAAATCCTGAAGAAGCTGAAAAGAATCTCAAATCGATTCCTTCATCGTCAGTTTTCTACAAGGATGCGCAGAACCTTCTCCTTACAGTTCCGGCAAAGAGCGCTCCGCAAAATGAAGTAAAAGCTGAACCGAAAAAAGAAGAACCAAAGGCTGAGCCGAAGAAGGAAGAGCCGAAGAAAGAGGCTCCGAAGGCTGAACCGAAGAAGGAAGAGCCCAAGAAAGAAGCTCCGAAAGCTGAACCGAAGAAAGAAGAAGTAAAGGCTGAGCCCAAGAAAAAAGAGCCCAAGGCTGAACCGAAGAAAGAAGAAGTAAAAGCGGAGCCCAAGAAAAAAGAACCCAAGGCTGAACCGAAGAAGGACGCTCCGAAGAAAAAAGCAACGATGAGCGAAGAAGAAGCAAAAACTCTTTACATGGAAGCAAACGCCATGAAAGATGAAAATCCTGAAGAAGCGAAGAAAATGCTTCAGAAAATCATCAATTCGGTAGATCCTTCAAGCAAACGCTACAAAAAAGCAAAAGAGCTTTTGGAAAAATTATAATTTCAGGAGAAAATCATGAAAAAATCGCTTTTTACCGCAGCAGTGCTTTTTGTTTTCACATTTCCGGTTTTCGGTGCGGCTGCATTTGCGGAAGCACTCGACAAAGACGGAAACTCGGTAACATGGACTTTCTCGTTTGAAGACGGAAAGAATGTCACAAAAGCAAAAAACAATGCGGTAAAGCAGCTCAAACAGCAGGGTCACGCAAATGCAAAAGTCGGCGCTGCGACCACTCTGAACAAAGGTTTCTTCGCTGTTCTGCAGACGGCTTACTGGGTTGAAGGCGTTCTTAAAAACAGTTTCACATTCGGTTTCAGCTCGAAATCGATCGACGACGCTAAAAACGAAGCTCTGAAAGAACTTAAAAAACTCAAAGGCTGGAAGGAAGACCAGGGCTACAGCGTCAATAAGACCGGCGAATTCTAAAAATCCAACTTTCAATCTCAAAACAATAAATCAATTCAATATTTAGGAGAAAAAGATGAACAATTTCCGGATCAATATGCCGACTGAGATTTTTTTCGGCAGAAATCAGATCGAAGTCCTTTCAAAACAGTTAAAAAAAGGAAACATAAAGTCGGTCCTTCTCGCCTACGGGCACGGAAGCATCAAAAGAATCGGTCTTTACGACAAAATCGTCTCGATACTGAATGAAAGCTCCGTTAAAATCACCGAACTCCCGGGAATCGACCCGAATCCGAGGATCTCAAGCGTCGCAAAAGGTGCCGGACTCTGCCGCGAAAACAAGGTGGATCTTATCATTGCAGCAGGTGCAGGAAGCGTCATCGACTGCTGCAAGGCGATCGCGGCTGCAAGATACTATAACGGCGATCCGTGGGATTTTTTCATCCGGAAAACAAGCGTGAAAAAGGCCCTTCCGATCTGTGCGATCCTCACTTTGGCGGCTACGGGAAGCGAAATGAACGGCGGCTGCGTGCTGACAAACGAGAAAACGCAGGAAAAACTTCCGATGGGAAGCATCAGACTGAAACCGAAATTCAGCATTCTCGATCCGACCTGCACTTTCTCGGTCTCAAAAAGCCAGACGGCTGCCGGGATCGCAGACATCACGAGCCATGTTTTCGAGCAGTATTTCAGTTATCCCGATGCAGCTCTGCAGGATTATATGTCGGAAGCGGTACTTAAAACCGTGATCGAAAACGCGCCGATAGTTCTTGCCGAACCTGAAAATTACGAAGCCCGCGCAAACATTATGTGGGCCGGGACTGTCGCACTCAACGATCTTCTCGAACTCGGGAAAGACGGCGACTGGGCAACCCACCTGATCGAGCACGAACTCAGCGCAAAATACGACATCACGCACGGTGTCGGGCTTGCGATACTCACTCCGAACTGGATGAAAAAAGTCCTCGATGAGAAAAACTGCTCAAAATTTGCAAAATACGGAAGGAACGTCTGGGGCATAACCGAAAAAGACGACATGAAGGCAGCTCTGCAGGCCGTTGAAAAAACTGCCGCTTTCTTCAAATCTTTGGGGCTTCCGCAGAAACTTTCCGAAATCGGAATAGACAGTTCCAAATTCGAAGAAATGGCAGCTTCGGCACTTAAAAACTGCCCGGTCGGAAGATTCAAGCCGCTTTCAAAGGAAGATATCGTCGAAATTTACAGAATGAGCCTTTAAAACACACCATTCAACAAATTGACAAAACTCTTTATTTGAGCATAGTTTTCAGGTTTTTGCACTTTAACAACTTTGCTAAAGAGGTTTTTATGCTGAAAGGAAATCCGAAAATACTTATCCCCAACTTTTTCACCGGAATGAACATGTTCATCGGTCTGGTTTCGATCTTCTATTCAATAAGCGGCGATTTCATAAACGCGGCATGGCTTGTTCTGCTAAGCACGATAATGGACAAACTTGACGGTTCTACAGCACGTCTTTTCAACGCATCAAGCGAATTCGGAGTTGAATTCGACTCCTTTTCGGATTTTGTTTCGTTTTCATTAGCTCCGGCAGTGCTTGTTTTCTCATACTTCAGCAAAGTACTGCCCGGCGGCAGGATACTGGAACACCCTTACTTTGTCGCGATAGTTCCTCTTTATGTCATCTTCTGTGCGGTGCGTCTCGCCCGATACAATTCATTCCAAAGCGACGACCACGACTATTTCAGCGGTCTCACTTCGACTCAGTCCGGCGGAATGCTTGCTGCATACATGGTTTTCGCGATAGAAAATCCGAATTTCTCATTTCTGCTTTCTACCGATATCGTTGCCGGAATGATGCTGATCCAGGCATGCCTCATGCTTCTTCCGTTCAAATATCCGAAAGTAAAAATGCCGAAAAACAAGACTGCCCGGATCTTCTTCATCTTATATTTCATTTTCCTCTGCGGTCTGATCTTCATGCGCCGTCTTCCCTGGCTACTTTGGATATCGGGCGTTCTTTTCGTTCTGATCGGTTTTCTCAGAACACGCAAGATCGCTGTTCCTCTCAACACTCCGGACGATTTCAACCATGAACAGCAGGAGGAGCAGAATTGAGCTCCAAAAAACAACTGCTTCAGGGAATAGATTCCTTCGACTTTTCCACGCTGAAAGGACGCAGAGCCGCCGTTATCGCAAACTACACTTCGATCGATAAGAACGGCGTTTCGCTTATCGAAAAAATGGTAAATTCAGGTCTGAACGTAACTGCAATTTTCAGTCCGGAACACGGATTTTTCCCAGTCGCACAGGACATGGAATGTGTAGGAACAGAGAATAAAATCAATAACATACCCGTTTTTTCGCTTTACGGTAACAGTGTTGAGACTCTTGCTCCTAAAGATGAGTTTTTCGACCTTTTCGATACCGTAGTCTACGACATTCAGGATATCGGCTCGCGCTACTACACATACTTGGCGACTCTCGCGATTTTTATGGACAAACTTCAGGAAAAACCGCGCGAACTCGTCGTTCTCGACAGAATGAACCCTATCGGCGGCGCGTTCGAAGGTTCGCTTCTCGACGATATGAATTACAAAAGTTTTGTAGGTTACGTCCCGCTTTTCCACCGTCACGGACTTACTTCAGGCGAGATCGCGTCATACTACTACAAGCTGAAAAAATACGATTTTCCTTTTAAAACCGCGAAACTGCAGGGCTGGCAACGCAATTCTTTCGCGGACGATTACGATTATCCGTGGCTTCCGACTTCTCCCAACATGCCGACGATCGACACTGCGATCCTCTACCCCGGCGGCTGTCTTCTCGAAGGGACCGAACTTTCGGAAGGGCGCGGCACGACGATGCCTTTTCTCCTTGCAGGAACGCACGGACTCGATCCTTTCGAACTGAAGCGTGAGCTCGATAAAGAAAATATTCCGGGGACCACTTTTATTCCGATGGAATTCCGCCCGATGTTCCAGAAACTTGCCATGAAGCGCTGCGGCGGCGTTTATATCGCACTAACTGACCGAGAAAAAGTAAGACCGTTACGCGCCTACATCTCGATAATCCAGGTTTTCCGCAGAATGCTCGGCGACAACGGATTTTTCCGTGCGAAACCTTACGAATTTATCGACAAGATCCCGGCAATAGATCTTCTTCTGGGCGACAAAACGCTGATAGAGATGTTCTATAACTTCGCTTCCGGCAGGGAAATCGATTCGTATCTCAAGCAATGTGAAGAAACTTTTGAAAAACAATTCAGTGAATTCAGGTTCTACGATTGATTTTCGATCAAAACCAAATCCTTAAAATCATTAAAGATAACCCTTTAAACGCAATAAAGCTGATACTTCTTTCAAAAGGAGAAGTAACTCAGAGCAGGATTTTTGTTTCGAACTGGGATCTTTTCGATTTTCTGGAAAAACTCAAAGCGTCGAACGACTTCGACACACTTCTGATCGCCGCGAAAACTGCTCCGAAAATAGTCGAAACGCGCAGCTTCATGGACGGGAAACTGCTGAAACACTTAGGACTAATCACTCACGATGACGATAAAATTCCTGAAAACATTACACTTTTTTATAAAAGTGCGGCGAAACTGCAAAAAATCTCGTCTCCCTTTTTCCTTTTCAAAGAACCTAAAAAAAATGAGTTCTGCGACAATCCGACTGCAGCGTTTTTCACATCCGAAAGTGCGTCAACAAGCATTGCCGAAAACATAAAACTCGCCGAAGATGCCGGTTTTTCGATAACAGACACCTTTGTGATCTCGGAACAGTCGCTTAAAAACGGGATAAACAGAATCATCGAACTTTTAAAAGATGTGCCTTCAGAACACGGTGTCATCGTTTTTTCCGATTCATCAGCGTCGCTACTCGCCAAACTCGAGGAAAAAACCGGCAGAACGATACTTTCACGAGACGATCTCATCATTTCGATATTCAACGCCAGAGCCGAAGGAACCGGCGGAAAACTGAAACTTGCAAGTGCCGTCGTTGCAAAGGAAAAGGCGAATTTCCGCAAAAAGATAACGGGACTCAGCCGTATCAAAGGCGGTATCGGGCTCAAAGGTCCCGGAGAAACGAAAGAAGAAGAGAGGAAACGTATTCTCAAAAACAAGGAAAAAAACGTCCGCAAACAGCTTGAAAACGAGTTCTCGCGCCTCGATTTCCAGCGCAAATTCAGAAAAAAAAGCCGGATCGCTACAGTTGCCGTCGTGGGATACACGAATGCAGGCAAATCGACACTTTTCAACGCCCTTTTAAACGAAGAAGCAACGAAGGAAAGCAACAGATTCTTCAGCTCGATCGACCCGAAAATAAGAAAGTTCAGCCTCTTCGGGAAGCCGCTTTTCCTGCTCGACACAGTCGGATTCATCTCGAACATGTCGAACGACATAACCGACGCCTTCAACTCGACTTTTTCCGAGATCGCCGCGTCAGACCTGATCCTCCACATCATCGACTCCACCGAAAAAGGCTGGGAAGAGCGCAAAAAATTCGTCGAAAACCTGCTCATCGAAAACGGCTGCGACAAACACAGCATCGTTCCGCTGTTTTCCAAAAAAGGAAAAATCAAAATCAAGCGACCGCTCAGAAGCGGCTTTTTCTACGATGCTTTCCACCCCGAAGACATCACAAAAATCAAAAAATTCCTCTACGAAAAACTGACCGAAGACGAATAATTCTTAATTCACCCTGAATTCGTAGAGACGCGACCTGAAGCGTCTCCCAAAGGCATGTGTTGCATTTGCAATCTTCCGAATAAAAACTATACTCCTCATCAGCTTTTGTGAGGTCTGAAATGGCAAAATTTTCCCAAATTACCGTACTTTTTCTGATTTTCCTTTTTATTTCCTGCTCGTCCTCCCAATCTTCGAATGATTCAGATTCAATTCCTGATGTGGATTCAGACACGCAGGATTCCGAAACAGCTGATGATTCCGACACGCAGGAAGCTGAAATTGTTGATGATTCTGAAGAAATGCCGGATCATGACAGTGATTCAGACGCACCTGAAACAGTCGAATGTCTCGATCTTCGTTACAATGAAAACACTATCAAAACCCCGTTTCCCTTCAAAGATGCGAACGGCAAGCCGACTTTTTGCTGTCCCGGCTGTGACACGCCGACAGAAAACGATCCGCAGTGTGTCCGCAACATCTGGGAATGGAAAAATTGGGAAAGTTATCAGCGTTATCTTGAAGAACAGAAAAAAGATTCTAACCAGACAAAAGAGCATGAATGTTATCCGTGGCCGTGCATTTTGCCCAATATGCACGCAAAAACGAAGGCAGAACTTGATACTTTCGTCAGCAGTTGTGACAGATTGCTCACTGTGAATGATTTTACTGCAAATGTCGGAACTGTTTGGACCCATGGAATGTATAACGGTGTTGTAGGAATGGATTCCGGTCATCATTTTGCTGCTATACTTGAATACGATCCTGAAAAAGATGAATATAAGGTTTTGGGACAAAATCGATATCTTGCATTCAATGAAGGCAGATATATTGTTGAAATCTATTACAATTACCCCAGTTTGCATTCAGACACTTTTAAATCTTTTACTGTTTCAGTATTAAAAACAGAAAATGGTTACTTTTATGAGTTGGTTCGCGAAAATCCAGTTGATTTTTCCGATCCACCGTTTGCCGGAAAGAACTGGGCTTTGCTGCGTCTGACAGGTAACAAAACAATTTATGCATCATCGAAAGACTGGGAATGGCATGAAATTGGAGGAATCAACAATTATGCGGGAGAAGGCAACATCGTCGGAGACCATTTGACTTTCATCACCAATAATCGGGAGCTCTATTACTGTGATTTGCGGAAATATCCGAAGCATATTGACGAGTGTTTCAAACTGAACAGAAAAGATGACTCCGGCAATGAAGAACTCGGTCACAGTCCGAGAATAGATTTGGATAATGAATATCGGGTTGTCTACAATGTTTATAGGGAACATATTTTTGTTGAAGTTGATCTGCATGATTTACAGAATCCGAAGTATACGGAATATAAAATAGAAGACAGCACAGACACGGCATTCAGTCTGGAAA
>CAJOMF010000065.1 GCA_905235605.1 uncultured bacterium
AACTATTAAGGTATCGGCCGGAACTTATACAAAATCGTGCAATAACAAAACCTATTCAACCAGCGGTACGACTAATGTAACTAATACCTGGATTGTTCCAGCTACCGGAAGATACAAGATAGAAGTATACGGTGCTGCAGGCGGAACAGGACATGGTGGAAACGGTGCAGGTTGTAACGGTGCATATGTTTACGGACAATACGATCTTGTAATAGGAGATTCTCTTACTATCGTAGCAGGCGGAAAAGGAAATGCCGGTTCTGGTTATAACGGAGGTCAGGGCGGTTCCGCTTCGGTTGTAGTAAAAGGCGGTTCAGCTCTGCTGATTGCCGGCGGCGGCGGCGGTGGTGGCTGGAGTGATCAGACCTGTTCCGGCGGTCAGGCATCGAATTCAGGTGCTGCTGCCGGAGGAAACTCTGGCGGTACTAGCGGTGGCAACGGTACCAGCAGCAGTTACGCTAACGGAGGCGTCGGTTGGAACAGTAGAAGCGGTTATATAATGTTAGGCGGCACGGGAGGTTATGATTCTAGCTCGAGCTGTAACGATACGTCATACTACTCCTGGGGCGGCGGTGGCGGCGGCTACTCAGGTGGTGCCGGTTCCGGTTCGAGAGATACCGGCGGTGGTGGCGGCGGTTCCTACTATTCCGGTTATGTTTCAGGCACTAACGGATGGAGTGGTGCAGTTAATAGCGGCAGCGGTTATGTAGTAATAACGCAGCTTTCTTATAAAGATTGTAACAGCTGTGCTATTTCGTCATCACTTACTTCCTGTACCAACTAAACATCAGTGCTTGCAGAATCTAAGCGAAACCTCAAATTTATTATTTCTCTGACCACTTTTCGGAGGCATAGCGAGATATGAGTTTTTTCTCTATTTTCGATTTCATAATAGATGATTTGACAGCTCAGATTCTGCTTTTTTCTTTTATTCTAATGTTTCCCTTGGGGCTTTTTTTAGCTGAAAAGTTCTTTATTTCAAAAATCAAGGTTGTAATTTCATTAATTGTTGCACTCTATTTTTCATATGTTTTTGCAAGAATTTTTCATGCTTTTTTGGATAACACGAATACTTACAGAGATCTCATTGTCAATTCAAACTGGTTTGGAATTTTGAGATTCTTTTTTCATCCTTATGCCGGCGGAATCATGTTTTACGGTTCAATGGTAGGAACCTTGCTGGGCGGAGCACTGCTTTATCCCATGTTCAGGCGCAACAAAGCGGAATATTTAAGAAGTCTAGATCTTTTGATTATCTGTTTTGCCTTCACGGCGATGTTTTCCCGTCTGGCTGATTTTGCATCGGGTGATTCTTACGGATTTCCTTTCGATTCGGCTTTCAGTCTTGTTTATACTCCTGAAAGTTCTGCTGCAAGACAGCTTGTCCAGCGTGGACTTCTTGAAGCCGGAATGTTTACTCCACCTCTTTTTCCGACTCAGCCGATAATGGTTGCCGCAAAAATAATAATATTTTTTGTCCTGCTGCTGAAAAGTTTTAGGGACCAAAAGAAAGTTCCGCTGAGTTATATTGCTTTGTATTTTGTTATTTATTGTCCTTACCGTTTCTGTATCGATTTTCTGAGATGGGACAGAGCAGCATACTTTCTCGGACTAACGACTTCTCAGTGGCTTTCAATAATTTTTGCGGCTTGGGCTGTTTATTATTACAAAGTTCTTTATCCAAAATTTAAAGCTAAATATTGTAAATGAATTTTAATTCAGAAAGGAGAATAAAATGAAGAAAACTCTGATTGTTTTGGCTGTCCTGGCTGTTATTTCCGCTGTTTGTTTTTTCGCTTTTCAAAAGAGTAATGAATCGGAAAAAACTGTGAAAACGGAAGAAATCAGAGAGCCTGAGAAAACGGAAGAAACCGGAGATGCAGATAAAATTATGGAAAGTGCAGAAGATCTGGAAGAAGATGCTGATGCGATAAAAACAGAAAATTACGATGTCGTAATCGTCGGAGCCGGAATGGCGGGTTTGAGTGCCGCTTATCAGGTTAAGCAGATTGATAAAAGTCTGAAAATGATAATTCTGGAAAAGGACAATCGTGTAGGAGGCAGAATTTTTAATAAAAAATTCAATGACTTGAATTATTCCGTCGGTGCTTCTATGGGGTATCAGAAAGCGATGATGCCGGCTGAATTGAAAGACAAATACCGCTTTGTATCTCAGGATGCGCCTAAAGGAGTATATTTTAATGACAGACTTTCTCTGAAAAATACGTCGAAAGAGGCGTTCAATGAATTGACAGGCGGAAAAATTGCACTGAATCACTATAAATTTTTGAATTTTATGGTTCATATCGAACAGATGGCAGATCGAGCGGAAAACAGGTTCTACAAACCGGATGAATACTTTGAAGATTTTGATTTAGTTTCATACTATGAGTCACTCTTGTCTGCACATACAAGCCTTAATTCTGAGGTTACCAAAATTAAATCAAAAGGTGATCATGTAGAAATTGTTTATATGAAAGACGGCAAAAAATTCAAAACTTCATCAAAAGCGGTTGTTGTTGCCACTCCTGCGAATGTTGTCAGAAAAGTCGTAAAAGGTCTTTCGGAAACTACAAAAAAATTTTTAGACACAATAAAATATCGTGGAACCAGAATAATTTCAATAGTTTTAAAAAACGACCCTTCATTTGTTCCGTTTTCATATATAAACATTGACCCGAAATATGACTTTTGGAAAATAGACCGTTATTTTTTAAAAGATCAGAATTATGCGTTCTATACACTCTATTCAAACAAGCTTGACAAGCTGAATGAAAAAGACTTCTTTGGCAGGTCATTTTCATTTTTGCAAAAAATAGGAGTCGGAAACTTCAAAGAGGAAGATGTACTGCATTATGAAGTCGTATATTGGAATCTTTTTGAAACCAATTACTGCGAAGACGGTTCGTCTGAGTGTGAAATGTCTTTCGCAAATTCGCTGGTTTGTAACGGAATAGTAGAGGAATGCATAAATAATCCGGTCAAAGGCATATTTCTGGCAGGAGATTATACTCTGCTTTACGGCGGAGTTTATCCGGCATGGTGCAGCGGCAAAGACTCGGCAGTGCGAGCATTGTCGTCATTGGGGCTGGATGTTAAAGCTTATATTGATGTAAGAAAATAATTAAATTTATCGCAATTAAGAAAAATTGAGTATAATACCGCGGTTTGACTGCGGAGGTAACATGGACAATATTTTGAATGTTGTTAAAGAGTTGTGCTCATATCCTTCAGAAAGGGAGTGGTTTGAATTTAAACACAACTGGTTCGAACCCGAGCAGCTCGGCCAGTATATTTCCGCATTGTCCAACAGCGCGGCAATGGAAGGGCGCAGCAAGGCGTATTTTGTCTGGGGAATAGACGACACAACGCACGATATCGTCGGAACGGATTTTGATCCTGACTGCAATGTGAAAAATGAACCTTTGAAGCATTTCCTTTCACGCGGAACATTCCCGCCGTCACAGACACTGGAAGGATTTTTTGCAGGAGAATCGGTTCCGGTAAACCAGAAACTTTCGGAGATTTTTCTTCAGTTGCACATAAGCGAAAAGACGGGGCGCGGAGTTCCTAAAGTAATCGAAAAATACGGAAGAGATGCCTACGAATTCCGGGAAAATTCGATCGTTGTAAAAATTCCTTTCAGATGGGTCAATGTTTTGGGTGAAGACAATGCTCCCGAAGAGGTGAAATTGTTTAAAGTCAAAGATGCAACTACCCCTGAAACTATGCTAAAAACTACCTCAAAAGATACTCAGGAAAAGATACTAAAACTGATTGCAGAAAATCCTCGGATAACTCGCAAACAAATGGCCGAGGCATGCGGAATTTAATTGGATGGAATAAAATGGCAGATAAAACAGCTGAAAGGAAAAATTGAATTTGTCGGTTCAAGTAAAACAGGTTATTGGAAAATATTGCAGGAGACAGATATTTGAGGTTTAGGAGATTTTATGGGAATCATAAATAAACGGGACATCGCGGTTCTTGATTTTTCCTGCATTGGTCCGGGGATAAAAACTCCTGCAGATATTTGGAAAATCGTGACGGAAAGAAAAAAAGAGTTCCGGATCATGCCCGATGTCAGGCTTCCCGAAGAACTTTACTATTCGAAAGACGGAAATTTTCCGGATAAAAGCGCAACGAGGTTAATGGCACTTATCACAGATTGGAAATTCGATCCGCTTAAATACAAAATTTCTCCATTGAGTGCGGAACATTACGACATAACTCACTGGCTTGCACTTGATACTGCGGAAAAATTATTGAATAAATTCAATTGCTTAAAACAAGCTGACCAAAGCAGAACAGGAGTGATAATAGGTAACAGCTTTACAGGCGAATTTGCCAGAAGCTTCGCCCTGAAATCGCGTTTCAACACGATAAACGACAGGCTGAATCGGGCTTTAAGCCACTTCGATTTGGATTCTGGTACAAAAGCTGAAATTACGGCTCAATTTGAAAAAAATATGGTCAGCATGCTGCCTGAAATCAACGAAGATTCGCTTCCGGGCGGAATGTCGAACATCATTGCCGGCAGAATCGCCAATTTCTTCGATTTTCGCGGTGGCGCATACACTGTTGACGGTGCGTGTTCTTCTTCTCTGCTTTCGGTAATAAACGCCTGCTTTGCCATTGAATCTGGCGATCTCGATTTTGCTGTCTGCGGCGGAGTAGACATCAGTCTCGATCCTTTTGAATATGTAGGTTTTTCCAAGGTCGGAGCCTTTGCGAAAGAGAACATTCTGCCTTACGACATCCGTGCAAACGGGATGCTGCCGGGCGAAGGCTGTGCGCTTCTGCTTCTGGCGGATTTGAAAACCGCGCTTGATTTCGGTTTTGTTCCGAAAGCAATAATCAAGGGTTTTGCTTTTTCTTCGGACGGAAGCGGTGAAGCGATAACGGCTCCGAAAGCCGAGGGTCAGGCTGTAGCTCTTGCAAAAACTTACCGGAAAGCAGGATATCCGATCGATTCAGTCGATTATTTCGAAGGTCACGGCACAGGCACAGTGCGCGGTGATGCGGCAGAAATCGAAGCTTTGCTTTCGGTTATGAGCAAAAAGAAAAAAAATGTTTCCTACATCGGAAGTCTGAAGGCGAATATCGGTCATTTGAAGGCGGCTGCCGGTGCATTCAGCACGATCAAAGCCGTTTTAGCTCTCGAAAACCATTTTATTCCGCCGACGACAGGATGCTTTGTTCCGAATCTGGCTTTCGGCAGACCGCCTGAACTTTTGCAGCCTTCAATGGAAGGAAAAATCTGGACGGCGCATGAGCACAAACGCAGGGCTTCAGTCAGTGCTTTCGGCTTCGGCGGATCGGATGCACACATAACGATGGAAGAATTTATTTCTGAAAAAGAGAGTAAAATTTATCCTGCTGCAAAAGTCGAACCTGAAAAAAGTTCATTTATCTTCATGGTTTCGGCTCCGACGAAAAAAGCTCTCGGAAATGAGATCACAAAAATTGCAGAAGCTGCGAAAAATATGAGTTTTTCAGAGATCGCCAGGTTTTCTGAGAACTATAATGAATCAGTAAAATCAAACGGTTATAAGGCTGCGATCGTTGTGGATGATCCATCTTCATTTCAGGATAAATGTGAAACGCTCATCGCTGAATTGAAGAATCGAGATTCGTTTTTCGATGCCGGTCTGTCATGCGGATTTTCGGCAGAAAAGAACTCTTCAGCCGCGGCATTCATGTTTCCGGGTCAGGGAAGCCAGTATTTCGGGATGCTCGCTGAAATTCTGACGGCTTTTCCGGAAGAAAAAGAGTATTTCAACAAACTCAATTCAGCAGTAAAAGAAATAATTCCAGAAGGAATCGCCGGTTTCGTTCTTGAAAACCGCTGGAAATATTCTGACGACGCCTTGAAATCGAAAGATGCGGCAGTTACTCTGACAAAATACGCACAGCCTGCAATAGTTGCGACAACTCTAGTAATTCTCGATGTTCTGAAAAAATATCCGCTTTCAGAGATTTATTTTACTGGACACAGCCTCGGCGAAATTACGGCTTTGTGCGCAACAGGCGTGATTTCTGACGCAGATGCCGTTAAAATTGCGGCAAAACGCGGTCTGCTGATGTCTGAAAGCAGTGAAAACACAGGAATGATAGCACTTTTCTGCGATATTGAGACAGTTGAAAACATATTGAAAAGTTCAAAAACAAGTCTCAATGTTGCCAACATAAATTCTGAAAAGCAGGTCGTTCTTTCCGGATCGGGAACTGAGATCGGAAAACTGGTGCGTCTGCTTGACATTCTTTCTATCGGTTATAGAAAACTCAATGTTTCCAATGCATTCCATTCTGATTTTATGAAAGATGCCGCTGGTAAGTTCAAAAAATTCCTTAAAAAAATCAGTTTTAAAAGCTGTAAAAAATCACTGTTATTTTCAACTGTTACAGCTCAAAAAACTGATGTGACCGATTTCGCCGGATATCTTTCTGAGCAGATCTTAAAGCCTGTAAATTTCTGCGGAACTATCAAAAATATGAATGATTCCGGAATAAATCTTTTCATTGAATGCGGTCCGAAAAATGTTTTGAAATCTCTTCTTCCGGATATTCTGAAAACTGATTTCTTGTCAGAGGCAACTGACAATGCAGAACAAAATCCGCATAATTCGATTCTTTCAATAGTTGCCCTTCTTTGGCTTAACGGAAATTTATCAAATAAAAACAGCAACCTGTCTTTTGATTTTGACAGCCTGCCGCAACATTCCTTCATCACAAATCCTTTGGAAAAAGAACCAGCAGAAAAGAAAAATTCAGAAGAAAAAACAGCTGAAAAAAATGAAAATATCTACGATTTTGCGATTAACTGGATTGCAGACAAGACCGGTTTCGCAAAAGAAAGCATCAATATCGATATGAATCTAAAATACGATCTCAATTTTGATTCTTTAAAAGGTGCTGAATTTATGCTCGCTTTGGGCAGAAAGCTCAGACCTGGTGAAATCATTGCGAGTCCGACACTTTTTTCGGAATCCACGATCCGCGAAATAATTGATACGATGCTGGCTGATGCTGCGGAAACTTACTCGGAAACCGATTTGAAAAACGATAAAAAAGCATTTGTTACAACTCCCGGAGTTATTCCGGAATGGATAAAAACTTTTGAAATAGGGCTTTGTGAGGCACCTTTTTCGAAGCATAAAAAAACTGATCCGGCATCGAACAGAGAAACTTTTGTCTTTTATGCTGATGAAATAAATAAATCTAGTGATTTTAACAAGTTAAAAAAGAGCCTTGTCGATTTTTCTGAAAATATTTTCGCATATTTGAAGCGATTTTTGAAAGACAAAGATCCGATACATTCAAAATTCAGACTTGTTTTTGTTTCACGTTTTTCAGATATCGCAGATTCTTTGAATCCTGCTGCTGCACTTCTTAAAACCTTGCGCCTGGAATATACGCACGGCGAATTCCTCTGGCTTTCAATTCATGAAAATATCGACGAGTCGATAGTTAATCTTTTGATAAAAAAAGAGTCGGCAGCTTTCACAAACGGAAATATGCACATTGTTTACGATGAAAATTTGAACAGAAAAACTTGGGCTGCGCTTGAGTCTTACAATAAAAAAGCTAATAAATATCATAAGTTGCTCGATAAAACAGATTTGATTCTTGTTACCGGCGGAGCAAAAGGGATAACTTTCGAACATACTCTTGCTTTAAGCAACATTCTTCATTGCAGTTTCGTCTTGATCGGATCAACCGAAAAAGATGAAATTTATAGAGAAAATTCGACGACGCTTGCAAATATGACGGCTTTGAAAGAGAGTTCCGAGAATGTTTTTTATTATTCATGCGATCTTTCTGACAGCACAAAAACCATGGAAACTATTAAAGAAATCATTAAAAAACACGGTCAAATCAGCGGGATCCTGCACGGAGCCGGAATCAGCAATTATTCTCTTTTTCAGGATATGGAAAAAAGCAGTTTCGATAAATGTCTGACGGTAAAAGTCGGCAGTCTGCTCGATATTTTATCGGTTTGCGGAACCGGAAACCTGAAATTCGTTCATTTGATTTCCTCAGTTCTTGCAAAAACCGGAATGAGGATGCAGGCTGACTACACTTTTGCAAACAGCTGGCTCGATTATCTGTGTCTGATTCTGAATAAGATGAATATTACAACTAAATCAATCGGTTATACTGTTTGGAATGAAACCGGAATGGGAAAAAAAGACAATGTCATAGACTATCTCAAAAGTGTCGGCGTCGTCCCGCTTTCAACGAACGACGGAATAGAGGCTTATAAAAATATTATTTTTTCAGATTCAAAAATTTCAGTCGTTACGGGAAGGCTGGCTCAGCATCTTGAGGCTAATCTATATCCTGAATACAGCAGTCTGAACAGCTCGAAAAATACGAGAAGTATCCGTTTTATTCCGAAAACCGAAATCGTGACTCAGACAAAAATGTCAATAAATCATGATGGTTATCTTCTTGATCATGTCGTAAACGGCGCGGTTATTCTGCCGATCGTTTTTATTCTGGAGCTGCTTTCCAAAAACGCGGCACTTATTGCGGAAGGCAGAAAACTTCGGGAAATAAAAAACATAAAAATTGCTTCTCCTGTGATTTTTTCGGATTCTTCGCCTGTTGAACTCCGTTCGTTTGCCGCAGTCTCGAAAAATTCAGACAATTCGATAGTTTCAGTGCTGCGGACAAGTCTTGACGGTTTTTCTCAAAATGTTGTAACATGTGAATTTTATTTCGATAACTTGCAGAATCAAAAACAGCTGGTCGTTCTTCCTGAAATTTCGGAAAAGCCGGTAAGCATTGAAAAATTCATCCCAAAACCAATTTTCCACGGAAAATTTTTCCGTCACATAAAGGAAGTACTCTCTCTTAAAAAAGATTTTTGTGCTGCGTCATGGTGTCGCGGAGAAAAAAGAGAGCTTTCATTTTCGGATTTCAATGAATCTTTAACGATTACGCCCACTTTAATCGATTCAATGCTACAAGTAGCACTTATTCTGGCAAATAAACTTGTTCTTCCCGTTTCAATCGGAAAAATTGAATTTTTGCAGCATAATATCCCTTCAAAAGGTCTTTGCATCGCAGGCGGAAAATCGATCGTGCTCTGCACAGATTCGGGTAGAAAACTTGTAGAAATTACGGGCTTGAAAACGAAAGAAGTCAAATAACTACTTTGTGATTCTATCCTGCTGATAAGGGATCCACTCTCTGAAAAGCTCTTGATATTTCCCGGTTTTTTCTTTGTTTTCCTTGGCAATATTACTTTTTTCGAGCGGATCGGTGCTTAAATCGTAAAGTTCTTCCTTTTTCCCGTCAGGATAGTAGATATATTTGTAGTTTCCGTCGAGAATCCCGTCGCTGTAAACGATCCCGCGCGAAAACATAAGTTTCGGTTTCTGCCTGTAATTTCCCGAAATCAGAGACTGTCCGTCCCAGTTTTCAGGTTGCTCTATTCCTGCAAAATCAAGTATTGTCGCAGGAATGTCAAAGTGCGCCGCATCAACATCAACTGTTTGTTTCTGTTCGGGAAAATCTGGACTTCTCATTATAAACGGAACTTTTACCGATTCTTCGTAAATGTAGTTGCTGTGAGTATAGTTTCCGGGATGTTGACCGAAAGCCTGACCGTGGTCGGCAGTCGCGATTATCACCGTTTCGTCAAACAAACCGTTTTCTTTCATCTTTTCAAACAGCTTTTGAACCGATTCATCAACATATTTCAGCGATTCATCGTAACGCTCTTCAAGCGGCAGGCTGCCCGTATCCTTGAAAGGATGTTCGTAAGGGCTGTGAGTCCAGTAAACATAGTAAAAAACGAAAAACGGATTTTCGTCTTTTTTCATGAATTTTATGATTTCTTCAATCGGGATTTCCTCTTCTATCGCATTTCCCGTTCCGTGTATTTTTTTCGGCTGATATCGTTTCGTCAAAGTTGCCGGTTCTTCTATTACATTGAAATCTTTTAACATTTTTGCCTGATCAAAGTCATCGTAAGAAAGGTTTACAGCAGAAAAAATCCCGGTTCTGTATCCGTTTTCACCAAGTTTCTTCTGCAGCGATGTGCAGTTGAAATCCGGCTGATAGCGTGTCAGAGCGGTAAACTCTGTTCCGCTGTAAGTTCCGCACATCGTCGAAATCAGAGACCTTGTAGTTCCCGGGAAACAGGCTCTGAAATTCGTCACTTCGACTGAATTTTTCTGAAAGTAGTTGAAAAAGCCGAGTTTCTCTTTTTTACTGTAAGATGTTGATTCTATTAATAAAAACAAAACATTTCTCTTCTTTTTAAGTTCTCCTTTTTCAACTTTGACACTGCCTTTTTCTCTGCCGAAAATAAGTTCCTGCGGCGGTGTAAAATCTTTGGAATAATTCCGCGGCATATAATCCGGCATCGTAATGTAACTTAATGGAAGCTCAAAAAGCGGGCTCGCGTCGATTCTTTCGCATTTTTCCGAAAAAGCGATTTTGAACGGGAGCAGAAGAAGAGCCGCGATTAGGAAAAAAAGCGGGATATCAGGTCTTTTTTCAGCGATAAAATACCCGATTTTTTTTGCAAAAATCAAATATAAAACAGTGACAATCAACAGGAAAATCAGAAACATGACGGCATAAACATCGAGAGCGTAAAGAATGAAATTCACAGTTTCATTTCCTTTTGAACCGAGGAAATTGTTAAGTCCGAAATTAACAAACCCGTGAAAATAAAGGTAAATTATGTAACCTTTTATAGCGAAATAATAAATCGGTGGAAATGTTGCCCAAGTCAGGGCAAAAAACAGATATTTGTTGTTTCTTGCAATAAAATCAATGATATATGCCGCAATAAGACAGAAAAAGACATCAGTCACATTCAAAAGCAGGGAAAACGGCGGCACAAAAACAAGAGTTTCGCTCCCTACTTTGTCGAACATGTAAATCCCCAGAAAAAACTTCATCGACCAATAAACTGAAAAAATCAGGATAAGATAGGAATAAGACTGCGGATTTCTGAATTTAAAAAGTTTTTTTATTGTTTCAAGCATAAAAACCTCTTCTTTAAAGATCACCTATTGCATTAATCTTATATATTTCTGTCAAAAAACGAAAGAAAAATTCCATAAACTATCTCGAAAATTAATCAAAAATTACTGTCTTGTATCGCAAAAGAAATATTTTTACCCCGTTTTTGGTCTGAAAACGCAGATTTTTGTCTGAAAATCACCGGTTTCTGCGATTTTCGGCAGAGAAATTACACCAGTTTTTACACTAGGGTTGCCTGTTTTAAACAAATCACACTGTTTAAGATTGTCGGAGAGTGACCGATGGTTATAAATCTTCGCTTATCCAATCTGAAATCTGTCTTTTTTCTCTGTCGATCACGATCGAAACGGCAATTTTTTTGCGCGGATCTGACATGAATTCGTCGGCATAACCTTTTGTTTTTATCTGATTTATGCCTTCAGCCGCAGCAATAGGCGCCATTTTGTACTCAAAAATATAGATATGATCTTTCGTTTTGATGACGGCATCAGCTCTGCCGTGATAAGAGGAAAGTTCGCTTGTTACCATGTATCCCAGAGTCCGCAAAAGAACATAAATAAGAGAAGAATAGTAATTTTCATTTTCTTTCGGAATGATCTGATACGGAATCGAAGCAAGAAGCGCATTGGCAGAAACAATAAAGCTGTCGATGTCGCTGTTATCGAGAGCTTCCGCCAGCTCTACCGTTCTGTTTGAAGTCGGATCTCCTGTGTAATTTTTGAGAAGAAAGTTGACAAAAGAAGTTCTGACTTCTTCGTTCGGATAATCCAGAACATATTTGTTGTACTTTTTCCCGACAATCGTGAGATAACCCGTCTGAAACATAAGAGTCTTCAGATTTATCTTTTTCACATCGAAATTGTTGAGTTCTTCCTCTGACATCACTACATTGTCCAACTCCCTGACATTAATCCCGTTCTGCATGATAAAATCGACCAAAAGTTTGGGAAGACCGCTGTTGAACCAGTAGTTTTTGAATTCTTTGCTCCAGAAAAAGTTGAGCATCGAGAACGGATTATAAATGTGTGTTTTTCCGTCAAATTTGTAGCCGTCATACCAGAATCTGATTTTTTCATCGAGTTCAACGCGTGAAATTTCAAGTCTTTGGCAAGCCAACTCTTTATATTCGCTGAAATAATCGTTCAAATCCTCTTTTGTGAATCCACATATTGCAGCAAAATCTTCACTCATCGAAATGTCAGCCAGATTGTTGAGTTCAGAGAAAATCGACATCTTCGAAAAACGCGAAATGCCGGTGATAAGCACGAATCTCAGCATATCGCTGCAAGCCTTTATCGCGCCATAGAAATTGCGCAAAATCAGGCGGTTTTCCTCGGCTTTTTCAGTATTGTTGATATAGTCAATTATTGGTTTATCGTATTCGTCTATCAGGAGAACCACTCTTTCACCACTGCTCTCATACAAAGCTGTTATCAAATTTATAAAACGCTCTTTCAGCGACATTTCCTGTAATTCAACTTTGTATTTTTTTGCATTTTCCCGAAGAGCGAAATCAAGAGCTTGGTTCAAAGTTCTTGTCTCAAAATCTATTTTTGTAAAATCGATCCTGATGACCGGAACAGGTTTCCAGTCGATTTTGTCTTCGATCCAAAGCCCTTTAAAAAGTTCCTTCCTGCCTTCGAACAGATATTTAAGTGTCGAAATCAACAGCGATTTTCCGAATCTGCGCGGTCGCGATAGAAAAACATATTTTGAGAAATTGGACAAATTATAAATCAATTCCGTTTTGTCAGCATAAATCGCATTAAATTCAATAAGTCCGGCAAAATCCTGTTCGCCGATCGGCAGTCTTTTAAGCATTTGAACACCTCTAAAATGAGACATATCAGGTTACGTCTCTACAATAAAACCGGTGTATTATACTCGGTTTTTTGGGAAATGCGAGA
>CAJOMF010000066.1 GCA_905235605.1 uncultured bacterium
GCATGGTGCTCAGCGGCATCTTCGACAAGCTGCCCAACCTCAAGTTCGTCACCGGCCACTGGGGCGAGGACATCCCCGCTTTCCTCGAGCGCATGGACTATATGCTCGACCAGGAGAAGACCGGCCTGAAGAAGAAGGTCTCCGACTACTACAAGGAGAACATCTGGTACACCCCCTCCGGCATCATGTCCGACATGCAGCTCGACTACTTCATCAAGCTCGTCGGCGCCGACCACATCATCTGGAGCGAGGACTATCCATATATTATAACAAACCAGCCGCTGCGTTTCTTCCTCGACAAAGCTGATCTTACTGCGGAACAGAAATACGCAATAGCACGCGGTAACGCCGAAAAGCTTTATAAACTTAAGTAGCGGGAAAAAGGTCTGGCCGATGAAACAATTTGCAGCAATTATTTGTGCGGCGATGTTTTTCGTATGCTGCGAAACCTGGAAAGCAGCGGATTCGGGAAATAAAAACAAGAACTGCACCGCCGGATTTACCGAAAAATCTGTTGAAGTGGAAAATCCGCTTACAGGCAATATACTGCGCGGCACTCTCTATCTGCCGGAAGGCAGCGGTACAAAACCTCTGATAATAACATTGCATGAACTGGGCGGAGATGCACTGCGACCTTGGTGGGTCAACTATTCGCGCCACTGGGCGGCGCATGGATACGCAGTTTTGGGATTTGATTTTGCGGGTGGCGGAAAACGTAGCCGCAGCACCGGTTTAACAACGGAAATGTCTGTAATGACTGAAGTTTCAGACTTGGAATATATTTTAGCATATGCTCTGAAATGGGATTTTGTCGACCGTGATGCTCTTATATTTGCCGGAGGAAGTCAGGGAGGCGGAGTTGCAACTGTTGTAGCAGCGAAGCATAAAGATGAGATAGCTGCCATGGTGCTGCTTTATCCGGCTTTTTCCCTGCCTGACAGTTTGCATGCAAACTATCCAGATCCTGACAACTGGCCTGAAACCGATACAAGAAACGCCATGATCACCATCGGCCGACGTTATATTGAGGATATGTATGACTATAATTACGAAGACGACATGCGGCTTTACGACAAACCTGTTCTTATCGTTCACGGGGGGGCGGACAGAATTGCTCCGCTGAGTTATTCGGAAAAGGCTGTGACAGTTTTTAAGTATGCAGTGCTGAAAATAATCAAGGGAGCCGGTCATGTTTTTCTTTCCGATGCGCATCAGCAGGAATTTTTGCATTGTGCCGATGATTTTTTGCAACACATAAAAGCGAGGCAAAATGAAAACAGATAGAATGATTGTAATTTTGGCGGCAGTCTTGGCAACTGTCTCTGTTTTTGCCAGGCAGAACAACGGTGAAATTATGATCGAGGCAAAAACCCTATACAACGCTTTCAAACAGGGCAAGGGTGAGACTTATAAAACACGGATCAAGATAAACTGTATTGCTTCCTACGTCGGGCCTGATGTTTATGCACTTCCGTCGGTCGAGCTTTCCGAATCGTCAGGTGTTAAAGGGCGCTCTGCTTTGTCACGATCCCGGCGCAGATGCCGATAATGCCGATTTTTTCAGGGTCGATATTCTCCCGGGTAGAGAGGAAATCGACTGCCGCCATGAAATCTTCGGTATTGATATCGGGACTGTTCATGTAACGCGGTTCGCCCGCACTTTCACCCGTAAACGAAGGGTCGAAAGCAAGCGCGATGAAGCCCCTCTTCGCCATTTCATTGGCATAAAGACCGCTCGACTGCTCTTTTACCGCTCCGAAAGGGCCGCTCACCGCTATCGCTGCATTTCCTTTAGCCGCAGCATTCGCCGGAGTGTAGAGATCCCCTGCGAGCTCTATCCCGAAATGGTTTTTGAAGCGGACTTTCGTGCGTTTTACACCATCAACCAGCTTGAACGTGTAATGTTCCTCTTTTTCCATAACTTTCTCCTTTTCATTCAACGGCCGGATCGTCGCACCGTTCTCTTCATTTGAAACCTTTTCCGTTTTTGATTCCTGCTTCTCTCCGCAGGAAATGACAGCAAAAATCAATGTTGCCCAAATAATAAAAAACTTTTTCATTTCACTCTCCTATTTGATTTACCTCAATAACCAGCATTTTAACCTCTCCGGCACAAAACCGGCAGAAGAATTACACGAAAATTGACACCGTGTCAATTTTTATTCTGACATTGTGTCAGGTTTTCAACTATGCAGAAGAACCATCTTTTGTCTGAAGACTTCTGATTATTCGTGACAGATTCGACATTTTATGCTATCAAAAATGGTGTGCGATGACAAATCAGATTGACAATGGTGGTTATCAATTACAGGTGATCGACATGAAAAGAAAAACTGCAAAAGAGATCCTGACGGCTTCTTTTCAGGAACTTGCGGCGGTAAAAAACATCGATAAGATCACGATACAGGAAATTGCGGACAACTGCGGATATTCACCGGCGACCTTTTACCGGCATTTTAAAGATAAATATGATCTTATTGCATGGGAACACACCAGAGCTGTTGCCGAAATCGTGGATCAGACCAGTGCGGATGATTATCTGTGGAAGCAGACACTTTACGACGGAGCCCGTTTGTATAATGAAAACAGGAATTATCTGAAGAACCTGCTGCAGCACACTTCAGGTCACGATTCATTTATGCGGTATATGACTGAGATCAATTCCTCGGCTCTGGAAAAGTACATTCTTTCTGTCAAAGGTGATCAGAAATTGACCCACGAGGAGATGATGTGCGTAAAAATGTACTGTTTAGGCTTAGTTGGTCTCGCCTGCGACTGGATTATGGGAAAAATCAATACAACAACTGAAGAAATTGCAAAAGTCTATGAGCAAGGCACTTTCCATGTTTGACGATGACTATGTGACCAGACGTATGATCGAGGGATTCATCATTGACGAGCAGGATCACTACAACTGGGTCAAGGGTCATCTCTGCCTGATTGAGCAGATCGGTATTGAAAACTATATTATTGAGATGCTTGGTGAGTAAAGGAGTGATCGTCATGAGTGAAAAGGAACAGATTTTAGAAGCTATGAGAAAAGCCGGAGAACCTTTGAATGCCGGTAAAGTCGCTGAACTGACCGGACTGGACCGCAAGGTCGTTGACAAGGCATTTGCAGAGATGAAAAAGGAAGGCTCGATTGTTTCGCCTGTCAGGTGCAAGTGGGAGCCGGCTGAAAAATAACGGCACAGACGGAGGGATGAACATGGAGATCAAAGCAGTAAAATTCAGAAAAGACGGGTTTTATACCCAGCCTTTCATCTTTGGCGGTGAAGAAGGCATGGAAAAATTCGATAAGAATATCCGCTATCGCGGCAGTCTGCAGAACTACCTGATCGATACAGGTGATGAGGTTATTCTTGTCGACACTGGAATACCGGCGGGAACACCGGAGGAAGTGCCGGATGAAAACAGTCCCAATAACTTATGCTGTCCTGTGTTTCGAACCATTTGTTATTCGTCTTTTTGCGGGCTTTTATTTTCTCTCCATTAACTTTATATTCTTTGCCCGTCTGTTCTAATCGTTCCAGGCCGAAACTCAACAAATAATTTTTGATTGCTGGGTATTCCTCAATGTCATAATGCTTTGACGGGAATGTAGCAATCAAATACAAGTCAGCATATTCATAACTATATCGTTTAATGTCTCTGCCTCTCAAAATCGGTCGTTAGTTTGCCGCCAAATGATTTAGTTGAATAAATCTTGAAAGAGTATTCCTGTCTACTTTAAATAATTTCGCTATCTTCCGCTGAGACATTCCGTTTGCGAGCAATTCAGAAATCAAATATTCTTTTTTGTGTAATTTATGTTTTTCCGGAGCCGTTTTTCTTCCTTTCGGACGACCGAGAACAACACCTTCTGCTTTTTTTCTTGCCAAAGCTTCTTTTGTCCGCTGGCTGATCAAATTTCTTTCTATTTCAGCTGAAAGTCCGAATGCAAAAGCCAAAACTTTGCTTTGAATGTCGTCACCAAGCCGGTAATTGTCCTTAATTGTCCAAACGCGGCACTCTTTTTTCATGCAAAGACTTAAAATTTCCATAATCATAAAAAGGCTTCTTCCCAATCGGGACAGCTCAGCACATATAATGAGATCGTTTTTTTGAACTTTTTTCAGAAGCTGCCCAAGTTCCCGCTTGTCATAGTTTTTTGTGCCGGAAATAGTTTCTTCAATCCAACCATTAATCTGTAAATGTTCCCGCTGACAGAAATTGTTGATTTCAAACCTCTGGTTTTCAACAGTCTGTTTGTCGCTGCTTACGCGAATGTAACCGTAAATCATAAAATCCTCCCTAAACAGATAAAAGTTTTTGAATTATAGTAGGTTAGAAAAGAAAAAATCTATGGGATACAAATAATAATTTGACTTTTTTAATGAATATTACAATTCTCGTTAAGATTGTTTGAAACTGGAGTAATCCATGCCCCCACTCAATAAACTCAAATTCGGCGAAAAGTAAACTGAACTTCAAAAAACTGCGGGCCGCCAGCGCTCCGACAAAACCGACTGTATTTATGGGAAATTGTGTTCAAGATTCCAAATTGGCATCTTGGAAATCGAAAGCAAAGTCACGATATTTCAAATATTTTAGTAAATATGCAAGAAAAGTAATAAAATAATTTTGACTTTATTAGTGAGAAAATTATTGTGTATATGGTATTTGTCTTGTTCAAAGTTTGAAATTTGAAATGATTGTTAAAATTATTGCTGGTTTATAGTAAAAGTCAGAGGATAAAATGAAAGAAAATGCTATCTACATCAAAACAGGTGACATTGTCGAAGATGCCCGCAAAATCATTGAAAGAGCCCGGAGCAATGCCGTTAGAAGCGTGGATTTCTGCCGTGTTCAGATGTATTGGAACTTGGGAAAACGAATCCTGGAAGAAGAACAGGAAGGCAAGGAAAGAGCTGATTACGGAACTTATATTATCAAAAATCTTGCTGTTCAACTGGAAGCAGAATACGGCAGCGGATTTTCTGAAAGACAATTAAAATTTTGCAGGCAATTTTATCGCGTTTATCCAATTGGGAACGCACTGCGTTCCCAATTAAACTGGATGCAATATCGCCTACTTATTCAAATTTCTGATCCGTATAAACGCGAATACTATGAACTGGAATCTGTGAACAACTGCTGGACAGGGCGAGAAACGGAACGACAGATAAACAGCCAGCTTTACGAACGGCTTCTGCTCAGCAACGACAAAGAAACCCTTCTTGCAATCGCCCGCAGAGAGCGCATTCCGGAAACACCGCAGGAAATCATAAAAGAGCCTATGCTTCTTGAGTTTCTGGGACTTGAAGCAAAACCATCTTACTACGAAAATGATCTGGAAAGCGCGATAATTTCGCATATAGCCGACTTTCTGCTTGAAATGGGAAAAGGTTTTTCTTTCGTGGCGAGACAAAAAAGGATCATGCTTGAAGACGACGAGTTTTTCATTGATCTTGTTTTCTACAACAGGCTGCTGCGCTGTTTCGTAATTATCGAACTGAAAACCGGTAAAATCACTCATCAGGATCTCGGACAAATGCAGATGTATGTCAATTATTACGACCGAATAGAAAAACTTCCGGATGAAAATCCGACTATCGGGATACTGCTCTGCACGAGCAAAAACGATACTGTCGTAAAAATGACTCTGCCGCAGGACAACAAAACCATTCTTCCGAAAGAATATCAGCTTTATCTGCCGACATCGGAAGAGTTGGTGAAGGAAATAAACGAGGCAAAGCAAATTGCGGAAGAGACAAAAAACGAAGAGATTGATCATTGAAACCGCATGAATTTATTGGGGAATATGTTCAAGATTCCAAATTGGAATCTTAGGAATCGAAAACACTAACTGGTTTTGAGATCACAAACTGTGACCTCAAAAACCTGCGGGCGGGCGGACCTAAGCTCCGACAGGAAAAAAACTTGACACTGTGTCGTTTACACGACCCGTGTAAACGTCTTAATTAAGAAAAGGATTACGCCTTGTTAAACTTCGCTTTCGGCTGCTTGCAGCGGGGACATCTCCAGTCATCCGGCAGATCCTCAAAGGCAACGCCGTCGTGCTCTGCTGGATCGTAAACGTAGCCGCAGACGGAGCAGACATATTTGCCGCTTGCCTTTTGCGCGGAAAAATCAACTTCGGCAAGCACTGTCGGCACAGGATTATCAAGATCAATTACGCGCTTTGCTTCCAGATTCTCATAACCCTGCGGCGTGTGGGTTCCGCAATAAACCGTCGGATGATTGCGAACGAAATCACGGACGCGGTCAAGCGTTTCCCGTGCTGCGTGAAGATCGTCAAACACGACTGAAAGCTTGTTTTCATACAGTGCCTCGTCCATGTAGGTGATATCCCCGTGGAGCATATAGAACAAGCCGCCATCTTCCGCGATCACGATGCTGTTTCCGTTGGTGTGGCCTTTCGCTTTGATGAAATAGATCCCGTCTGCGATTTTCTGGCTCTCCGGAAAGTTGTAATATGCGCCGTCGGTGAACTTTACTGGAACGATGTTTTCAAGTCCTGTTTCGTCCGCGTTGACGTAAATTTTTGCATTCGGGAAGGATTTAAGTTCGCCTGAATGGTCGGCGTGTTTATGTGTCAGCAGGATCTTCGTGACCTGCTCCGGCTTGTATCCGAGCGCGGCGAACGCTTCCATGTAGCTGCAGATGTCTTTTCCGGTAAAATTGGGACTTTTAACCGCAGTCAAAGCCATAAAAACAGCAATTCTGGAAAGTCAGTACAGAGCCGCTAAAGGTGTAAACATTGAACAGCTTTCGCTCTATTTCGGAATAGGAAGATATATTTCCCAACATTCCCGAAAAGGTTTCTGGGGAACAAGTGCTATTGAACAGATAAGCGAGCGTTTGCAGAAAGAACTTCCGGGATTAAGGGGATTTTCTGCACGAAGTATAAAAAAGATGAGAACATTTTATGAAGAA
The DNA here is from genome assembly GCA_905235605.1 of uncultured bacterium. Lineage (GTDB taxonomy): Bacteria > UBP6 > UBA1177 > UBA1177 > UBA1177 > UBA1177. Next base: position 6,940 of record CAJOMF010000066.1, read on the forward strand.
TGGCAGCCTGCTTTAAATTCGGTAGCCGTGGCTACCGAATTACCGTTGATCTCCGGACCGATGGTCGTAAATAATGAAATATTGGATTCTGAAGTAGTACAAACCAAATTATTGTTGCTTGAAAAACGGCCGCCGACGGCGGCCGAATTAGACTTTGAGGAATTTGCGTCCCTGAGTTTTACGCATCACATAGAAATTCTTTCAAAGGCAAAAGATATAAACGAACGCATTTTCTATATTCATCAGACATTTTTAAATCAATGGGACAAATATGCTCTGCGGGATATTCTAAAAGCAGACCTTTTTCATCACCAGGGTGAGTTGCCGAATAATTTTTCCAAGACTATACCGAATAAGACTAACGCATTGAAAGCAATCGAAATGTTCAAAGATGAATATCTGCTTGATTATATAAATGTGGAAGAGCTCGGTGAACGAGATAAAGCAGACATAGACGAGCGTGTTGTTGAAAAGGAAATTATTCATAATGTCAAAAACTTTATTATGACATTCGGCCATGATTTTGCTTTTGTGGGAAACCAGTATCATTTGGAAATATATGGACAGGATCAGTATCCTGATTTACTTTTTTATAATCGAGAACTTGCTGCTCTTGTTGCTGTGGAATTAAAGCGTGGCGAGTTCAAACCGGCATACTTGGGACAGCTCAGCGCGTATTTACGAATTCTTGATGACAAAGTGAAAAAACCTTTTGAAAACCCAAGCATAGGCATAATACTTTGCAAACAGGCGAATAAGAATTTTGTAGAATACCTTATTCAAGGCTACGAAAACCCTATGGGAGTTGCTACTTACAAAACGGAAAAGGATGTACGTAAAGTTCTTCCAACAGAAGAAGAACTTGCAAGGGCTATGGATGAAGAGAGCCAAGATAAGTGATTTGCAAAGAGTTTATTTGGTAAAACAAGATGGAAAATGAAATTGGAGATTGCAATTTGCGACAACAAAAAAACTGACACCGTGTCAGTTATTTTCTTTCCTCAAAGAAATATAGAAATCAAGCCGCTCGTTCAGAGCCCTCGCAAAAAGCTGTTCCATAGCACCGAGATTGTGCTTGACATGATACTCATCGAACGCATTGTAGTATGAAACTCTGTCGGCAAATTTTATGTCGATCGGCGGAAATCCGGCCTTCATCAGTTCCAAATTTACAAGAAGTCTGCCTGTCCTGCCGTTTCCGTCTATGAACGGATGAATCGCCTCGAATTCAATGTGAAAGCGTGCAAGTCGGGAAACGATATGAGTTTTATCTTCAGCATAATCGGAAAACAGTTTTTCCATCTTCGGCTGGATAAGATACGGCTGAACAGGCTCGTGCGCCGCCCCCATTATGCTTACGGGAATACGGCGGTAAAGGCCTCTGTCCTCTTTTTTATCTGCCAGCACTAAGTAGTGGATTTCCTTTATGATTCTTTCCGTGAGCGCCTCATTCTGCTGCACAAGCGAGACAACATAATCGAACGCTTCCTTGTGACCGATCGCTTCAAGATGGTGGGCAAGAGGCTTTTTGTCTATGGTAAGACCGCGCAGAACCATGTCCGTTTCCCGCAGAGTAAGAGTGTTTCCCTCGATCGCATTGGAATTGTAGGTATATTCCGTGACGAATTCTTCGTTCAGGCGTTCAAGTTCTCCCTGCGTAAAAGGGCGCAGTGTGTCCAGAAGCCGTTTCTTTTCGTCAATTACGGAAATCAGGCTTTCAGTCCGTTTTATCCTGCCGTCTGAAGGCTTCACCGCGTCAAGCGGTATCTTCCAGCCGCGGCCATGCTGCACGGCACCGGGAATTTTCCCTTCGGCACACAAAACCCTGATGCGCCTTTCCGAAATATTCCATTTTTCAGCAGCCTGAGCAACTGTTAAAAAAGTTCCGTCCGTTTTCATCTTTTCACCTCAATTATCGGAACAACAAACAATTATCGGAATGATACTAACGCAATTATCGGAATATTGCAAGAACTTATTTGACACCGTGTCAGTTATCCGGCACTTACCAAGTCCCTGTCGTTTTGTTTATGTCAGTTGAAGAAAAATCTGTCGCCGAAATCGAAAGCGATGATGAGGACGTGCCGACGAATGCGCTGTAACCGGAAAGATCCTGATTTGTTACAGTCATCGTGACTTTTCCGCCGTTGCTGCCGCTCTTTCCCCACTGGTCGGTTTCTTCTGCAACCAGCCAGTAATCACTTTCGGAAGCACTTGTAAATGTGTTGCCGTCAAGAGTGATTTCAGCAGTGATATTAGTGACATAGAACATCGGAACACCGCTTGTGGTGACTTTCAGAGTCGAATTTTCGGCTGTAAAATAGTCTGTTCCGTTTGCTGCATCGCCCGACATGCTCTGATAGATGAAAATTCCGCCGGCATCGATTGTGTGCGACGAGGAATTGCTTTCGGAAGTGCCAGTCCTGTTTCCGTTGCCGGAGCAGGAAAAATCACAGCCTGAAACTTTTGCTGTGCTTCCGCCCTCGACTACCACCATCTGCGCACCGTTTGCACTGCCCGTGGAATCGGAGACATTGATCGTTCCGGTCGAATAAATAAGCGGGCTGCCAGCACTGTTCGTTTCAAGCGTCATATTCGATGCGTTGATCGTGCCGCCGCCCCTGTCGGTAGCAAGTGAAGCGCATGAAGCACCGTTTGTCGTAATGGTTACACTGTCGGCTGTGATCGTACCGCCGTAAGTCGCATGAAGTCCTCTTGCACCGGCATTTCCGGTCGATGTTATAGTCGAATTTGATATCGAAACAGTGGCTGAAGCCGTTGAAACGACAGCATTCGCACCGTTTGCCGAAGTCGTGATGTCGGCGTATTCGATTGCGGCTGTCGAAGAACTTCCTGCGACAACGATCCCGCTGTTTATGCCGTAGAAATTGTAGTTGTCATCAACCTGACCGCCGGAAGCCGCAGAACCCGATTTCGTGATTTTGACATGCGACGAAGAACTTCCTTTTATCGTCAGACTGCCGCCGTTCACGACAAGAAAAACCGTCTGGTCGGACGAACCCGACGCCGATGAATATGTTCCTGAAGTGATTTCAACGCTGACGCCGTCAATGAGATACGCCGCGCTTATGGTTTTGGTTGTTCCGCTGAACGAAACCGAAGCCGAGCCGGAAGAAATTTCGTTTCCGTTTGAATCGGTAACCGTACCGCTTTCTGAAGAAGCTGTGTCCGAAGTTTCCGAATTGCCGGTGTCACTTTCCGATCCGCTGTCTGAGCCGTCATCTCCGCTCTGAGCCGTGTCGGACTGGTCACTGTTTCCCTGTTTTTCGTCTTTGTCTCCGTCACTTCCGCCGCATGAAACAAGCGCGAAAACACAGAAAAGAGCAATAAGAGCTGCAAAAATTTTTTTCATAAAAACCTCCAATCAAAAATTACAAAAAGCATAGGATTATAGATATCGTCATGGATTTGGAAAGAATTTTCCAGCCGATTGAAGGGGAAGTTATTATGACACCGTGTCATTTTTTTATCTTGACATCGTGTCAGGTTTTATTCCAGATAAGTCACTTCGCCCATCTGCGGCATCAGAACGGGTTTTCCTGATTCAGCCGCGGCGCGTCTTGCGTTTTCAAGAGGCTCTTTGTAGTCGTGGCTGCTGAGGCAGAAGCGCGAGTGGTGCACTGTCATGTAGCGGAGTGCGCCGAGTTCTGTCATCTCTTTCGCCAAAAATTCAGGCATAGTGTGGATCTGTGACCAATCCTTGTTGTACTGGCCGTTTTCAAGGATCGCGAGGTCGATATTTTTGAATTTTCCGCCTATTTCGGCGAAGTGCCTGCCGTAGCCTGAATCTCCGCCGATCCAGACTGTCCGCTTCGGCGAAACAAAGACGAATGACGCCCACAAAGTCTTGTTGCGGTGCAGATCACGCCCCGAAAAGTGGCGTGCCGGAGTTGCGGTAACGCTGAATCCGTTTCCAAAATCGGCAGACTCCCGCCAGTCGAGTTCAGTGAGTTTTTCCACCGGATATTTCCAGTATTCGAAGTGTTCACCCACACCGAGAGCGGTCACAACTTTTTTTACACGCGGCTCAAGTTCCTTCACCGCCTGATAGTCAAGATGATCCCAGTGGTCGTGCGTTATCACCAGAAAATCGATATCAGGCATATCGGCAGGCTTGTAAACATCGGTACCTTTGAACATTTTGTTCACGAAACTAACAGGAGAAGCCTGATAAAATATCGGATCCACGAGCACTTTCTTTCCCGACAGATTCATCAGATACGAGGAATGTCCGAACCAGACGATCCAGTCGCGATCATCGGGAAGCGACTTCAGATCCGTTCTGATAACATTCATCGGCTCACTGGGAACAGTCTTCGATTTGTCACCGAAGAGAAAATCGCGCCAAACCTCCAGAAAACCGCGGTCTCCCGTCATGGTGACCGTTTTTTCTCCATTTACGAACTCGTTGCCGTTGTAATTTAGCGACTGTTTGATGCGCTCAAGCCGTGCCCCCTGCGGAATGCGCCCGAAACTCGCCTGATTCAAAAACAGTACGCCTGCAAGTCCTGAAACAAGCAGGATTAAAAAGAAGATCGCAGCAATAATCATCAGCTTTTTCTTAAGTATCATTGTCCAGTATCACCAATCATCTTATGAAATTCGTGAAGACTGTCTCTTCCTGTTTAGGCATCGCGACCCCCGCTTTTTCAGCAGCTTCGCGGCATTTAAGATGCCATGCAAAGTTGCGGGCAAGGATGCGCATGTTCTGCATTCCTTCAAGATCCTGAACGACATCTTCCGCCGTGCGTCCGTGGACCATATTCCAGTATCTGCCGGAGATCATTGGCATTTCCGTTATTGCAAAATATTTGTTCAACTGATCCAGAGTCGCAGTCGTTCCGGCGCGTCTTGCACTCGCTATCGCAGCACCAGGTTTGTGTCTGAAAACACTTCCCCTACCCGATTGAAAAGCTGCAAAAAACGCTCTGTCCAAAAACGCAGTAGCTCCTCCGCAGGCCGAAGCGTAGTGGACAGGAGTTCCGAAAATAAAGCCATCAAAACCGGCGGCATAGTCTATAAAATCGTTGACTTTGTCTTTGATCACGCACTTTCCGAGTTTGGCACAGGCGTAGCATGCCCTGCAGGGTGCGACAGGCTCCAAACCGATCTGATAGATTTCCGAATCGACCCCCTCTTCCTTCAAAGTTTTCGCGATCTCTTCCAAAGCTGTGAATGTGCAGCCGTTTTTGTGCGGCGAGCCGTTGAAAAGCAATACTTTCATGATTCTCTCCTACTTTATTTCAACAAGTCTGTAATTTCTGTTTCCGAGCTTTATTTCAGCAGCGTAGTCCAGTGTGTGAAGCCCTTTTCTCGATTCGATGCGCTCTTTGAGT
>CAJOMF010000067.1 GCA_905235605.1 uncultured bacterium
AAGTTTACAGCGAAAATTCCGAATTCGGAAAAACGGGAGAAACGGCATGACAGCTCATGCTGCGATAAAAAACACTTTTTTTGAGGATTTTTTTGTCCATAAATCCTTGACCATTATAATCATGGATTCATCGTGGATTGCTGAAATTCTTCGGAATTTGTGAAAATTTGCCCGTGGATTTTTCCAAAAAATTGAGTATAATACGCCGGTTTTGGTTTCTTACGCTGCTTTCGTTATTCAGATATAGCGTTATTATGGAATAACGGCAGAATATGGCGGCGGTGGAAAAGGAGGTGTTCAGTGTTAAAAAGATTGCCGATCGGTCAGCAGGATTTCGCGGGTCTTATCGAATGGAACGGAATTTATGCAGATAAAACAAAAATAATTTACGATTTGTTGAATCTTTCCCAGTACGTGTTTCTGTCCCGACCGCGCAGATTCGGAAAATCGCTGCTCATTTCAACACTTGAAAATTTGTTTGAAGGGAAAAAGGAGTTTTTCAAGGGTCTTTGGATCGAGAACAACTTTGATTGGAAGCCGCGTCCTGTTGTCAGAATTGATTTCAACAGCGGAGAAAGCAAAAGATTACTCGGTCTTGAAAAGGCAATCGAATCAATCGTTTACGGTGAGGCAAAGCGGAATCATCTAGAGCTTTCAGCCGCAAGTGCAAGAGGAAAATTAGAGGAGCTTCTAAAATCTCTTTACGAAAAAACAGGAGAAAGAGTTGTTCTTCTGATTGACGAATATGACAAACCTATTGTCGATTCGATCAATGATATTCAAAAAGCAGAAGAATACAGGGAGATTTTGCGTGAGTTTTACGGTGCGGTCAAGGGTTGCAGTAAAATGCTGAGATTTGTGCTGATTACCGGAATTTCACGTTTTTCAAAAATGTCCATTTTCTCCGAACTCAACAACTTGGCTGACATTTCTATGGACAAAAATTTTGCGGCCATCTGCGGATTCACGAAAGATGATTTGAACGAATATTTCAGTGAATACAAGGATTTGGCATGTAAAGAACTCGAAATTTCACGAGACGGACTCGATGAAAAAATCAGATTTTGGTATGACGGCTACAAGTTTGACGGCAGAACACACATCTACAATCCGTTTTCGATGCTTAATTTTTTTGCTAAACAAGAGTTCAAAAATTACTGGTTTGAAAGCGGACTTCCCAAACTTCTGACAGATTTTATCCTCGAACACGGAATCAATGTCAAAGAGCTTGAAGATACTGCGATTTCAGAACTCGATCTCAACAATTTCGATGTAACAAAAATAGACCTGAAATCACTTATGTTTCAGACCGGTTATCTCACAATTGTCGGGAAAAATGAAAACGGAAAATATCTGCTTGACTACCCGAATGAAGAAGTCAGACAGTCGTTCGCGGCTTATCTGCTTACAAATTTCACCGATCAGAAATACGGGAACCATGACGATAAAATGCTGGACTCTTTGAGAGCAGGTGACATTGACGGTTTTATCACCGCTGTAAACTCGCTTCTTGCCTCGATTCCGTATCAAGTGATTCCGAAAGAAAACGAGAACTACTATTCTTCTCTGATTTATGTGATGCTGCGCGTCTTGTCTGTGAACATAACAAGCGAACTTTCTTCATACAAAGGCAGAGCTGACGCGGTCATCAAAACGAAAAATTTCATCTATATCTTTGAGTACAAAATGGCTCCGATTACAGCTGCGGAAGGGATAAACCAGATAAAAACAAAAGGTTATGCCGATGAATTTGCAGCCGATCTGCGCAAAAAAATCGCCGTTTCAATAGTGATTGACAGAGAAAAAAGACTGATCTCAGAATACCTCAGAGAAGAGCTGTGATTTTTGTCGGAGCGCACGCTGTCCGAGTGCATTTTGACAACGGAATCCCGAAACCCCCGTGGCTTTTTTGCGCCGCAATTATTGTCGTGATTACGTGATCCCAACGGTGGCTACTGTTCCTTCTTGTAGATGACTTTTCTCGGTTTTGAGCCGTCTGCAGGAGTGACGATCCCTTCGTCTTCGAATCTGTCAACGATCCTTGCTGCGCGGTTGTAACCGAGTTTGAATTTGCGCTGGAGCATGCTTGCACTGCATTCGCCGGTGTTCATTATGTAGGCGAGGATCTCGTCGTAAAGCGGTTCGTCGTCGTTTGAGCCGCCCGAAGAATCACCTGTTGATCCACCGTTTTTGCCGCCTTCGCTCTGGAAGTTTTCAAGAATGTCTTCGGGATGGTATTCGCCGCCCGCTTCCTGCTTGATGAAGTCGATGACAGCTTCCATTTCAGGTGTGCTGACGAAAGCTCCGTGGATTCGCATCGGGATCGATGTGCCTGGCGCGATGTAGAGCATGTCGCCGTTTCCTAGCAGGGCGTCTGCGCCGTTTGTATCAAGAATGACCCTTGAATCCATTGCGGAAGCGACTTTGAACGCGATCCTGACGGGAAGGTTACTTTTGATAAGCCCCGTAACGACATCCCGCGTAGGTTTCTGCGTCGCGATGATCAGATGGATGCCGACAGCCCTTGCTTTCTGCGCGATCCTGGCAACTGCGATTTCGACTTCTTTGCCTGCGACCATCATAAGGTCAGCGAACTCGTCAATAACGACGACGATAAACGGCATTTTTTTTAGGTGACTTTCTTCAGCAGCCAGATTTTTATTGATTTCGTTGATTTTCTGATTGTATTCGCCGATATCCTTGACTTTGTTTTCAGCAAGTGTCCTGAATCGGTTGTCCATTTCCATGACAGCCCACTGGAGCGCCTTTGCCGCTTTTTTGCTGTCGACAACGACCGGAAGAAGCATGTGCGGGATCCCTTCGTACATGTTGAACTCGTTTCCTTTCGGGTCGATCATGATGAATTTGACTTCATCAGGCGTGAGAGTGTAGAGAAGGGAAATTATGAAACTGTTTATACCGACCGATTTTCCGCTTCCCGTCGTTCCTGCGACAAGTACGTGCGGCATTTTGTTGAGGTTCGCGGCACACGGTTTGCCGGCGACGTCAAGTCCTAAAGCTATCGGCAGACCTTTTGTCGAAGCGGTTTTGAAAACCGGACTTTCAAGGATCGACTTGAGTCTGATCGTGAGCCTTTCTTCGTTGGGAATTTCGATCCCGATGTAAGGTTTGCCGGGGATGAAACCGACGACGCGAACTTCTTTTCCGCTGACTGCGACGGTGAGATCCTTCGCCATTCCTTCGACCTGACTGACTTTGACGCCTTCGCCGAGCTCGATTTCGTACATCGTGACGACCGGTCCTATCGTTGCGCCGTGTACTTTGACTTTTATTTTGTGCTCAAGGAGCTTTCTTTCGATTATAAGTCCGGTGTTGCTGACTTCCTGCTCCCTTTTTTCAGAAGTTTCGAGGTCTTCGCCGGGGACGAGAAGCGATACGTCGGGCAGATGGTAGTCTTTGAGTTTTCTCAAAACCGATGTTGTCGCAATCGTCTGGTTGAGCTCGCTCGTGACAACTTCTATCTGTTGGCGGGGCTCTTCCGCAGCTTCTTCTTTTTGAGGAATTTCTTCAATATTTTCGGACTCTTTTATTTTTTCTATTTTTTCCGGAATTTTTACCGGAATTTCTTCCGGTACTTCTTCAGGTATTTCTTCCGGTTCTTCTTCCGGAATTTCGTTGAAATTGTTCATGCTGTTGATTTTGATTCTCGGCGGTTCAGGTTCTTCATCGGCAAGAGAAACAACATTGGGTCCGTAATCGCTGCTCTCGATTTCGTCTTCGATCTCTTCCATCGATTTGCCTGAATTTATGCTGACATAGTTCTCATCGTCTTTTTTTTCTTTCTTTTCTTCCGGCTGATTTTGACTCTCTTCAATGGTGTCGTCAGGTCTGTTGTCGGTCAGGAATTCTTTAAAAAGCAATCCGATTTTAGCACAGAGTTTGAAGAAACTGATATGAAAAGAGAGTATTGTGAAAAGTATTGCCCATCCGATAAAAAGAAGGATAAAACCTGTTCTTCCGATATAGATTTCAAAAAATTTCTGATATAAAAAATGCCCCGCGTAATTCGCTTTGTATGAAGAATAAGTGTCAAATATCATTGATAAAAACGGAAGCAGTATGACGAAGTTGATGAGGTTCAGCAGAATATGTTTCCAAAGTTTCTTCTTTAGGAAAAAAATTATTACGAAAGCTATGATCCCGAGCGGAATATAGAAAGAAACGATGCCGAACAGGTTGTCGAGAATGTGTGCGCAGTCATAACCGAGTGAGCCGGTGAAAAAATTTTCCTGAATAACTTTGCGCCCTGAAGCCTTGGCTGAATAGTATGAAATGAGCGAAATCAGCGTGAAAATCGTCGGAACCGCTAAAATGCAGGTCACGATCTCTCCGGTGTATGAATTTTTTTCACCGGTTTTCGTTTCTTTTATATCTTTTGCTTTTTTCGGTTTCTGCGTTTCGGTATTCGTTTTATTTTTCTGAGACACGGTAAACTCCGATCGAAAGGGTTTTATCAAAATTTTTATATTCTTTGTCGTAAAGCGACATCAGCTTACTTTCGTTGGAAAGGGCGGTTTTGACTGAAACTGATCCCCAGCTGTCGCCGTCGCCGATCTTTTCAAACATTTTATGTATCGGCTCGAAACCTTTTCCGACAAGCGATTTTTCGATTTCTTCAAGCGTTTCTTCTGCATTTGCACTGCGGAGAACGAACGTGACGATCGAAGTGTCGTTTATTTCAGGATCGCCGAAAAGGGCCTTGAAACCGGAGACTTCCGAAATCTCTGCGACAGAAGTCGATTCTTTTATCGTTCCGCCTGAAAAAATGTAGAGATTTTCAGGCATTTCACCGGAAACATAGATGTTTCCTTCGCTGAAAAACGAATTTCTGACGGCTTCAAAATCGACGAACTGCTTTTTGTTTTCGAGGTCTTTTCCGCCTAAAAAAGTTTTGTCTGCGAAAACCAGTTTTTTCGCGATCTTAAGTGAAAGAAGGTTCGCGTACATGGTGTCGGGATAGGTTTCAAGCTGTCTTTCCGAAGAAATCACCCATAAAAAAAGCGATTCAGGATCTGTCACCGGAGCCGAAAATCCGAGTTCTCCTGAAAACAGGTAAAGCTGCGTAATTACGGAAGAAGCTGCAAAATTCGGAGAGTAAAAAGAGCCGCTTTCAAAAGGAAGGTTGTGGCTCTGGGCAAGCGAATACAGGTATTTCAGGGTTACTTCTTCAGAAAGGGCGAGATTTGCCGCACCGGACTTGAAAATTATCGCGTTTCTGCCGTTTTCAGAGCCGTTTTTCGTGACGGAAGTTTTGTTCCATCCGCTTTTTTTCACGCTGACTTCTGCTTTTTCATTTCCGCACAAAGTAAAAACCGCGAAATCTCCAGGAAGCGGTTTGACTGTGTTTTCAAAGTCGATTGAGGAGTAGAGGAAAAGGGCTATTTTCCATCTTCCCTGAATGTCGGCCGGAATGTTGAGGATGATTCCGTTACCGTTATCGGTGCCGAAAGAGTGCCGTACTCCGATATTGTCGAGATAGTGCGAAAGGTAAAGCATTTTTGCGTTCCAGCCTTTGAATGAAAGCCCTTCTTCGTAAGTTTCAGCTGCCTTAAGTTTATCTGTAAAGCGAGTTTCATCGTATATTTTCTTTATTATCTTGCCTGAATTTTTTATTCCGTAAAGTGAGGCGCTTTCTTTTTTGAAAAACGCTTTTAAAAGATAGTCTGCAATTTCATTCTGCGTGTTTCCGGTGGAGTCGGCTGAAAAATCAGGCTCTTTATCCAGAAACCAGCAGCTTTTTGAAAGCGTTGATTTGCTGCTTAAAACACTGATCCCGTTTTTTGAAAGAGCCTCGGAATAACTTTCAGCCGCCTTTTCGACATCGCTCAGAACGGCGCTTGAGGGCAGTCTCGAAAAGTAGAAGCAGAGTTCGTAAAAATCGGCTGAATCCTCTTTTTCGACTTTCCCGTTTTTACTGCAGCAGACGAAAAAAAGTGTTGCGCAAAAGAAAAAAAGCAAAATTCTTTTGATTAGTAGTTCCATTCTTTCTTGAATATATTCGGGTATTTATCAACCATGCAGCGTTTGAGGAGTTCTATTACTTCCTCTCTGTCTTTTGCCGCCATCATGAGCGAAAGTATCTCTTCGCCTTCGTGCAGATAGCCGCATTTTATAATCTTTTTTATTATCGGGATCGATGCCGGATTCATACTGAGCGCGTCTATTCCCATAGCAAGGAAAAGAAGCGGCAGGTAAGGGTCGCTTGCCATTTCGCCGCAGATATTCACCGGTTTGTTTTTTGCCTTCGCGACAGTAACAATCTGGTTTATTACGCGGATGACTGCCGGATGGTAGTATGAAAAATAGTCGGATGAAAACTGATCCTTTCTTTCGACCGCCATTAAATACTGGATGAGGTCGTTTGTTCCGATGCTGAAAAAATCGACTTCATCGGCAATTTTTTCGATTATGAAAACCGATGCCGGAACCTCTATCATCGCGCCGATCCTGATCCCTTTTATGTTTTCAGAAAGTCCCATTTCTTCCGCTGTTTTGTAGAGAAGTTCGCGGAAGTCACTGACTTCGTGGGTCGTGCTGACAAATGGAAGGAGAATGTCAAGATTCCCGAGTTTTGCCGCGCGGACAAGTGCTCTTATCTGAGGAATGAAAACGTCGGGGCGCCCTTTACAGAGCCTGATTCCGCGCATTCCCATGAAGCCTTTCGTGACTATCGCGCCGCTTTTATCCTCGCCGAAATCGAAAATCCTTATCGCGGCGCGCATCGGCAGGGCCTGATGCAGCACCTGATAGTAAACATCGTAGTGAGCATCTTCGGAAGGGATTTCGCCGTCTTTTGAAAACATGAGTTCTGTTCTGAAAAGACCGATGAACTCGCCGCCGTATTTTTTGACGAAATCGACTTCGCCCGTCTGGTCGATGTTGCCTCCGACTCTCAGTCTGCGGTTGTCGCGCGATATTGAAGGAGTCGAAATATCTTCTAAGAATCTTGCAAAGTAGCTTTTGAATTCGTCAGCCTTGCGAAGAGCGTTGTTTATTTCATCGGCTGCCGGCCTGAGAACGACGCGCCCTTTGAAGCCGTTGACGATGAGCATGTCGCCGTAGTCAAGCAGATGAATAAGGTCGGGAACACCCATGACTGCAGGGATTTCGAGCGAACGGAGCACCATCGTAAGGTGGCTGACTCCGCCGGGAGATTCAAGAACGATCCCTTTGACATGTCTGTTTTTGGAAAGAACGTGAAGCTCGTCAACTGTCAGATTTTTTGCGCAGACTATGAAATCTTCGTCGGGAAGCCTGTTCAGAACAGAGTGAGTGCCGCCCGTAAGCTCAGAAACCAGCTTGTCGCGGATAACTTCCCAGTCGGCGATTTTCGCTTTGACGTAGTAGTCGGTCGTGTTCTGGTCAAGCACCGAAATGAGTCTGTCGAAAACTCCAAGAACAGCCCATTCGGCATTGATCCTGCTTTCTTTGATCATGTTTCCGACCATTTCAGAAAGTGTCGGGTCGGTGAGCATCATTTTGTGCGCTTCAAGGATGGAAGCGGTTTCCGAGCCGATATTCTTCTGCGATAAAATATTTTCCAGTTCACGTTCCGAAGCTGTTACGGCTGATTGAAAACGATCGATTTCATTGGGAATTTCTTTGATTTTTAAGTCAATGTGCGGGATTTTGGAGTATTTGCGGTCGATAAAGAAAAGTTTTCCCGCGCCTATTCCGCCGCAGACTTTTTCGCCCTGAAGTTCAAGTCTTTCCCGCAATTATTCTTCCCCGAATTTTGTTTCGACAAGTGTTGCAAGAGCCGAAAGACACTCATCTTCCGATTCGCCGTTTGTAGTTATTTTTACAGTGGAACCGAGCGGAGCCGCCAGCATGAGTATCCCCATGATGCTTTTTGCGTTCACGCGGATGCCGTCTTTTTCCATCTCTACTCCGCATTTGAATTTTTCAGCCGTTTTAACGAAAAGGCTTGCAGCTCTGGCATGGAGACCGAGTTTGTTTTTTATGGTAAGTTCAGCTTCTTTCATTTCGAGTCTCTCTTTTCAAGAAGCTGTTTCGCGCCTGTTATATTCTGTCTTGCACTGCGGATGATCCCTTCGACCATCGTTCTGATATCGGTGTCGTCGTCGCGGTGCTCCAGACTGTACATAACCATAGAAAGGTTTACGCCCGAAATAACGTCAACATCATCTTTTTTTGCAAGAGAAAGAGCGATGTTTGACGGACTTCCGCCGAAAATATCAACTAAAATCAATACCTTGTGGCCTTGTTTGATGAATCTGTCTATCGTGTTTTCAAGATTCGTCTTCATCGAGTCGAGTTCCGTAACCATCGAAAATTCGATCGAAAAAAAGGCGGTCCTCTCCTTTACGTCGATATCCATTATGCGTGAAGCAATGTTTAAAAGAGTGCTTCCGAGTTCTCCGTGAGTGATAAAAACAAAAGAGTACATTTTAATTTTCCTTCAAGCCTTTGAGTTTGTTATCAAGTCTTTTTTCCATTTCTTTTGCCGCGAAAAATCCCATTTTTTTGAGGAGATAGTCGCGGGCTATAGCCTCCATGAGCGAGCTCAGGTTCGAGCCGTTGCGAACCGGAATGATATAGTATGCCTTTTTCACGCCCAGGATCTCGTAGTAGTTTATCTTGTCGCCGACCCGCTCGTAGTCAAATTTGTGGATCTCGTCCCACGAAACGAGACGGACTACGCAGTCGATCTCCTTTTCAGAATCGACCGAAGTTATTCCGAACATCTGCTGCAGATCGACAAGACCGATGCCGCGGATCTCGATGAAGTTGCGTCCGATCTCGTTGCAGCTTCCGATGAGCCTGTTCGGTGAGAGACGCCTGATTTCGACGAAGTCATCTGCGATGAGTTTGTGACCGCGCATGACAAGATCAAGGCTCGTTTCGCTTTTTCCGACTCCGCTTTCACCCATTATCAGCATTCCGACGCTGAGGACATCGATAAGCTGGGCGTGAAGCGAAACTGTCGGGGCGAGCGCCGTGTTCAGAATGTCCCTGACATAGTCGGTGAAAACACTTGAGATCATTTTCGTAGACATCAGCGGGACGTTGTATCTGCGGGCGATCTCTTTAAACTGATCCGTCGGTTTTTCAGGATATGTGAAAATCACAAGTATCGGTTTTTCCTTGAGAAAAGTTTCAGACATCCGCAGCTGTTCGTCCGTCGGCAGAGTACGAAGATAGTCCATTTCGCTCTTTCCGAAAAGCTGGATCCTGTTTTTGTAGAGGTGCGCTACAAAACCTGCGATCGAAAGACCTACGACCTGGACTTTACTCTCGGCAAGTTCGATTTTTTTCATCTCGTCTTCGCTCATGTTTTCGAGCGAAAGTTCAAGCTGAGTATTTTTCAGCAGTTCGTAAAGAGTGTAGGAAGCGGATCCCGGCATGACTAAAAAATAAGTTAGAATTGTTTAAGGAAACGCAGATCGCCTGCATGGAAATGACGGATGTCGTCGATCCCGTATTTCATCATCGTAAGTCTTTCTATACCGCCGCCGAACGCGAAACCTGAATAAATTTCAGGGTCGATCCCGCAGTTTTTCAAAACCTGAGGGTGGATCATTCCGCAGCCTAAATATTCGATCCAGCCTGTCTGCTTGCATACGCTGCAGCCTTTGCCTTTGCAGATCCTGCATTTGAAATCAAGTTCAAAACCAGGTTCGACGAAGGGGAAGAATGAAGGTCTTAGCCTGATTTCGACATCCTCGCCGAAGATGCTCGAAACGATCTGCTTCAGCGTGAAAATAAGGTGCGCAACAGTGATCCCCTTGTCAACTACGAGACCTTCGCACTGATGGAAAGAGTGTTCGTGGCTGGCGTCGACCGCCTCGTTTCTGTAGGTTTTGCCCGGGCATACGAATTTGATGGGCGGCTTTTTCGCAAGCATTCCGCGGATCTGGACCGGCGAAGTCTGGCTGCGGAGCAGTTTTCCGTTTTTGAGCCAGAAAGTGTCCTGCGAATCTCTTGCCGGATGATCTTCCGGAATGTTGAGCGCGTTGAAATTGTAGTATTCTTCTTCCATTTCGGGACCGTCCAGAATGTCAAAACCCATCGAAATGAAAAGGTCTTCAAGCTCTTTTCTGACGATCGAAAGCGGGTGGATCGAACCCTGAACCGGCGTTTCCGGCCACGAAATGTCGCTCCATTCGTTCTCGACTTTCGCAGCGATCTCGGCTTCTTCAAGTTCTTTCGCCTTTTTCGCGATTGCCGCTTCAAACTCGTTTTTCACGTTGTTGATGCGCTGACCGATCTCCTTTCTTGCCTCTGCCTGAAGGTCTTTCATGTCTTTCATCAGAGCGGTGAACTCGCCTTTTTTGCCGAGGACGGCGACTCTAAGCTGCTCGAGCGCATCTTTTTTATCGATCCCGCTTATTTTTTCGCTGAAACTCTTCTGCAGAGCTTCTATCTTTTCTTTCATCATGACAACCACCTAAAATTAAAAAAACAATTAAAATGTGCCCCGCACGGGCGGGTACTCTACCGATAAATAAAAAATTTTCAAGGATAACTAAATTTTTTTATAATTTTGTGCTATAAGCGCCTGTTTTTTGCTGATTGAAGTGTTTTTGGAAAAATTTTATAGATTTTGGAGGTCTTTATGTCGGGCGTTATAAAAACTTCTGAGGCTTTGAAAGTCAATCTGGCCGAAACTTTCGTTGCGGGTTACGAATTTTCAGATCAGGAAAAATTCATTCTGGGTGCTGTTGAAAAGCATCCGCTGCTTGAAAAAAGGATGAAGACTTTCTTTCTCGAACTCAACCATCCGTTTCCCAATTTTACCGAAGTAATCGAGGCTTACCGCTGGATCACGCTTGAAAATATGTGGGTTTTCGCCGATCTCGAAGAGAGCAACAAACTGCTGAAACTTCTCGGAGACTACTTCATGCAGATTTTTTCGCAGAAGCTCGATATTCCGCAGCGCAACAGGCTCCGTCAGACGATTTTCAACGTCCTTGAACTTCTTTACAAAATCATGCAGAGCAGCAAAATTTCGGACGATGTTTTTAATTCTTATCTGGATATAACCGAAACGGTTCTTGCCGACGGCAATCCCGGGCTTATGGAAGCGTCGAGTTCACTCAAAAAATATGTCGCCGAAATCTGTAAGGACGGGCGTTTCAGTGCCAGGATCTTCAAAATGCTCAGGCGCGTCATGACCATAAATTTGGACTACTGGAAAAATGTTCAGTCGTTCTCGGACTGGCTTGAAAGCAGGAAGATCGAGCACGGTGACGAGGCGCTGGAAATCGAAAACGCGATCCTTTCGCAGTTCCCGCCGGAGCTTTTCACCGAGTGCGAAGAGGGGATAGAAAAGGCTGAAAAGTGCGAAGACTTTTTCAAACTGCCGGATTACACGTTTTTCACCGACAGATTCCGCAACACGATCGACTTTATCCCGACTCCGATATGCAAGATTTATTACATTTTCTATCTTCTCGATTTTTCGTCGATGGAAAGTCTGCGCGAATATCTCCTTTTCGACCTTAACAGGACTTTGAAAATAGTTTCTATTGACGATGCTGGCGAGGCAAAGCGCTTTATTTCGCGCATGTTCGACTTTTTCAAACCTGTGCGCGAGCTTTTCCAGAGCGCGATCCTCGACTGCGTTAAAACTTTGGGAAAAGAGATCGTAAAGCGCGGCAGTGCGGCGATATGCGACCACTTTTTTGATGCAGTAATCCGCTTCGGATTCGTCTACCCGGAACTCAAGGCAGTCAACTCCGCCTGGCAGATGATAGT
>CAJOMF010000068.1 GCA_905235605.1 uncultured bacterium
GTGCACCCGATCCCCCACAAATTAACATCGGAGTTTTCGCATCCGGGTGTTCCTGTCTGACCGTCTCCGCCTTTGTCACCGTCAGCTCCGTTTTCGCCGTCAAGACCATCGATGCCGTCTTCGGTGACTATTGAAACTTTCTGGAATTTTATATTGCGGCAGTGGTCTAAAACAATTCCAATTGAACTGCCGCCGGGTATATTTTCTTTTACAGATCTTATTTTTATGTTGGAAATCAATATGTTTGTAAGATTATGTAAAAGCCAGCCAGTTGAGGGAACTATGAAAACAGGTTTATCATCGTTTTCGCCCCAAACGCATCCGGCACTGTCGCAAACTCTGGAGTAACCGCCGAAAATTGCTACTCCGCTTTTAATCGTTGGAATATCCTCAAACAATCCGTATGAGAGAATAATTTGGTTTTTGTCATAAGCACTTGCAAGGCTGATCGCTTTATTTATTGTTTTTACCGGCGCATCCATTGTTCCGCTGTTTGAATCGTTACCTGCAAACTGGTCAACAAAAACCGCATTGTCAAAGTTTACTTCATCATCGGGAATTTCCGAATCGTCGGGCTGTTCGTCATCAGGTTCTTCGCTGTCATTGTCGTCGCTGTCGGAATCACTGTCATCTGCAGGCTCAGTCGGATCGCTGTCTCCGGACGGATCTGCGGAATCACTGTCATCCGCAGGCTCAGTCGGATCGCTGTCCCCGGTCGGATCTGCGGAATCGCTGTCATCTGTCGGCTCAGTCGGATCGCTGTCACCAGATGGACCGGTAGGATCAGCATCATTGTTTTCAGAATCCTTGTCTGAAGCAGGATCTTTGTCGTTGTCGGTTTTGTTTTGACTGTTTTCATCGTCAGGATAGTCGTAAATTGAATCCGAATTGTTGCCGCTGCACGCTGCAAAAATCAAAACTGTTGTAAAAATGAGAATGAATCTGGAAATCTTCATGAGATCCTCCTATAAAATGATTGCCGAGCAGCCTGAACTGCTCTTTTTTTCTGTTGTTTCGGTATCTTCATCCGGTTCTTCGCTTTCATCGTCGGGCTCGGTTTCCGGAATTTCTTCTTCCTGCGGGATATCCTCGTCTGATTCCTGATTGTCGTCACCGTCTGTTTCGCCGCAGCAGTCTTCTTCTTCGGGGAAATCAAATACAACCGTAAAACTGACGATGCCTGACGCACCCGTTAAAGTTGTATATCTGAGATAAAAATCCACGTTCCACGTTCCGTATGTGATTGTGTTCGGCAGATATGTGAATGAATCTCCCGAAGCGAAGTCTACGGCAGTCTGATCTTCGGGTCCTTTCATCTGCCAGATGAGAGATGAAAATTCATCAGCGTTCAGAACTTTCGCGCTTGCCGGAACGGTTTCGGAAGCATTCTGCGTGTATTCGATTTCCGGAACAGGAACTTCGCCTTCTGTGACCGGCGAGATCGTTACATAGTCTGTGAATTTCGTAAAATCTCTGTTGTAGAAAGCATCGAGTTCGCTTCCTGCCGCGATTTTTCCTTTTGCGATTATGATTACTTTCGACTGGTCGGTCGAAGCTACGGCATCAACGATTTCGAAAATTTCGTTGTCAAGTTTATATCCGTATTCAGATTTCGGCATGATAAATCTCAGCGTAATGTCCTCTTCGGTCGGAAGATAGTTGACGATTTCGGCGGTTACTTTTATCGCCGTGCCGTCGCCTCCTGCAAAAATCGATTCTCTATTTTCAGAGCCGTGCTGCCACGAATAGTTGACCCAAAGATTACCTGCCGGGACAGACTGCATCCCGCTGCCGTTTTTGACGCTGCAGTTTTCGTATCTGCCGCAGGTGTAGTTGTAAGAGGTTTCATCATCCGACATTTCGACTCGTCTGAAACCCCAGTAGTCACCGCTTCCGCTCGTTGCCATCGTGGTGGTCATTATAAATTCCATTTTCTCCGGTGCAATGACTCCGGTGTCATGAATAAGTTCGGCACCTTTTTCGAAGGTGAAAACTTTGTCGTGGTGCGTGTGACCTGAGAAATATATCGGCGGATTTTCCTTTTTAGCCAGGAACGATGTGAGCGAAACGCCGTTGTTTGCGGTCTGAGTCTCGTTGAATACCCCGTCGGTCCGATCACTGTCCCACGCCGACGAGTCGAAGTTCCATTCCTGATCGTCAATGACGCTGACAATGCCGTAAATTTTCGAGAAAGCTCTGTTTGCGTGGTATTTTCCTGTCCCGTCCTGACCGAGCGGCGTCATGTGACCGAAAACAGCCGCGACATCGTTGTCTTCAAGCATGATCTCAGCCCAGTTGCGGGTTCTTTCCGAAATATATCCGCCCCAGTTCGCCACAGGAGACGCTCCGGTGTCGCCGAGTGCGATCTGGTTGCTTGCGCGTCTCTGCGGAGTTCCGTCGTAGGCATTGAGAAGCAGATAGGTTTTGTTTCTGAAGTTGAAAGCGTTGTTCATCGGACCGAAAAATCGCGCCCAGTATTCCAAACCGTCCCATTCGAGAGGTGATGTCAAATCATCGACTGTTGTAAAACGGGTGTATCCGTCGTGGTTCCCGGGGATCGAAAACATCGGGATTTCAAGTTCGGTCATCATTTCGTAAAATGCGGAATATTCTTCCTGAAAATCTATGCCGTAGACGATGTCGCCAAGCATAATCGAAAAATTTGTAACAGCTGAATTTAATTGAGAAAACGTTACTTTGGTGATTCCAAACTGCTGGTCGTAGTTAAATGCTGATTTGTCTGCATGAAAAGGATAATTTTCAGGGTTGAAGTTCATATCGTCAGTCTTTTTGCTGAGCAGGTCTTCGATCTGCGGGTCTGCGACAATCAGAAATTTCGTAGGATCTTCCGCTTCGTAGCGCGGAAAAAAGAGGGCATTGTGTGAAAGCATATCGCTTCCGCCCGAAGTTTTCAGAACGATGTCGTATTTTGCTTCCGGCAGAAAAATGTCGCAGACTGAAATTCTACCGATTTTTGCATCAGAATTGACGATTTCGACATCAAAATCACCGCCCAGATTCAAAAATTCGGTTGAACCGCTTTCGTCAAAACGGATGACTTTGAGATATTCGATGAGCGGCTGGTCGGTGTATCTGAAAATCACGGAAAAGCACGGTTCGTCGGGCGTTACCATTGCCGGAAAGCCGATGACCGGATACAAAATACCGTTGATCTTCGGATCAAGGATCGCTTTTGTCTGAGTCTGGATCTGATAATCTTCAAAAAAAACGGAATTCTGCGGGAACCGGTTTATCGAGACCATGGATTCTTTCGGATTTCCGGCGCTGAGCACGGAAACGACCAGAAACATAAGAAAAAAAGCTGATATTCTTAATTTTTGCATAGTTCCCTCCACAAACAAAAACCGTAGATTCTAATAAAAAAATGAATATAGTCAATGTATGGGAGGCTGCATGTTTACGGATCAGTGTTTTTGATTACAGAACCATTGTCGAGCAGCCCGAGCCGCTCTTTTTCTGCGAAGATCCGCTTTCTTCTCCGGAATCCGAACCGCTGTCAGATGAACCAGAGTCTGTACCGTGACCGCCGGAACCGGTGTCCGTGCCGTGATCGTCCTCCTCATCGTATCCGTCACAGCAGCCGTTGTCGTAATCTTCTTCGATTTCCGGAGTGAATTCAAGTCTTCCCGAGATCCCGTCAGGGGTCGTGTATCTGAGATAGTATTTGCGGGAATATGTTTTTTCCACGATATCGTTCAGATCGATGCCTTCCCCGGCGGCAAAATCAAAGATTTTCGGATCTGAACCCATATATTGGATCTGCACCTGCAAGATCAGCGATGAAAAATCCCGATAGTTTTTAACGTATGCACCGTATTGTGTTACACCGTTAATAACGATTTTTTCAGGGAAATGTGCTTCAGGGACCGCTTTTACACCCTGTGTGCTTGGTGAAATCGTCACATAATCAGTAAATTTCGTGAAATTTTTATCGTAGAAATTATCAAGAGTGCTTCCGGCCGGGATCCTTCCTTTAACGGTTAAAAATACGGTCGAAAGGTCGCTTGAAGCGACCGCATCTGCGAATTTGAATTTTGAGTTGTCAAGTTTATATCCGTATTCCGCGGCGGGCATGATGAAGCGCAGCGTCACTTCTTCATCAGTCGGCAGCCAGTTCACGATTTCGGCAGTCACGCTTTCGGATGATCCGTCTCCTCCGCTGAAGAGCGACTCTTTTTCACCTGATCCGCTTTCCCACGAATATTTCACCCACATATTTCCCGCCGGGACCGACTGCATACCGCGTTTTTCAGGGTCGTCAGGCTGACAGTTTTCGTATCTTCCGCAGGTGTAGTTGTAAGAAACATCGTTGTATAAAAATTCGGCATTTGAATTTTCTACGCTGATAACTTCGACTTTTCTGAAACCCCGGTAGCCCTTTCCGCTTCCCGAGAGAGGCGCCGTGGAGACAAATTCCATCTTTTTGTTTGCAAAGATCCCGCTGTTTTCAACGAGTTCGCTTCCCGGATCGAACACAGAAACAGAGTCCTGCCGGTCGTGACCTGAAAAATAGACGGGCGGATAGTTTTTATTGGTCAGGATTTTCAGAAATTCTCTTCCGGTTTCTGATGAGTGCGTTTTGCCGGTCGGTGCAAAATGACCGAAAACTGCGGCGTATTCATAGCCTGAAACACCTTCAAGCCACTCCAGAGTCTCTGGCTGAAGTTCGAATCCGGAAGTCTCTTCAGAAGCGCGTTTCTGTGCCGTTCCTTCGCTCGTATTGAGCATAAGATATATTCTTCCGAGCAGGAATGCGTTGTTGGTAGGACCGATAAACTTCGACCAGTATTCGAGCCCGTCAAATTCTGGAAGAGATGTTGTTCCTCCGTCGTTTGAAGCGAAACGGGTGAGGAGGTCACGCTCGCCGGGAACCGCAAACATCGGAATTTCCAAATTGAGTGTGAGATCATAAAAGTCACTGTATTCATTATGAAAATCAGTTCCGTTGACGGCATCACCGAGCATTACTGCAAAATGGCTGCTGCCGGCATTGAACTGTGAAAAAGCCGCATCGACTATCCCTTTTTGAGGATTTTCGTTTTGATGCGGATATTCGCCTGAATTGAAGTTTAAATCTTCGCTTTGATCGTTTCCGGCTCTCTGAAGGTTTGAAAAAACGATGAATTTCGTCGGATCTTCGTATTCGTATCGGGGAAAGAAAACGGCGTTGCGCGAAATCATCTCCTCCCCGCCCCGAATTTTCAAAGCGATATCATATCCCGCCTCAGGCAGTCTGTAAGGCACGAATATTCTCAAAAGCCAAGTGTCCGGTCCGATTTTGTCAACATACTGTTCATAGCTGTATCTGTCGAAGTCGGAATAAGCTGGATGCAGCATCAGAAATTCGTCTTTTCCGTTTTCGTCAGTCCGGAAGATTTTGACATATTCGACTTCGTAAGCTGAAAAACTTATGTCATGCTCCAACCTGAAAATGACGGTAAGCGAAAAAAAATCGCCTGTTAGCATCGACGGGAAACCGATGACAGGGTATAAAATGCCGTTTATCGGATAATCGTGAATCACGGCTGTCTGCATCGTCTGCCGGTAGTCTTCAGGTGTGAAAGCGGTCATATACTTGGACGTGCAGCGGTTTATCGAGAGCATCGATTCACTGTAAACATACAGTGTCAAAAATGATAAAAACAGCAGAAAGAGGACTGAAAATCGTTTCGTCATGGATTACTCCTTCAACAAGTCGTTTTGCATTTTATTGTTAAAAAAATTTCTGTCAATTTAGCCGCCGGTTCCAAAAAAAATCTTGACAAATAAGGAGTTCTTCACTATAAACTGCGACCGATTTTTTCGGGGTGTTCTTTATAAAAAGAATTTTAGTAACAGCGTTGGGGCATCGTCAAGCGGTAAGACACCAGATTTTGGTTCTGGCATCCGGAGGTTCGAATCCTTCTGCCCCAGCCATTTATAATGTATGTGGAGGAAATTATGGAAACTTTTAAGCTCGCAGTCGAAAAGAGAGAACAGGGCAAAAAAAGTGTAAAAGCGGTAAGAAACAACGGATTTGTTCCGGTTGAAATCTACGGAAAAGGTCTCGAAAGCAATATCAGCGGTTCTGTTGAGAGAAAAGAGCTTATCAAAGGACTTCACACTCCGAAGGGAAAAAATGTTATATTCAGCCTTGATTATGAAGGAAAAGAATATCTCGCGATCGCTCATGAACTCCAGATCCATCCGGTAAAGGACAACATCATCCACGTTGATTTCATGACCGTTTCTGAAGACAGAGAGATCACGATCGTCGTTCCGGTCACGAAACAGGGAAGATCGAAAGGCGAGATCGCCGGCGGAAAAATTTTCCAGGTCGTAAAGGAAGTTAAAGTTGCCTGCAAACCGGCTGACGTTCCGGCTGAAATAGTTGTCGACGTAACGAACAACGAGATCGGCGACCGCATCAAACTTTCGACTCTGCCTTATCCGCAGGGCGTAAGACCTGTTTTCACTCAGGATGCTCCCGTTATCGTAATCAACAAGGGAAGAGGCGGCGAATAACCGCTTCCGGTCGTCATTTTGTGGTTCCGTTTTTTCTTCAAAGATCCAGTTCCAACTGAAGATTTTTTGATCACCGGTCTCGGCAATCCCGAAAAACGCTATCTTACTACGCGCCACAATATCGGGTTCATGTTTGTCGAAAGCATAGCTTCATCTTTTGGATTCGGCGAGTTCGAATTTTCGAAAAAGGTGAACGGCTTTCTTGCAAAAGGAAAGATCGGTGACAAAAATGTCATTCTGCTCAAACCTTCGACCTATATGAACAATTCCGGAATTTCAGTCAAAGCGGCGAAAAAACTTTTCGGGATAAAACCTGAAAAAATCATTGTTGCACACGACGAAATGGATATCGCTTTCGGCTCTCAGCGAATCAGAAAAAACGGAAGTTCAGCCGGTCACAACGGCATAAAGTCGATAATCTCAGAGCTTGAAACGCCCGATTTTACGAGGATCCGTCTCGGGATAGGGAAACCTGAACCCGGAACCGATATCGCCGACTATGTTTTGTCTGAATTTTCGGAAGAAGAACTCGAAATAATCTCGGAAAATAGAGAAAAATGGGCTGAAATCGCAAAAACGCTTGTTTTAGAGAGCCCTGAAGCGGCGATGAACGCATTCAACAAAAAGAATTAGCGGTGCAGCGTGAAGATCCTTCTTGTCGCGCCGCCGGTTTTCGATTTTTACTTCACGACTCACAGAATGGAGCCTCTGGGGCTGCTTTACATCAGAGAGGCTTTGGAAAAAGCGGGGCATGATGTCACTTTGTACGATGCCACTCTTTCGGGTAAGGTGAAGCGCGTCGCAACTCCGCCGGAATTTGCTTATTTAGACAAATTCTATGAAGAAGACGCTTCTCCGTTTTCGCTTCACTGCGGCTACAAAAGATTAGGTGACAGCTTCTTGAAAATAGTTGATTTTATTAAAGAAAACAGTTTTGATTTTGTCGCCTTGAGTTCTCTTTTCTCTCCGTATCACCCGGATATCGAACTTCTTGCAGCCGAAATAAAAAAGAGTGTTGATATTCCCGTCGTTATCGGCGGAACGGCGGTAAACGCGCAGAAAAAGAAGATCGCAGAAACAACAAATGCCGACTATTTAAACTGCGGAAACGGTGCTGTCACGTTGCCGCTTTTAGCCGATGCGATCGCTGGAAAAATCTCTTTTGAAGAAGTTCCAGGGCTGATCTACAGGAAAAACGGAGAGATCATTTTCAACGAACCTTCGCTTGAACCTGCATGGTGCAGAGATCTTATCCCGAACAGATTCGGATTCCGTTATTTCAGGAAAAAGAAAATCTCCAAAATGATTTTTTCAGCCGGATGCCGCAACCGCTGTGCTTTCTGCTCGATCCATCGCGACAACAGGCTTGCATTCAGGGATATTCCGCACATAAAAAAGGAACTTGAATACCTTCTGAGTATCGGCGCAGAAATAGTTGACATTGAAGACGACGATATTTTTTCAAACGGCGGATACACAACGCAGTTGCTCGATATTCTTGAAGAAATGCACGCAAAAGGTTTAAGCTTCACAGCTATGAACGGTCTTACTGCAAGAAACATCCTTCCGTTTTCGGAAAGACTCGTTTCTTCAGGTTTTATAAAGCTCGATCTTTCGCTTGTTTCTGCTGAAAAAAGTGTTGCAAAAGGGCTTCACAGGCCGCACGGGATAGCTGAAATCGAAGAAATAATCAGGCGTACCGAAGGAAAAACCGAGATCGAAGTTTTTCTTATTCCGGGTCTCCCCGGAACTGAGCTCGCCGAGACCTGCACTACGCTTCTTCACCTGCATAAACTCGGCGTTAAAGGCGGTTTGAGCCCGCTTTACCTCGTGCCTGGTGTGCCGATGTTCGAAGAGATGGGAATTCCCGAAAATGTCCGTCTCTGCCGCGGAAGCGCGCTTTATCCGTTTGATGACGAAAAACGGGCGAATGTGGCGTCACTGCTGAAGATCTCAAGGTTCCTGAACTATTCGCTTGATCACAAAAACGATGAAAAATACTCGGAATTTTTGCATTATTTCGATGGATCCCTGAAGCGCAGACGCTGGTTCAAGCTGGGTAAGGACGGGATCTGGCGCGATTCGTTCGAATTTACCGAAAATTTTGAATTGTGAGATTCGTCACTTCTGAGATTCTGCGTTTTTTCCCTTGGTGTTTGTAACCGCAAACACTGCGAGACCGAGCAGAGCTGCGAAAACAATGATCGTGATCGCCGAAAATCTGAGCGAAAACAAGTCTATTGCAAGCATCGCAAGTGTCGAACAAACCAGAACAGCAATAGGGAAGGGCTTTTTCTTCATGTTTTTTATCATCGTGACGGCTGCGCTGATAATGAGTATCCCGACGGCGCATTTTATGCCGCGGAAAGCGTTTTTAACGACTTCTATTTCAAGAAAATTGTCGAGAAAGCCTGAAATGATGAGGATCACGGCAAATGACGGCAGCACTATCCCGACTGTCGCCGCTATCGAACCCAAAATCCTGGCCTGTCTGTAGCCGACAAAAGTCGCGCAGTTGATGGCGATAGGACCGGGAGTCGATTCGGCGATGACAGTGACATTCATCATGTCGTCGTGGGTTATCCACTTTTTCTTTTCGACACAGTTGTCCTCTATGACGCTGAGCATGGCGTAACCGCCGCCGAAAGTGAAAAAACCGATCTTCATGAATGTGAGGAGCAAATCAAAAATTATGCGCATAAAAAACCTGCATAAAACAAAATCTGCGGGTTAATACATGAAAGTGAATTGAAAAGCTATTTTAAGGAATCGATTGAAGGATTTTTGTCTTATTCAGCGTCTTCATAAACAACTGTGAAGTTGTCGAAAGCTGCCCATGAGTTAGCTGAGGCTCTGTATCTGATTATCAATTTGCATGTGCCTGTCGTAACAGAGCTGTCAAGTTTGACGGATGTCTGATGCAATTGATCGTCGTCACCGAAATTTATTGAAACAAATTGGGATTTTGATGCCGTAAAATAGTTGTGCCCTTCAGCCGAATCCCAGCCATACCATTTCGTAGAACTGCAACTAATTCCTATCTTTGGCTGTACAGCCTGATCTGTAGCCATATCGAATGTGATTTCCGTGGCTTTTTTGCCTGCCGGAACTTCAAATTCACCGGAAGTAAAAACATCCGTTGCACTGCTGAGAGCACTGGCTGCTGCTACTTTTGCGGCTAATCCGTTCGCGTCACCGCGATCCCACTTTGAGACATTTACTTTGTTTGCAGTCCAAACCTGGGGAGTTGTATCATTTGTCCAGTATTTGAAATCAGCATTGCCTATCTGACCTGCTTCAGGTGCAAGGATTTTGGCATAACCGAGTCCTGTGTGAGTTTCATTATCCTCAAAATCAATCGTTTTTGTCCAAGTCTGACCGTTGTCGGCACTGAATCTGAACATATACTCGAAATCACCGGCATTCGGGAATGTATAGGTAATTTTGTATTCGTCGTTGTTGTCGAAACTGTCGTTTTCCGCGATATTGACTTCGGCATCCTTCCAATCTTCTTCAGCAATAACAGTATCCGAATTTTTAGCTCTGACACCGAACTGAGCTTTAACTCCCATCAAAAATTCCGATTTGTTGATGGTTTGATCAGTAAGTCCATCAATTTTTACTCTGCCGTAGAATGTGTCTGACATTCCTGCGTAACCTTCCACACTTTTCGGCCACTGCACGTGAGCCCAGCTGACAGTGTAGGATTGAACATTGTTACACTCGCCGCCGTAGTAAACGAATTCAAAATCTTTGACAGAAATATCATAATTATAAGTAACATTGGTGTTATTGTCTTTGTTTCCGAATTTAATCTGAAGAGTTAAAGTTTTCCCGCTATGCCAGAAATCTGCAGAGATTTCATCTCCGAAAATGATGTATGTTTCGGAAAGAGTATTGCTCAAATTAACAAGATAATATTGGTTGCCGTTTGCCTTCACAAAAGCTTTGCTGTCAGCATCCCAGTTGTATGCGTAATATTTTAAATTATTGCCTTCTTTCCAGCCGATGTTTATTGAAACAACAGACGGAGAGTTTACAGCCATTTTGAATTTGATTCCGGCAGGAACTTCAGCATCAGATGCCGGTGTAAACTCAGGAGAATAAGCTGCATAACCGTTTGAACTGTCATTGGTACGGGTAATACGCAGAGCACCGTTTTCGTCTTTTGCGAAAGTAACTTTACTCAGCTGACCATTGTCTTTCGTCCAACCTTCCGGTGTTCCGTCAGTCCAAGTGCCGCTGAAATCACCGTTCGGGATCTGAAGACAAGAATCGGTATCGGTGTCGGTATCTGTATCAGTATCAGTGTCGGTATCTGTATCTGTGTCGGTGTCTGTATCTGTGTCGGTGTCGGTATCTGTATCTGTGTCGGTGTCAGTGTCGGTGTCAGTGTCAGTATCCGTATCAGTATCAGTGTCGGTGTCAGTGTCGGTGTCGGTGTCAGTGTCAGTGTCTCCGGTATCTGCAGGATCCGGAGTATCTTCGCCGATGCAGTCTTCTGTTGCGGTGTGGAAAACGAAATTGTCGACAGTTATGTCAGAAGCGACATTTTTACCGTATTTGAACTCGATGCGGCAGTTGTTACCGCGCCAGAAGCCTTCATCTTTGAGTTCGTCACCGAGAACGACGGTAACTTCGTGGAAATTGTTGTCCTCTAAATTGACGAAATTATAAGCATTATTTCCTGCATTAATAAATGTTTTGGTTGTCTGATCCCAGTTGTACCTTTTATAAGGATCTTCAAATGTTCCCAAGTTTCCGCATCTCAAATTTATAGAAATCTTCGATGTGCTGCTTGCCTTGAGATCGAATGTGAGTTTTTTCGGGAAAGCCGCATCTGCATTTGTGACAAACGGCGGAAGTTCGAAAGCGTAAAGGTTGTCTGTCGGAGCATTAATGTAAGCTCTAAGCGCGTAGTTTCCTTCACCGCGGTCGATTTTTTCATAAGCAATAAAATTTTTCTTGCCGCCGGGTGTGTTGTCGCCCGTAGCATCATATTTGTTTACCCAGCCGGTCGGGAAGTTGTCCGTCCAGTTCGAAACGAAAGCATTCGGAATGTATGTGCAGGAACCGGTTTCTTCAGGCTCAGTCGTGGGTTCCGTTGTCGGCTCAGTCGTCGGTTCAGTCGTAGGTTCCGTAGTCGGCTCAGTCGTCGGTTCAGTCGTAGGTTCGTCGGTAGGTTCTGTCGTCGGCTCAGTCGTGGGTTCTG
>CAJOMF010000069.1 GCA_905235605.1 uncultured bacterium
CTTATCATGATCGACTCCTCGCGTCCGTCAAAGCTGAACGGCAGGCTCTGCCAAAGCTCTTCGGTGACATGCGGCATGAAGGGGTGAAGCAGTTTGAAGCTTGCGTCGAGGACTTTGAGAAGGACCTTTTTGCCGACTGTTTTCGCGTTTTCGTCAGTGCCGAAGAATGTCGGTTTGATGAGCTCGATATACCAGTCGCAGAACTCGTGCTCCCTGCTCTAAAACCACCCGTCTTCTTCGGTTTTCTCTGCTTTTATTGAGGATTTATGCAATGTTCCGCTGAAAACCTGATAAAGAATGCCGTCATAGACATAGCCTTCACGCAGATAATTTTTTGAGCCGTTTATGCTCTGCAAGCCGCTTTCCGTCACTTTGAAAGTGCCGTTTTTGCAGCCGAGATAAACGCTGTTTCCCGATTTCTGCATCTCAGGATCGTTGCAATATTGCTCAAATTCTGCAATTTCAGGCAAATTTTCAAGATCTGTGATGTCAAAAATCAGAACTTTTCCTTTTCTTGTCAAAAGTCCGTTCAGATTTTCGTAGGCAAAAAGCTGATTTTCAACAATTTCAAGATCTTCAATATTGCTTTCAACAGAAATTGTCGCCTTTAATTCAGGTGCATGCGGATCTGATAAATCAAAAACACGAATTTTTTTATTTTCGGCTGCAAAAAGTTTGTTGCCTTCAATTCTGATGTTTTTACAATCATTTGTTTTTATTGATGATTTTCTTTCAATCGAGCCATCGTCAGTAATGTCAAAAATGTCAATTTCGCTATAATTCGCAGCATAAAGTGTTCTGGCAAAAACAGCCAAATTGTTAGATTTTCAACTATAAATCATATCTTTTTTTACAAGTTTTCCGTTTTCTTCGATTTCAACTCTGCGGATTCCTGTCAAGCCTCCGAGGTAAAGGCTGTTTTTATAGCCAGCGACACTCAGTTTATAATCAAAGAAGCAGTTCTTTTTGAAATTATATTTTTCAACTTTCTTACATTCGCTGTAAGCATTAGAAACCCCAGGGAAAATCGAATTTTCCTTTTCGTTTATGCAGAATTTTTTCTCAAACAATGGTTTGTCAAGTGAAATTCTTTCTTTTTGGAAAATTCCTCCGTCAAGTTTCCAAGAATCAATATCTTTGCCAGAAATATCCTTGATATCGGCAAGAATAATTTTTCCCGAGTATTCAAATGGTTTTATGAATGAATCATACAAAGAATCAAGATGGGCAATTTCAAGAAAACCATTCAGAATATCCCATGTATAAAGTGCCGTTTTACCTTCTCTGTTTGGAGCTGTAAAATAAAGAATATCATCCTTCACAAAAGTGTTGTTAAGCGAAAAGACCTGCCCGAAATTAAAAGTATTCAATATTGCCCACGAATTGTTTTCTGAATAGTACACAAGAACGCTTGTTTCACCGCTTGCATTCATCATAATCGCATGAATCTGATCATTTGCTTCAAAAAGTGTAATATATTCAGGAGTCCACGGCAGTTCGGCGAGTTCTTCCATTAACGCACCGTCATTTGTAAAAGATATTTTTGCGAATCTGCGGTTTCTTAAGGGCTTTTCTTCCGCTATATTGCTCACATTTATGTTCCTGTATTGACTGCTCTGAGTAACTGTCATTCCAGCTGCCATATAAATTTCTGTTCCGTGCGTCAATGTTGCTGCCGATCTCATTTCAAAACCGTTCTGAACAGTTCTTTCTCCTTCAAAAATGCCAGCTATATTGCTGAAAGCAACTTTAAAATTTTCGTCTTCTTTGTAATAAATACCATCCTGAATACCGTAAGCAAAAATCTGATTATAATTTTCAGGATATTCCACAGCTTTGACTACTATTTCATCACCGTTGTATGAAACCCGTGAAAAAATAGAAGGTCTCGCTATCGTTTCATAAAGACTTTCCTTAACAATGTCCTCGAACTGTCTTGCAAAAGGAAGATCTTTCCACCATGGTTTGTCGCCTATATATTCACGCAACATTTCCCAATACCATTTACCATAGCCAGGTATGGTAGTATAGCCGCCGAAGAAATCTTTTTTCTCGATAATTACATCTATATTTTTGCTTTTTTTTGCCAAATTCAACTCTTCATTTTTTCCTGCAATATGCTTTTGATATTCTTCACTATTGCTGAAGAACAATTTATTTATCTCATAACCATCATTATTGTTACCTTTAACATATTTATTTTTATCGCTGAATGCAGCTCCGTGAGAAAGTTTCAACATCGGATAATTTCCACTAAAAATCATTCGTATTTTTTCTTCCTGAGTGTTTGCACGATAAAAATCATTCCCTTGTGTAAGAATCTTAGGAAACAGCCAAGAATCTTTTTGATATTCCCAATCACGAGAATATTTGTTTCTTTGAATCTTAGACCTTTGAATCAGTTCGCTTTTTGCTACAACTTTATTGAAATTCTTCTGTTCCTGATTGTTGCCGTGAACATAAAGCGGAGACCATCTTGAACGTCTCTCTCTGGAATCCCAAACTTCGTTGGGATGTGCATGATCGGAGCCGCATAATCTTCCAAGGTTTCGGTGTTCCTCTGAATTGTTCCCGCAATAACAGTAGTAAGATGATATTTTTGCATCAGAATTTTCCATGCCTCGGAAATAAGATGCCGTTCCGTTAATTTCTAAAGAATAACCTACATCACAT
This sequence comes from uncultured bacterium, assembly GCA_905235605.1. Taxonomy (GTDB): domain Bacteria; phylum UBP6; class UBA1177; order UBA1177; family UBA1177; genus UBA1177. The sequence goes on from CAJOMF010000069.1 coordinate 2,674, forward strand.
GTTTTCGACCAGAATGTTGCATTTTTAGAAGAATCACGCCAATTCTCAACACAATTATCTGCGCCGCTTTTTCCCCAATATGCGTCAACATCGAAGGCATAATCATCTTTAAATTGCTTAAAATCATATTCTTCATCCCATCTTCCATCTTTATCCATGTCACAGAGTTTTCTTGCTTTTAAACAACAATCGCTTGTTGATTTCCTACAATTTTCATCACATTTTTCTCCTTTTTTGTTTTTGACATTCGGACAAGCATCTTTGTCATCAAACCAACTGTCTTTGTCAAAATCTTCACAGACATCACCTCCATTTTTCCCATTCCAGTCTTTTTGATCTGTATTCGGCGTTAGAGGGCAATTATCACAAACATCACCTATCGTATCCTGATCGGAATCCAACTGATTTGGATTATACTCAAACGGACAATTATCTTTATTATCCAATATTCCGTCTTTATCTTTATCATTGTCGCAGGCATCACCTATACCGTTATAATTACTGTCTCTTTGGTCTTTATTCCAAATCAAAGGACAGTTGTCTGTTAAATCATTATATCCGTCTCCGTCATAATCACTAGTATTAAAATGGTATACTGTATTATCGTCAGTATTTCCTTCGTTATCTATCCTTAAAACATGAATATCTCCTTTTAACGGAGAGTCAAGCCATACATGAATACCTTCCAATTCTCCTTTTCTTTTGCCTGTTCCATTATAATCTACATTATAAGAAATATGTCCGAAAGCAAATCTTTGAGTATTATTAAATATTTTAATATTGTTGACTGTTATAAATTCATCATAATGAGGTGCATAAACATTAAAACCTGTATTATCGCTGTAATCATCTCTGCTATCATCTTGAACATATAAAAATACGCCATTGTATGCAAAAGTAGCTCCCTGGTTACTCCAATGACCACTTAATTCTCTCGGATGATCCTGTCCTAAATATATCATTGATTTCAATTCTCCAGAATCAAAATCAAAACCGCAAACAGACCAAGTTTTCATTTTTTTCTTATGTTCATTGATATTGTCAGAAGTCAATTCTTGAGAGGAATCATAGGAACGCAATTCTTTTTTAGCAAAATCATTCGGAATAAAACTATTTGGAACAATATTTTCTGAGCATTGATTATAAAATAATTTATCCATTTGATTCAGTGCAACCCAGGCAGCAGACGACATTGTATATCCATCTACAGTCTTGAACTCCATAAAATCAACAAATTCTCTTCGCGCAAGAGAGATTTTTCCAATGTAGGAATGATTTTTATAACAAACATAAAAATATCCAATATGTTCACATTTTACAGCAATATCATCATTGTCCGCATTGCTGGAAAAATCAATAGTTTCCAAAAATGGAGAATATTTTCCCAACAAGACCTGGATTGTTCTATAATCTTCATCAGAAAGATTGATGTTTTCAGACAAAAAATTATACTTTTCAGACAACAAGTTAAGTTTTTGAGAATCTTCTTCTGAAATTTCAATTTCAATCGGAATGTCTCTCCTTGTTGGTGTTGATATAGAAAGAATTTCTTGGCATTGATCAACCGCAACATAAAGATAATTACCAACTGTATCTATATCTCCGAAATGATTGCAGTTTACTTTAGTTACACCTTTTTCTTTAATAAAATCATTGAATTTATCCAATGTAGTAATGCGATCTTTGTTTGGCGGGTATTTATTGATTGGACTGAATGCTTTATCATACTCATAAATATTTTCCTTGTTAGAATAAAACCATCTGTTATAGTTGTTAGAAGTGATTCCCTGCCCTTCCTCTCCATGCCCGTTCATTTCGGAGTCTTTTGGTTTTTCTGCCACTTTTTTATATATTGATATAACACTGGCAGTTGAAGCTGATATTTGAAAACAACAAATAATTAAGACTATAAAAATATTATATTTTTTCATTTCTCATCTCCATTTTTCTATTTTATTTTACTTAATTCTCCGGCTTCCACTCAAATCCCCACGGCTTTTTCGGATTATCCGGATTCGGCGTGTAGTCAATCAGCGGACACTTGTTCGGATAAAAATCACAGTAACATTCAAGATCTCGGACAACCAAATCGGGATCTGAGAAAAAGATGTAAGTGTGTTTGTAAATAAAACTTTCATTTTTTTCTATCGCAAGGTCAAATTCTTCATCAAAACAAACGAGTTTCTGATCCAAAAAGCGGTAAACGCAAATATCCCCGATTTCTTTTGAAGCATCTTGCGGGTCAATATATCTTCTTTTTATTAAGAAATAATCCTCGTTTATGTCATATCCGCCAGCACCGAGCATATCAAATCCTTCGTAAAGTGTTGAGTATTTGATGTTTTGGGGATCTGAAATATCGGCAACAACAAAGGAATCGACAGATGTTTGCAGGTTGTCCGCTGCATAAATGATTGTATTTTTATCTTTGAAAAACGGATATCTGCCGTTTTCACCTTCTCTTGAAACACGGAAACAGCTTGAATCACCGACTGCCAGATCGCAGAACTGAACCTGAATCGGAGTATTGTAATCAAAGTAAGTGACATAACTTCCGATCATTGAAGGATAGCCGGCTCTCCGATTGTCACCGTGCAATGTCTCTTTTTGGTAAAAAAGTTCTTTCCATTTATTCCATTCTCCTATTTTTGTGTACATAATACGATCATCCCCTTCTGCAAAGGTGAAATTCGCGAAAAGATAGGTCTCTGTCGCACGAACATCTGAAATGTATTCCGGGGTTTCAGGCATTTTGAAAGCTCGACCGTAACTCTTTGTCTCTTTGTCGTAATAGATTAAATACGAATAAGATTTTCCATAGCAAGGCGAATCCTCCGATGTAAGTGAATCCGGTACAATTGTATTTACACGATAATCCATTGTTTCAATAAAGTAATATCTTTTGTTTTGCCAACCTTCTAAATGTTCTCTTCCTAATCTCTCTACTTTACGGGTATTTAAATCATAAACATACATTCCGGCAGTTTCCCAAGCATTCCAGTCTGTGTTACCTGCTGGAACATCAAGATTATAGACAAATTTTCCTTCAAATTGATTAAACGCCAAAGAAATCCCATAAGAAGCTTGCCACGGTCCTGGTGTAAGCAAGGCATCACATTGAAATTTTCCAATATCATGACTCTTTTCTTTATTCCCTTTTTCATAAACAATCTGCGGTTCAAAAGGATAGTTTTCGGCACAAAAATCATAAGGTTCCGGAACGCATTCGTAAATGCAGTTTCTTGACCATAAAATTTTAACATTTTCAGGATCTTTTGCCGATGTCGGTGCATCACCATAGTAATAATAGGCAACATTGTAATCAGCTTCGCCGTAAGTCTCAAAATAAGGATCATCACTCCTTTCGGGAATATCAATATCTTGCTGCCAGTCACCCTCGAAAACATCAAAATCATCTTTGGAATCGGTATCATCATCAGATGTTTCGTCAGAATCATCAATAATTTCAGAATCTTGAGAGTCTGAATCGTCGTCAATAGTTGCAGAATTCTGCGAGTCCGTGTCTGTATCGGGCAAAATGTCGGAATCGTTTTCCGAAATTTTTGATGATGAGCAGGAAAACAGAAAAGAAACTGTTAAAACAAATAAAAACCACTTAAAAAAGGTCTGCATCTGAACCTCCGAAAGGATGATTATTCAAAAAGACATGGAATTATACTTTTAATTGAAAATTTAACAAGCGAAAAAAATGAAAATTTTTAAGAGAAAAATCAAAGGTTTTCAGGATATTTAGATTCTTCGCTCACGCTCAGAATGACGGGATTTTTTATTTCCTGATTTCCTCTAATCTAGCCTTCAGATGTGCCAGATTTTCGGAAAGTTCGGTGTGTTTCGATTTTTCTTTCTCGACGACTTCGGGCTGCGCTTTTGAAAGGAAGTTCGGATTGTTGAGTTTTTTGTCGCAGAGGTCGAAATCTTTCTGGAGTTTCGCGATTTCCTTTTCAAGACGCTTGATTTCGTCGGAGAAATCGATGAATCCTGCAAGCGGGATGTAGAGCGTGCCGCCTTTTACGAGAGAACTTGCGGTTTCTTTGTCGGGTGTGAAAGTGTCAACAAATTCAACATCTTTTACTCTTGCGAGCTTGATTATGTATTCAAGTTTTTCGCTGAGCGCGTTCCTGAGACCATCAACAAGCGCGAGTTTGAGCGGAAGTTCCGCCGAGGGTTTGATGTTGTTTTCGGCACGGATCGTTCTGATGACGGTGATGATCTCGATGATCTCTTCCATCGTCTGCGCGTCTTTTTCGAAAACCGGGCAGTCGCCGGATTCGGGGAAGCGGCTTATCATTATCGATTCTTCACGTCCGTCAAAGCTGAACGGCAGGCTCTGCCAAAGCTCTTCGGTGACATGCGGCATGAAGGGGTGAAGCAGTTTCAAACTTGCGTCGAGAACTTTGAGAAGAACGCGTTTCGAAACGGCTTTCGCATTTTCGTCAGTGCCGAAGAACGTCGGTTTGACGAGCTCGATGTACCAGTCGCAGAATTCGTGCCAGAAGAAGTGGTAGATCGCTCCCGCCGCATCGTTGAGCCTCATTTCGTCGAGGTTTTTCCTGACTTCCTCAGTCGCCGTTTCAAGTTTTGAAAGGATCCACTTGTCGGCAAACGCGAAGTCGTCGTTTTTGTATTCGACCGGGTTGAAATCGAGTTTTTCGCCTTCAGCGAACTGCATGAGGCAGAATCTCGTCGCGTTGTAGATCTTGTTGATGAAAGCCCAGTAGCCTTCAAACCATTCATCCGAAAGTTTGACGTCTCTGCCTGCAAGCGGCATCATCGCGAATGTGAAACGGAGAGCGTCTGCGCCGTATTTTTCGGTAACCAGAAGCGGATCGATGACGTTTCCCTTGCTCTTCGACATTTTCTGACCGAATTTGTCGCGGACAAGTCCGTGGAAGAATACCTTTCCGAAAGGCTTTTCACCCATGAATTTGTATCCCATCATTATCATACGGGCTACCCAGAAGAAAATGATGTCGAATCCTGTTTCCATGAGGGTCGTCGGGTAATATTTCGCAAGTTCAGGCGTTTTTTCGGGCCAGCCTAAAGTCGAAAACGGCCAGAGCTGGGAGCTGAACCACGTGTCAAGCACATCAGGATCGCGTCTGAGCTTCGTCGAGCCGCATTTCGTGCATTTCGCCGGGTCTTCGCGGCTAACGATCATCTCGCCGCAATCTTCGCAGTACCATACCGGGATCTGATGTCCCCACCAGAGCTGGCGGCTGATGCACCAGTCTTTGATGTTGTACATCCATTCGTAGTATGTCTTTTTCCAGGTTTCGGGCTGGAAGACGATCTTGCCTGTTTCGACCGCCTCTATTGCCGGTTTCGCGAGGTCTTCCATTTTGAGGAACCACTGGTCGGAAAGTATCGGTTCGACTATGGTTTTGCATCTCTGGCAGTGGCCGACTGCGTGGAGATGCTTTTCGACTTTGAGAAGAAGACCCAGTTTGTCGAGGTCGGCAACTATCGCCTCTCTCGCTTCGGTCGTAGTCATTCCTGCATATTTTCCGCCGAGCTCGTTGATCTCGCCTTTTTCGTTGATGACGTTGATCTCTTCAAGGTTGTGGCGCTTTCCTGTCTCGAAATCGTTGAAATCGTGGGCAGGAGTAACTTTTACGGCACCTGTTCCGAATTCGATATCGACCAGGATCGAGTCTCCGATTATCGGGATCTCACGGTCGGTAAGCGGCAGTTTCACCTTTTTGCCGATAAGGTGAGCGTAACGCTTGTCTTCGGGGTGAACTGCGACCGCGCTGTCTCCGAGAAGGGTTTCAGGTCTTGTCGTTGCGATAGTCAGGAACTCGTCGCTGCCAGAAATCGGATATTTGATGTGCCAGAGGTGACCTTCGACATTTTCGTGATCGACTTCAAGGTCGGAAAGAGCCGTTCTGCAGTGCGGACACCAGTTGATGATGTATGTGTTTTTGTAAATGAGACCTTCTTCGTAAAGCGAAACGAAGACCTCTCGAACTGCTTTCGAAAGGTTTTCATCCATCGTGAAACGCTCTCTCGACCAGTCAAGCGAAGCACCCAGGCATCTGAGCTGGCGCGTTATCGTGCTGCCGTTTTCCTTTTTCCACTGCCATACTCTTTCGAGGAATTTTTCGCGTCCGAGATCGTGTCTCGAGATACCCTCTTTGTTGAGAGCTCTCTCTACTACCATCTGCGTTGCGATACCGGCGTGGTCTGTGCCCGGAAGCCAGAGAACATCGTAACCAGACATCCTTTTGTAGCGGCTCATCGCGTCCTGAACGACGACCATTACGGCGTGTCCCATGTGAAGGACGCCCGTGACGTTGGGCGGCGGGAGAACTATCGTGTAAGGCGGCTTCTTGCTGCTGGGATCAGCCTTGAAAAAGCCCTTCTCTTCCCAGAAAGTGTACCATTTTTTTTCGATCGACAGGTGGTCGTATTTTTTATCGATTTCCATTCTATTCTCCGATTTTCCTCTTTTCGTGTCCGTTGTATATCGCTACCTTCTGGTCGATGTTGCGCATAGGTTTCTGCGTCGTCTTTTCCTCGACATAGTGAGCCATGAGGCCCGGGACTCTCGAAATCATGAAGATCCCGTTAGCAAGTTCGGCGGGAATTTCAAGAGCGAGAAGGACCGCGCCGATCATTCCGTCAACGTTGACCGGAAGTTTCGTTCCCTTTACTTTGAAAATGTTCGCTTCGATCATTTTTGCGAGTTTGATGAAGAAAAGTTTCTCTTCCGGAAGATTTTTGAAGCAGATCTCTGCAAGTTTGACGCTTCTCGGATCCTCGGTGTGGACTCTGTGACCCATGCCCGGGAATCTGAATTTCTGCTCGAATTTCATCTTTACAAATTCTTCCACTTTTGCTTCATTGAGCTCGTTTCCGCAGTATTCAGCGGCAGCTTTGAGCATTTTCATCGTGTTTTCTATCGCTCCGCCGTGGAAAGCGTTGATAGCAAGAAGTCCCGAAGCGATCGCGCCGTTGAGCGGTGCACCGGTCGAAGTTGCGTTGAGAGTAGCCAGCGCACTCGGAGGAGTTACGCCGTGGTCAACGGAAGAAACAAGCACAGCCTGGAAAACGCGTCCTTCCTCTTTTGTCGGAAGCTCGCCCTTCAAAATGAGATAAACCGTTTCCGCGTAACTCAGATTTTCCATAATATCTTCTATCGCATAGCCCCTGATCAAAATTTCGTTCGGTTTGATAGAAGTTACAGCCGTCGTCCACTCTGCCATAATTGCCTCCAAAATTTCAATAAATTAAATAACTTAAACTACCAAAAGCCGACACTTCCGAAAATCGGAAAATACCGGCTCCGCCTAAAAACCGAATATATTAGCAGAAAAGATTCTTTTTTCAATTATGATTTTAAAATCGCATTTTTCTTAAAAATCGCTATAATGCGCCGTTTTTTTGAATTTATGGGGACAAAAATGATAGAAAACATCCGTGAACATCTTGAAGAAATAGAAAAACGGGAACTTTCGTGGGCTGCGGCGCTGAGTTCGCAGTCGAAAGGAAGAATGCGCGAAGAGGAACCGTGCAGCATCCGCCCTGCATTCCAGCACGACCGCGACAGGATCGTCCACACCAAGGCTTTCCGCAGATTAGGCGACAAAACGCAGGTTTTCCTTTCGCCGAAAGGGAGCAACTACAGCAACCGCCTCACCCACACGCTTGAAGTTTCGCAGATCGGAAGAACTGTGGCAAAGGCGCTTCTTCTCAACGAATCGCTGACAGAGGCGATAGGTCTCGGGCACGATTTGGGGCACACTCCTTTCGGTCATTCAGGCGAAAGAGCTCTCAACGCCCTTCTCAAAAACGGTTTCCGGCATGAGCAGCAGAGCCTTCGTGTCGTCGATTTTCTCGCCAAAAACGGTCAGGGACTTAATCTGACGCACGAAGTCCGCAACGGGATCGTGCTTCATTCCAAAGGGAAAGGACCTCTCATCAAAAAAACGGGCATTCCGGAAACTCTCGAAGGGCAGATCATCCGTTTTGCCGATATCATCGCATACTTGAACCACGATATCGACGATGCAGTCCGCGGCGGATTCCTCGACATTAAAGACGTTCCGCACAAAGACATTCTGGGTGAAAGAGGCTCCCAGCGCATCAACGCGATGACGACAGACCTCATCTACAACAGCTACGAAGCGATATCGGCGCACGAGAAAATCATCCGTTTTTCCGACAAAATGGCAGACATCATCGGCGATTTAAGGGAATTCATGTTCAAAAACGTTTATGAACTTCCCGCCATCAGAAAGGAATTCGACAAAGCGGAACACATCATCCGCGCTCTTTTCGACCATTTTTCAGAAAACTACGACACCATCGTCAATTCGAATTTTATTCCGATATCGGAAGACAAAGAAACCACGATAGCCGATTTCATCGCGAGCCTCACCGACTCTTACGCAATACACCTCTACAACACGTTCTTCATCCCGAAAACGCTGAAATTCCCGGATATTTAGTCTGGATTTTCGGATTTTTCGACACATTGGAAAAGTGTCCAATCCCAATCGTAGCCCTCTCTGCAGTCGCAGCCGGCATCTGAAATTCTGATAAAAGGAAAGAATAAGCAAATCACGAAAAAGCAAGTTCAGAAACGCCGGTTTTGCACGAAAAAGCAGATTCAAAAACGCAATTTTTCACGATTGCGCCACGTTTTTGGCAACATATTTTCACGTTTGCGCCGGTTTTTTATTTCAGCATCTTCAGATCAAGTCCGCCGGGATACATATAGCTTACGTCCATTCCCCAGCCGTAGACGAGGATTCCGCACGTTCCGCTGCAGCTCAGATGGTGGCGCATGAACCACGAATCAAGTTCGAAAATGTAGTAGACTTTATCGCTGCCATAGACTGCGCCCTGCATCTCGCCGTCCATCGCAGGTGTCGGGGTTTCGCCGTCAAGCGTGATCTCGACTCCGGGATCGGTGATGACTTCGACGAAATTCGCGTTTCCGCCGTCAGTCTCGGTGTCTTCAACTGAGTATGCAAAGAAGTAGTATTCGCTTCGGAACTGCTCGACCGGCGGGATTATCGTCATTGCCGGATCACC
>CAJOMF010000070.1 GCA_905235605.1 uncultured bacterium
AACATGCTGGCACAGCTTCAGGCAGGGCATATCGAGCATCTTCTTCCGAAAGTCATGGAGATGGTGCCGATAGTCAGACTCGCTGCCGGTGTTCCGCCGCTTGTAACTCCTACGAGCCAGATCGTCGGCACACAGGCGGTAAGCTGCGTAATCAATCTTAATTCAGGAAAATCGATGTACGAAAATACGTCGGTACAGTTCGTAAATCTGGTCAAAGGCGGTTACGGTCACACGCCGTGGCCTGTCGATCCCGCATTCCGTGAAAAGATCTCGGGAAAACGCGAAGAACAGCCTTACGACACATCAAAACACGTAAAGCAGGTCAACGAAACTCTTGATGAATTCGGCGGCGTAAAACTTGCAGCGACAGAAAAGGAAGAACTTCTTCTCGAGCTTTTCCCGGCAGTCGCAAAGCCTTTCCTTAAATCGAAAAGAGAGAAAGATTTCAGAGCCGAGCAGCAGAAAGTTCAGGACAGACTTGACGAAGAAAGAGGAAAACTTATCTCTGCGCTTGAAGGAAACATTCTGGAATAGTCATGGATTTCATATCTCCATACATTGACAGCGAAAAAAAGCTCCACATAAGGTTTGAAAAGCTGCTGTCTCTTCTTGTTTCATGCGGATTTTCAGGAAAGATCGATGTCTTGAACGGATCGGAAACATTTCCGATATTTGTTTCAAAAGGTTCAGTGTGGACTGACAAACCGATGAATTTATTGGGCAATCTACCGAAGACTACTCTTTTTAAAGTCGAGAGCTCGTTGAATGATGATCTGAAAAAGGGAATGAAGGAGTATGAAGCATACGAATTTTTGTTTTCAGTGATCCTGAACATGCCGCGCGATCGCGTTCTGGAAGTACTTAGACCTTATGCTGCGGAGTTCCTTTCGATAAAGCCTGAAGCGGCAAAACTTATTTTTCTCCACGATGACCTTCAGCCTTTTGTCGGTCAGAAAAGGAGCGAGATTTTTTCCAACCTTAAAAAAAGTTACCGCACGATCTATTTTCTTTTGATCTCCCAGCTTGCCGTCATTGTTCCGTCAACAGATGATGAAAAGGCGAAGATCTCCGAAAAGATCAGCAGATCGGATATCTTTTCCGAAAAAGCTGCGGCAGATGAGATTTACGAAAGGGCCGCGGCTGAAAAGAAACAGGAAACCATGTCTGAAGAAGACGAAATCAGGACTTTCCTCAATGCAAACGAGCATTATAATGACGTTTTCCAGCTTTTCGGGCTCAAAGACAAGTTCGATGAAAAGATCGCCCGTCGCGAATATATCAGGATAATGCAGAAGATCCACCCTGATAAACTCGTAGGGATATCGCCGAACACAGCTCTCCGCGCAAAGGAGTTCCTGCAGACGGCAGGTGAATGCTACGAACTTATCCGCGATCCTGAAACGGCTGCCGATATCGGACATCTGATGATGAAATACGGTCCGATAAGGTCTAAAACCGAATATCTGAAAATGAAGGAATACGATTCGGCGATGCTGAAAGCGACTGCTCTGGCTAAAATCGGTTCTTATGAAGCGGCGGCGAAAGTCTTTGATTTTATTTATCAGGAGACTAAAAATCCTGCGGCTCTTGAACAGAAGGATCTGGCTCTCTGGAAGCTCGCTCCTAAGTGGAACAAATTCCAAAAAGCCGACAGATACAAAGAGATCAGAGACGATTTTGTGAAAGTTTCCATGGTCAGGGAACTCTCTTTCGAATCAATGTATATTCTAGCTGAAATTTACGAATATTTTGAAGATATTCCCGATGCACTTAAAGTTCTCGACACAATCCTGAAGTCAAGACCGGACGATTTCAAGGCTGCCGGAATGAAAAAAAGGATGCTCTACTACAGCCGGCTGAACCATTAGCAATACTTAAAAAAGCAGTATTGAATTTTGTTTTCAGTGTTTTTGAGATGTGATGAAGTGTTCTGCTGCGACTGCCGCGATCGCTCCGTCTCCGACTGCGGTCGAAACCTGACGGACTAGTTTTTCCCTGATGTCGCCGGCTGCAAAAAGACCTTCCGTCGAAGTGCGGCATTCTGAGTCTGTCAGAACGTGACCGCTTTCTGCGAGTTTGACAAGGTCAGCGACAGGTTTTGTTTCGGGAATGTAGCCTAAAAATATGAAAACGCCGTCAACTGCGATTTCTGAAAGTCCGCCGGTTTTGACGTTTTTAACAACTATTTTTTCGACAAAATCCTTTCCTTCGATTTTTTCCGCGACTGAATTGAGTACAAAATCAATCTTCGGATTGCTGCGCACTTCATTCTGCGTTATTTTTTCGGCTCTGAACTCTTCCCTGCGGTGGATTATAGTCACTTTTTCGGCAAATTTCGTGAGGTAAAGCGCCTCTTTCAAAGCACTGTCACCGCCGCCAAGGACTGCGACTTTAAGCCCGCGGTAGAAGGCTCCGTCACATACTGCGCAGTAGCTTACTCCGTTTCCGGTAAACTCTTTTTCGCCTGGGATTTCAGCTTTGCGCGGAACAGAACCCGCCGCGTAGATCACGGTTTTTGCTGAAAAATCTTTGCCTGAAGCCGTTTTTATAGCAAAACTGCCGTTTTCTCGTTTTTCAACTTTCTGAACTTCTTCCGAAACAAATTCACAACCGATGTCAAGTGCCTGAGAGTGCATTTTTTCAGCCAGATCAAAACCTGCGATCGACTTTTCACCCGGCCAGTTTTCAAGTTTGTCGGTAAGCGCCATAAGTCCGCCGTAAGCATTTTTTTCAAAAATCATGGTTTTAAGCAGTGCACGCGAAGCATAGATCCCGGCAGTCATTCCTGCCGGACCGCTTCCGATGACGGCAACGTCGTAAAGTTCGGGCATAATACCTCCGTATGCGGAATTTAAATAATAAAATCAGCGAATTTGCTGTAGTAAAGATGAAGCTTTTCTATCTCTTCAATTTGGTACGGGTTGTAAAGTTTTGAGCTTGCAAAACGCTCTTTTTTCAGCATGAGGATCGCGATGAGAAGCTGAAGATAATTGTTTGACGGAAAATAATTTTTTTCATTCATCAGTGTTTTAAGCTGTTTGAAAAAAGATGAAGCTTTCATCGGAATGAGCAGAGAAGAACGGCTTTCAACGAAGTGGATCCCGTCCTCTTTCTCGTGAAAAAATGAAAGGATAAAATTGCGCTCGCGATACCAGGTAAGGCTGTTTTCTTCGTCATCTGAAAGATTTACTTTTTCACCGGTAAAGAAGTCTTCGCCTTTAAGTTTAGAGAAAAGGGAAGGTGAAAAAAGCATGATCCTGGCCTTTTCAAGTTCACGCTTGTCGGCGAGAGTAGTTTTATTGCCGATGTCAAAGTGGTATATGAAGAAAAGATTGAAAAACTGCTGCCAGAAATCGTGGTTTTTCAGATCCTCGCCTGTAAAATAAAAGCATTCCTTTTTGAAATCCTGAAGAGCTGTAGCTTCAAAATCGTCAAAAGACGAATAAATTCTTGTTTTTACGGCACTCATTAAAAGTCTCTGGAATAAATTATTTTACCGTTCGCAATCGTGGCCGTTACAGCGCCTTTTACGTGGAAACCGTGGAAAGGAGTGTTGTGGCTTTTCGATTTGAACATATTTTTGTCGACTGTCCACTGGTAGTCAGGGTCGAAAACGGTGATGTCAGCCGGTGCACCGACTTCGATTTTTCCGCCTTTGATTCCCATGATTTTATATCCTGCAGTGAAAAGTTCGACGATTTTTTCGATCGTAAGTTCTTTGTCGTGATAAAGCTTGAGAACGAGCGGAAGAGCTGTCTCCAAGCCTACGATTCCGGACGGAGCGTTGTTGAACTCGACCTCTTTTTCTCTCTGGTGATGAGGAGCGTGGTCAGTTGCGATCGCGTCGATTATTCCCTCTTTGAGAGCTTTGATGACTGCAAGTCTGTCTGCTTCACTGCGGAGAGGCGGGTTGATTTTCGTGTTTGTGTCGAATCCGCCCAAAGCCTCGTCTGTAAGCGTGATGTAGTGCGGAGCCGTTTCAGCCGTGATTTTTGCGCCGCGCTCTTTGAAGAATTTGATGATGTCTACTGAAAGTGCCGCGCTTACATGTGCGATGTGGATCGGGAGCTTCAGATATTCAGCCATCATGCAGTCACGCGCGATCTGTGATGCTTCGCCGACTACCGGGCAGCCTGTCATGCCGTAAACTGTTGAGTAGTAGCCTTCGTTCATCTGCGCAGTTTCGGAAAGGTACAAATCTTCGCTGTGGGAAACATACATCATGTCGAAAGTCGAAGCGTATTCCATGACTCTTTTGAGCAGATCTGTGTTCTGGATCGGTCGACCGTCGTCACTGATAGCGATCGCACCGCCTTCAGCAAGCTCTCCGATCGGAGCAAGAGATTCGCCTTTAAGCCCTTTCGTAGCCGCAGCTATCGGATAAAGTTTGACGCCGTTTCCTTTCGAAGCGCGTTCATACATGTAACGGATGGTTTCGACGTTGTCAGCCGCCGGTTTCGTGTTCGGCATAGTGCAGACAGAGGTGAATCCGCCTGCCGCAGCAGCTTCGAGGCCGGAAATGATGTCCTCTTTGTATTCGAAGCCGGGATCTCTGAAGTGAACATGGATGTCAATGAAGCCTGGAGCGACGAAAAGACCGTCGGCATCGAAGACTTCGGCATCTTTCGTGTCTGGATTCTTAGTAATTTCCGTTACAACACCGTTTTCTATAACTATTGAAGTTTTTTCGGTTTTTCCGACGAGCGGATTGACAACCGTTCCGTTTTTAACAACTAATTTCATTTGTCTGCCCCTCCGAGAAGAAGATAAAGAACCGCCATTCTGACATTTACTCCGTTTGATACCTGCTCAAGGATTACCGACTGTTCGCCGTCCATGACGACATCGTCGATCTCGACTCCTCTGTTTGCGGGACCCGGATGCATAACGAGTGCATCTTTTTTGGCGAGTTTGAGGAGTTCCGGAGTGAGCATGAAGTATCTCGAATACTCTCTTACATCGGGGTAGAGCAGGTTGCTTGCGCGTTCGTTCTGGACTCTGAGCATCATGACGATGTCGGCATCCTGAACTGCGTATTTCGGCAGTTTTTCAACTGTTACGCCCATCTTTTCGACTTCTTTCGGAAGCATCGTTCCGGGGCCGGAAATCGAAACGTGCGCCCCCATTTTGTTGAGAAGGTAGATGTTCGATCTTGCAACTCTGCTGTGGTAAATGTCACCGAGAAGCGCGACTTTGAGCCCTTCGAATCCGCCCTTTCTCTGCCAGATCGTGTAGGCGTCAAGCAGAGCCTGTGTCGGATGCTCGTGGAAACCGTCGCCCGCGTTGATTATCGAGCAGTCCATGATCTCGGTGAGCAGCTGCGGTGTTCCCGAAACGGAATGTCTGATGACCATCGCGTCAGGACCCATTGCCTGAAGGTTGAGCGCTGTGTCGGCAAGGGTTTCACCTTTCTGAATAGCACTTCCCGAAACAGCGATGTTGTATGTGTCGGCGCTGAGACGCTTTTCGGCAACTTCGAACGATGTCCTCGTTCTGGTCGAAGGCTCGGCGAAGAAGTTGATGATCGTTTTGCCTTTCAGAGTCGGCACCTTTTTGATCTGTCTCTGGTTGATCTCCGCGAAACTTACCGCCGTTTCGAGGATGTTCATGATCTGATCTTTATTAAGATTTTCGATTCCAAGAAGATGTTTCATAGTTTTTCTCCGGTTTATCCAAGAACAACTTTGTCTTCGCCGTCGGTTTCCTTAAAGAAAACCGCTACTTTGTCTTCCGGCGATGTCTCGATGACTTTGCCGACGATATCGGGATGGATCGGAAGTTCACGCAACCCTCTGTCGATGAGAGAAACGAATTTTATCGATTTCGGTCTGCCGTAGTCCATTACAGCTTCGATCGCTGCTCTGACCGTTCTGCCGGTGTACATTACGTCGTCGACAAGGATGATGTGGTATTCTTCAGGATCGAAGTTGAGAACCGACGGACCTGTTTTCGGTGAAGAGAGACCTTTGCAGAAGTCGTCTCTGTAAAGGGCGATGTCGATCGTTCCTGTAGCTAGTCTGACATTTTCTTTTTCTTCTATTTTTTTGATGAGCCTTTCAGCAAGGATAACGCCTCTCGTGCGGATCCCGACGATTGCCACGTTTTTCAGCAGACTGAGGTGTTCGATCATCTCATAAACCATTCTGTCAATGATTTTTGACATTTCGGTTTCGTTGAGAAGAACTTTTCTGACGTTTATGCTTTCTCTTTTCAAAACAGTCTCCCTTAGAACATTTTGTCAACGTGAGCTGCTTCTTTATAAATCTTGAATTCTAAGTCTTTGACTTTCTGACCGAAAATCTTCATTTCGTCAAAGTAAACGAAAGTAGCCTTTACCTGTTTGGTGTCATCATCTTTATCGATTTTGAGACCGCCACGGGTGCCGTCTTTCATGGTTCTCGTGGTGTCGAGTCTGCCGCCGAGATCCTGTTTGACTCTGTTGTCGAATTCGCGAACGGTTTCCTCTTCCGTGTGGATGGTCGCATACTGCGCGATGTTTTCTACAGCCTTTGTAACCTTATATTTAAGGATGTAAGGTTGAGCCACACACCAGCCGACATAAATAACCAAAACTGCAAGAACTGCTTGAATCGCCTTTGCCATAATTTCCTCCTGAGAAAATTGATAAACTAAAAACCGCGGGAAGTTATCAAAATAGTTTCTTGAAGTCAAAAAAAACATGGTGTACAGGAACGTTTTTCCGATTTTTCAGGAAGTTGACTAAATAATAAAGGTTTTTATTGAAATACTGCGTTCTTTCCGTATAATATCGCAGTTTTTTTAGGAGGTCTCAATGAAAATATTCTTTCTCATGATGCTTGCGGCGCTTGTTTTCGGTTGTTCCGATTCCAAACACGATGATACTGAGTTGCAAATATCGTATCTCCTTCCGGAGGGAAGAACCTGTCAGACGTATCTTGCCGATCATTTTCTCGTAACGCTGTACGATTCCGAGCAGCGCAAGGTCGTCGAGAAGAAAATCTCATGCGGTGACGGGGCGGGTGACGCTCTGACTCTGCTGGTCAGCAGGGATTCCTACTATGTTTCAGTCGTTCTTCTTGACAAAAAAGAAATGTGGCAGAGCTACGGTGCCGCGAAAGTTGAAGTCGATAAAAATACGGAAGTGACTGTGAATATGGAAGATTATCTTGGCGGAATGATTTTTATCTGGAATCCGTCAGACTGCAGCAAATACAATCTTGCAATAATGGCGGTAGATCTGTTTGCCGGCGGTGATCCTGTCAGTGCGGTTATTTGGGGCGAGGAAACAGAAATCAGAAATTTTCAGGTTCCGTGCAAAGCAGGGCAGTTTGAAGTCATAAACGTTTCGGCCGAACCGCTTTATACCGCCAGTATCAATGCCTACAGAAAAAAATCGCTTGACGGAGAAATCCGCATTACTTACGAAATCCCTGATTTTGTATCGGGACACGGTCAGAACAAAAATATAAATATTGATCCATACAAACAGCTTCTGGTGTCCGACATGAAAGTTTCCTGGGAATTCGACAGCAAAAGCATCGATTCATGCGAGGCTGCGGGCGTCACAAAGGTCGTCGCATCGCTTGTTTCAGAAGAGATCACAGTTTCGGCAGAGCAGAAATGCAATAACAAGTTTGCCGATTTTTATATTTACGACATACCTGAGCACGAATATACACTTTATCTTTACGGAATTTCCGGCGAAGATGAGACATTGTTCGAATCCTCGCTTGAAATCGGAATGATCGAAGCGGGTTCGGTCGGTAAGGATATTTTGGAAAATAAGATTTTTCTCAAAGAAAAGTAGGAGGAAACTATGCTGACAGCCGAACAGTTGAACTACATCAGAGATCTGCTCAACAAAGAACTTGCAGAGATCGAGGAACGGAACCGCGAAAAGGTGGGCGAAATGGAGTCCGTGCGCAACGATTCCGAGACATTTCACGGGGATGAGGCGGATCAGGCAAACTTTATGGAAGAGCGCAACAGACAGCTCCGCATGAGGGACCGCGACAGAAAACTCATCAACAAGATCCGCGAAACGCTTCACAAGATCGACATCGGCGAATACGGTGTCTGCGAGTCTTGCGGATGTGACATCGATTTTGAGCGCCTTAAACTGCGTCCGGTCGCATCACTTTGCATCGAATGCAAGAAAGAGGCTGAAGAGCGCGAAGAACGCGAGCGTTTTTCAAGATAGTTCCGTGAGGTAGAGCCTTGAAATTTATTTTTGCATTGTTGTTCCTGTCGGTGATTTCTCCTTCCGAAATGATAACGAAAATGACAGATTCCCTCTATATTCCTGAGAAAAAGATCTCGATCCAGGGTGCCGACGCTGAAAACAATCCCGTCATGCTTGAATTCGACAAAGAAAAAAAGATCCTGGTGAAAACCGAAAAAGGGGAAAAATCGGAGATCAAATTTGCCGATATTCCGCTTTTTCTAAAAATCTTCTTTTTTACTGCCGATAAAACAAATCCGGAATCACTTGCAGTTTCGGCAAAGTCGGTCGCTGCAGCTCTTAACTCAGCCGGAATAAACACCGATGTTTCGGCAATCAGTGCTTCTGATTATGACGGAAGCGCTGTCTTTACAATAGGAAAGGAAAAACGCTTCCTTGCTGCGAACGTACTTGAACTTTCGAAAGAGTCGATGAGACCGGTTACGCTCAAAATCGGGGATGAAACCTATATTTTTTCAGACTATCACAGAAGCGTTCTTCCGCTTGCGTTTCCCGGAAACATCAAGTTTTTCAAAAACGGCGCTTTGCAGGGCGAATGGATTTTTTTAAGAGACGAATATAAGCAGAAGTGAGTGCCGATCCTCGAAAATTTGCCGTCGTGGCAGTTCCCCGCCCGGGGATTTCGCTGCTTTTTTACAAAAATCCAGCTTTTTTGAACTGCCGGAAAGGCGACTGTGTCGAAATAGAGCTCATAAATTCAAAAATATGGGGAATTATTGAAGATTTCTGTGATGAACTGCCCGAAGGTCTTGATGAAAGAAAAGTAAAGCCGATCCTCGGAAAGATTTGCTCAAGCCCGATTTTTGCGGATAAAACGGAGACCGGTTTCCTGAAATGGGTCGCCGATTACTATATGTTCCCGTTCCACAAACTTTTAAAGCAGATATTCCTTCCGTTGATCGGATCGGACAATGCGCTGATAGGCAGTACGGCTCCGGAAAAACATCTCGGCGTACTCTGCAAAGCTGAAAAACTTCCCGAAACAGAGCTCAATCAGGCTCAGAAACGTGTGGTCGGTCCGATCCTTGAACGCTGGGAAAAGCGCGATTTCAAGCCTGTTCTGCTTTATGGAGTCACAGGCAGCGGCAAAAGCGAGATTTTTGCGGAACTCTGCCGCGACGTGATAAAAAAAGGAAAGCAGATCCTATATCTCGTGCCGGAAATAGGACTCACGACCAAGACACTCCAGCATCTTGTCGGCAGGATAGGGGCGCCGGGAGTCATCCTCCACAGTTCGTTCACCAAAAAAAAGAGGTTTTCGGCTCTTTACTGCGCGATCAACAGACATGCTTCGATCATCGTCGGAACGCGTTCTGCCGTGCTTTATCCTTTTTTTGACATCGGTCTCATTGTTATCGACGAAGAGCACGACGGCAGCTACAAAAATTTCGAGCCGCCTTACTACCATGCCCGTGATGTTGCCGTGATGAAGGCAGCTGCAATGAAAATCCCTGTTGTCATGGGAAGCGCCACCCCTTCCGGTGATTCGTGGCTCAACGCGGTAAACGGCAAATATCATCTTGAAATCATTAAGGAAAGAGCGAATAATAGACCTTTGCCGAAAATCGAAACTTTTGCATACAAAGGCGATTTGTACATTCCTTCGGATTTGGTCGATATTGTCTCCGATTCTCTCAAAAACGGAGAGCAGAGCCTCTTTTTCCTGAACAGACGCGGATTTGCAACGATCGCGCGGTGTGCCGAATGCAGTGAAGTCATAATGTGCCCGAACTGCAAAACTGCTCTTATTTATCATAAAAAGAAAGAAAAACTTGTATGCCACCACTGCGGATATGCTTTAAGTCCTAAGAAATGCGGAAAATGCGGAGGAGAGCTCGTTTTCGAAGGGATCGGCGTCGAAAAACTTTTTGAGGCGATCGAAAGTTATTTCCCCGGCGCAAAGGCTCTTTCGTTTGACAAGGATACTCTCGGAACTGCCGCTCTTTTCGACAAGGCTGTGAAGGAAATTTCAGAAGAAAAGTGCCAGCTTATTGTCGGAACAGTTATGATTTCAAAAGGGCATAACTTTCCTAAATTAAGAAATGTCGTAATAAAATTCGCTGATTATCTTCTCGGGTTCCGTGATCCGAGAGCTTCCGAAAAATGTTTCCAGCAGATAACTCAGGTCGCAGGACGCGCAGGAAGATTCGGTGTCGAAGGGCGCGTTTTTGCAGAAACGATATATCACGACCACTACATCTGGAACTACATCAAAAACAACGACTACGAAGGTTTTATCAATGAAGAACTTTCGTGGCGCGAGCAGCTCTCTTTTCCGCCGTTTACGAGGATGATGACCGTCAGGATTTCGGGGACGGATGAAGAAAAAACCGATAAATTCGCAGATGAATGCTTTGGAATCATTGACGGTTTTGTTGAAGAGAGCTCTTTCGAGGATGTCACCGTCTATCCTCCGGCTGAACCTATGCTTTCAAAAGTTCAGAACCGCTTCAGAAAAAATATTTCAATAACTTTTCCGAAAAATGCCAAAATTGCTGCCGCAATCAAAAACTGTCTCTGGAAAATTGAGAAAAAATCAGGAATAACGGTTACTTATGACGTTGATCCGGTAAGCGAGAACTGATTCTTCCGAAAACTTGACCTGAAAACTTTTTGAGCTTTATCCGGTTTATGAAGGAGAATTTTATATCGAAGTATTACTTAAGATTCTTTTTGAAGCTGATGATGTCGGAAAGTCCGGAGTATGTTCTGTATGCGCCGTCATTCTCGCAGACAACGACCGTAGGAACGCTTCTGATCCCGAATTTTTTTGCCAGATCCATGTGGTCTGCTGCATCAAGAACCTGAAGGTAAGGTGTTCCTTCCATTTCTTCCTTTGCTTTCGGGCAGTTGGGACAGGTCTTCTGCGTGAAGAGGTAAAGCTGTTTGTCGCTGCACGGTGCCGCAGACATTGAAGCTGCCGGCTGAACGAAGGATTCCGGAGCTATTTTTGTGTTCAGGCCTGTACCGATCGAGCCGCAGTTTTCGGGTTCATTGCCTCCGAAAGTTTCGCTGACGATATTTTCGGAAACCTGATATTCTGTCCTCTTTTCGAATTCCTGTTTTTTGCCGTCATTCCAGTGTTCGACCGGTCTGTAGTAGCCGGTGATCCTGCTGTAGACTTCGACTTTTCCGCCGCATGTCGGGCAGGAGTCGTGTTCGCCTGCGCTGTAGCCGCATTTCGGGCAGATCGTGTAGGTCGGAGAGATCGTGAAGTAGGGGAGTTTGAAGGTGTACGCGATCTTTTTGACGAGTGCCGCAGCCGACTGCCAGGAAGGAAGTTTTTCGCCGAGGAAGGTGTGGAAAACAGTTCCGCCCGTGAACTTCGTCTGAAGTTTGTCCTGGATCTCGAGAGCTTCGAAAGGATCGGTCGTGTAGTTTACCGGAAGGTGGCAGCTGTTGGTATAGAAAGGTTTTTCGCTGTCGTTTGCTGCAGCGGTAACGATGTCGTCCCATCTAGCCTTGTCCATCTTTGCAAGTCTGTATGCAGT
>CAJOMF010000071.1 GCA_905235605.1 uncultured bacterium
AAAGCTGAGGAGGAAAAGAGGATCGCAGAGGAAAAGCGTTTAGCGGAAGAAAAAAGACTCGCGGAACTTCAGAAAGCTGAGGAGGAAAAGAGGATCGCAGAGGAAAAGCGTTTAGCGGAAGAAAAAAGACTCGCGGAACTTAAAAAAGCCGAAGAAGAAAAGCGCCTGGCCGAGGAAAAACGCATAGCGGAAGAAAAGAGACTTGCCGAGCTTCAGAAAGTCGAAGAAGAAAAAAGGATCGCAGAGGAAAAGCGCATGGCAGAGCGCAAAAAAGCGGTCAAGTCGGAAGACGGCGAAATACGCCAGCTTAAAGTCGTAAAGGCTGAAAAAGAACCGGCTCTGAGTGAAAAACTGCCCGATCTTCCGGTCACAAAACTGGCAAAGAAAGGAAAGCTGAAAAACATTTTCTTCAGGAAATTCCCAGAATTCAGCCGGATAACGATAGAACTTGACGGAGAAGTCGACTATCAGTTCAGGGAAATAACAGGCGGATTTGTCATCGATGTCCACAACTTTGACAAAATTCCTCAATATTTGCTTAACATTATCGACACACGCGCTTTCAAGGCCGAAGTTAATTACATCTATCCGAAAAAAGTGAACGGCATTCTGAAAATCTACATAAAAACCGATCCCGGAATGGCCGTCAGAAAGAGCAAAGACGGAAAATATGTCAACTTTGACTTTTTCAAGCCGACGATCGAATAAAAAATAACCGTTATCCCTTATTTTATTGCTCAAATTCTTTGCACTTTTTTCATAAATCCTTAAAATACTGCGATTTTGAGATGAAATCTCGATTTTTTTAATATTCTGGAGGAGAAAAAAATGGCAGTTCAGAAAGGTGACAAAGTGGCGATCCACTACATCGGACGCTTGAAAGACGGAAGCGAATTCGACAATTCCTACGAAAACGGCGAACCGATAAAATTCGAAGTCGGCGGCGGAATGGTCATCCCCGGTTTTGAAGACGGCGTTATCGGTATGGAAATAGGCGACAAAAAAACGATCGTGATCCAGCCGGAACAGGCTTACGGTGAAAGAGACGAGCGCTACGTTTTCGAAGTCGGCAAAGGAGAATTTCCGAAAGACGCCGACATTCACGTAGGAGCGATTTTCCAGATGCAGGGCGAACACGGCGAAGTTATTCCTGTTGTGATTTCGAAAATCGAAGGTGACACTGTTTATCTTGATGCAAACCATCCGCTTGCGGGAAAAGAACTTACTTTTGAAATGGAACTTGTCGCTACAGGCGTTGAGATCCCTCACCATCACTGCGGTTGCGGCTGCGAAGATTGCGGAGACGACTGTGACTGTGACGATCACGACTGCGATGATCATGACTGCAACTGCGGCTGCGGGCATCATCACTAACTTAAATATTTGATTTTGGGAGGTTTTTTTATGAACGCTGCTTCTATTTTAGCTGTCGCGTTTCTGGTTGCCGGTGTCGTTGCAGCCGGAGTAATCGTTTGGAAATACGTCAAAGATCTGCACGAATCGCCGCGCGACATGTGGATCCTTTTCGGATACATGGTCATTCAGTACATTGCTTATGCTGCGATGAACCCGGTCCTTACGCTCTGGCTTTCCGCTGACTGCGGTTTAAGCGACCAGATGGCAGGAAACGTCATTATGATCTGGTCGATCCTGCTTTCGTGCATTGGTATGGTAGCAGGTGCACTCGTTGACACGATCGGTGTCAGAAAAGTTATGTTCCTGAGTGTCGTTTTCCTTTTCATTTCGCGTTCGGCGATGACTTTCATCACAAATCCTGTGATCGTTTTTATCGTCGGGTTCATCCCGTTCGCGCTCGGTTTCGCGCTTGTTTCGCCCGTTATTTCGGTTTCGATCAAAAGATATACGACTAAAGAAGGCGCGGCTCTGGGCTTCGGTCTTTTCTACGTCATCATGAACGCAGCTTACGCTGTAGGCGGATGGCTCATCGACTTTGTCAGAGACACATTTGCAGAGAGGGATGCAGCCGGTAAAATCGTCAATGAAAATGCAGGCATAGACCTCGCAGGGATCCATCTTTCAAGTTATCAGATGCTCTTCCTCATCGCTGTAGGACTTACGATCCTCGGCGCTCTTGTGATTATGTTCATCCGTGACGGTATCGAAGTCGTCGAAGAGACAGATGAATCGGGCAAAACGACTTCAAAAATCATCAAAAAGCCCGTTGAGCAGCACGGAAGCGGTCTTCAGGCTGTCAAAGGCGCTGCAGTTTCAATGGGTAAAAAGATAGGCGGTGCAGTCAAGGAAAATTACTTCTGGATCTTCATCGGCATTCTGACTATCACACTTTTCGTCCGTTTCGTATTCTTCCATCTTCACTACACTTTCCCGAAATACGGGATCAGAGTTCTGGGCGAAGGAGCGAAAATCGGATCTATCTACGGCGTTCTGAACCCAGTTCTTATCATTTACCTCACTCCGCTCGTTGCAGCTTTCACGAGAAAAACGAAATCCTACAAAATGCTCGTCATCGGTTCGCTCGTTTCGGCTGCAAGCTGCTTTATCGCAGTTCTTCCGGGAACAATGTTCTCTTTCCTCAACGACTCCGTTCTGAGTGAGATCATCTTCATCAAATGGCTCGGAATAGCAAAAGATATGAACGGACTTCAGGAGTTCTTCGCTGCGAATCCGCTTTCGATGCAGTACTGGTCGCTGATTTTCTTCTTCATTATTTTCACGATCGGCGAATCGATCTGGTCTCCGAGACTCATGCAGTTCACTGCTGAAATCGCGCCGAAGGGGAAAGAAGGAACATACATTTCTCTTTCAGTCCTTCCTTTCTTCTTCGCGAAATTCTTCGTTGCTCCGCTTTCAGGCTGGCTCGTAAGCTCCTACGTTCCGCTTGACGAAGCAGGAAAAATCGCTTCGAGTTATCCGAACCACCACATGGTCTGGGTAATAATCGGCGGCATGGCACTTATCACTCCGATCGGTCTTCTTGTTTTGAGACCTTTCTTCAAAAAACACATAAAAGAAGCGTAAATGAATAGAATTGTTCTTGTCATAGACGACGAAGAATCGATACTTACTTCGCTCAAATTCCTGCTCGGTAATTCGGGCTACACCGTAATGACTGCTGCTTCAGCGACTGAAGGACTTAAAATCATTAAGGAACTTGAGCACGAACTTTCGGTAATCGTTACCGACCTTTTTCTTCCCGGCGGTTTTGACGGTTTCGACATAATCCAGGCAGTTAAAGATTTGGGGACGCACATTCCGATAATCATGATAACCGCTTTCGGCAATGTCGAGACCGCCGTCAGGGCAATGCAGAACGGCGCATACACTTTTCTCACCAAGCCTGTCGATATAAAAGTTCTTCTCGAACAGATGAACAAAGCAATCGAAGTCGGCAATCTGGTGAAGGAAAATGTCCGTCTGAAAAAGGAAAACCTCGATATTTCGGCGGATAAATACCGCATAATTTTCCAAAGCGAGGCTATGGAAAAACTTCTCAAAAACGCTTCTGAAATAGCGAAAACCGACGAAACCGTTCTTATAACCGGCGAAAGCGGAACGGGAAAAGAGCTCGTAGCCCGCTTCGTTCTGCGCGAAAGCAAGCGTTCAGGCGGTCCATTCATGGCGTTCAACGCCGCTGCAGTCAACGAATCGCTGATGGAATCTGAGCTTTTCGGCTACAAAAAAGGCGCTTTCACAGGCGCCGACAAAAATTCTCCCGGATATATCGGCACAGCTGAAGGGGGAACACTTTTCATCGACGAAATAGGCGACATGCCGGCAAGTCTTCAGACGAAACTGCTACGTTTCCTTGAATCGAGAGAATATCTTCCTGTCGGCAGCTCTACTCCGCTCCACGCAAATGTCAGAATAATCGCTGCGACGAACAAAAACCTCGAAAAAGAGGCAGAAAAGGGAAATTTCAGAAAAGATCTCTATTACAGACTGAGCACTTTTATTCTCCACATACCGCCTTTGAGAGAGCGCAAAGAAGATATTCCGCTCCTCGTAAAACATTTTGTCGAAAAAGCATCGCTCGAATTTGCGAAAGATGTCGTCTATCCCGATCACGAAACGATAAAAGAGCTTGTCAAGCAGGAGTGGAAGGGCAACGTCAGAGAACTTAAAAGCTATGTCAGCCGCTTTGTTCTGACAGGCTCCGGGCTTGTAAACAGTGAAAACGTCCGCGGAGAAATACCGGCGGAAAGCGGAGAAACAGTTCTATCTTTCCGTGTCGGGGAAAAAACGCTTGACGAGATCGAAAAAGAGATGCTTGACGCGACACTCAAATTCACAAAAGGCGACAAACATCTCGCCTCAAAACTTCTGGGGCGTTCCGAGCGGACTCTCTACCGCAGACTTTCAAAAGAGGATGAATTTTAACTTCAGGTGCGGTTTTGAGAAAAATCAGAATTTTTATTGCCGCAGTTCTTTTTTTTATTTTTTTCCTCTGGGCCTGGGTCGGACAAACATATCCGCATCCGGTAACACCTGCAATTATTCTTTTTCTCGTCTCAACTGCATTTTTCGCCGTATCCAAAGCCGACACCCTCTTTATCAGGTCTCTGAAAAAACTTAAAAATTCTCAGTTTCTGATTTTTCCTCTGACCGCCTTTGTTTCCTCTCTTCTCATCTCGCACTTTATTTTCAGCGGTCTGCCCCATGTCCCCGATGAAATAAACTACAAATACCTTGCCGAAGCGATTCTTGACGGCAGGATCACGACTCCGCTTCATCCTCACTATGAATTTTTTAATATTTTATACACAAAACCTGATATTTCAGGCACATATTCGATATACCAAATTGGTTACTCGATTTTTTTAGCACCTTTTGTTTTTTTAAAAGTGCCTTTTCTGTGTAATCCCCTTCTTACAGCCCTGTCGGTTTTTCTTATCGGAAAGATCGCGGAGGAGTTTTACGGAAGAACTGTTGCTTTTGTAACGATGGCACTTGCCTCACTCTCGCTTTTTGTCACCCTTCTGGGTGGAACATGGATGGCTCATTCATTCTGCGCCGCATGCACCCTTGCCTCTCTTTATTTTTCGATCCTTGCAATAAAAAACAGCGGTCGCAAAAGGTATGTTTTCATTGTGATATCCGCCCTCTCGATTTCGTTTTTAATGTTTATCAGACCTCAGAACGCCCTTTTCGCGCTTTTGTTTGTTTTACTTTATCTGTTTATTTTTACTGATAAATTTTCATTTTTTAAAATTGTTCCCGTTATGGGGGCGGTGATTTTTGTGTTTCTTCTTCTGCTGCTTTATTCGAACTGCACAATCAGCGGAAACATCACCGAACTGAAGCACGAAAAATACTGGAACGTTTTGGAACCGGTTGACGGCTGCATGGGACTGGGACTCGGAAAAGGATGCAGATTCGGAACTCCATACAAAATGCCGGAAGAAGGTCTCACACTGCCGCTTGCCTTTAAAATCACCGCCAGAAGACTTTATGATTTTGTCACGGCGTTCACATTCAATCCGTTGATGCTTTTGTTTGTCATTATACTGTTCATCTTTCGCGGACCCGCCCTGCTCTTCAAAAAAGATTTAATACTTTTAACCGGTTACCTGATCTTCCCCGTCGTTTATTTTTTCTATTACTCCATAGATTACGGCTACGGTTCAAGATATTACTACGAATGTTCATTCTTCCTCTTCCCGCTGATGGCAAGAGGGATCATTCTGGTCTACGAAAAAGCAAAAAAGTTTCACTTTCCGCCGATTTTAGGGCGAGGCATCCCTGTAACCGCCTTTATAATTTCTTCGTTTGTCTTTCAGTATCTCTTTCCCATGCCTTCAATGCTCGACTACTATTCAAAAGGGTCATGGAATGCCGACAAACTGCTTTCCGCGGCTTTGAAAGAAAAAAATATCGAAGAGGGGGTTTTCTTCGTATTTCCCGATTCTTTCTATGCAAACGGCGTATCGCTTATGAATCTGCACAAAATTGATGAAAACAAACTGATTTTCGCCCATAACCTGGGGTTCAAATCGAATCAGAACCTGATGGATTACTACAAAGGTAAAAAATTTTATTCACTTATTTTCGACAAAAACGGTAATAAACCTCCTCAAATAACTGAAATAAAAAGAAATCCGCAGATAACTGAAATCACTGTCGAAGCTGAACATAAGGGTAACCCTGTTGACGGAACCCCGGACTACTGCGGCCATATTTCGCAATATTCTGATCCCTCAGCTTTTTCTCTGCCGCATGAAATCACTTTCGGGCGTGTTTTCTTCTTCTGCAGATTTACTGAAAACACACAGTTCTACACTTTCGGCGAGTATTTTGAAAAAAGCGGAACCTACCGAATCAGAATCACTTTTGCCGCAGCTCCTGAAAGCGGAAAATTTGACTTCAAAACAGGAGATCTCAATAAAAAACTCGATTTTTATTCCACGGATCCGCATCTTGAAAACGTTGAATTCGAGGCGTTTTTTGAAAAAGGGATGAATTTCATAAAATTCACTCCCGATTTTGAAGGAAAAAGCCAGTATTTTATAATTGACAAGTTTGAATTTTTCCCGCTTGACAAAGTGTAGGCTCACATGAATAAATTAAGTAAGTTTTTGATTTTAATAGTTATTTTCTCCATATTTTTCGTCTGGGCGACATTCGGCAGCATATTTCAGCCTATCCGGGTCTTCTTTCCGACATTCCATATTTTCTTTGCCGTTTCCGTCCTGTTTTTTTCCGTTTTGTCACTCAAATACGATTTTCCGACAGAAAATCTCAAATTCGGGAAATCGCCGTTTTTCATTCTTCCTGCCGCAGCATTCCTCATTTCACTCACCATTGCCTTCCTCTTTTTTCAGGGGATTCCGCACATCCAGGACAGCGTGAACTATTTTGTAATGGCGCAGAATTTCGCTGCAGGAAGACTGCACGACAAAATGCAGGAACACTACGAATTTTTCCAGTTTGCATACATGATCCCTGACGGTGAAAAGATTTATTCAGTATTTCTGCCGGGTTTTTCATTTTTTCTTGTTCCTTTTATATGGCTGGGAGTTCCGGTTCTTGCAAATCCTCTTCTCACCGCATTTAACGTTTTTCTTACCGGGAAAATCGCCGAGAAGCTGTTCGACAGAAAAGTTGCCGTAATTTCAATGCTTTTCATGCTTTTCTCGGTTTTTTTCATCGTGATGGGCGGAACCTGGATGGCTCACTCATTCTGCATGACGATGACTTTACTTGCAGTTTATTCATACCTTTTCATGCTTGAACAAAAATCGGTCAGGTTTCCGATAATATTGGGTATTTCCTTAGGATGGCTTGCTCTCACGAGACCGCAGAACACCCTTTTTGCAGGAAGTGCGCTGATAATGCACTATCTTTATTTCGTCATAAAAAACAGGGAGATAAAAAGCGCCGTAAAACATGGCATTTTTTCACTGCTCGCATTCGCTCCGTTTCTCGCATTTCTCCTTTATTACAATTCGATCTACACGGGAGACCCGCTGATTTTCAAGCAGGATATCTTCTTCAACTACAGCGAACCGCGCAACTTCTGTCACCGATTCGGGCTCGGCACGGGATGTCCGAGATCGAACTGGATCGAACTCCCGATGGAGGGGCTTACTTTTTCGCACGCGATTCTGGTTTCTTACCGCAGGCTTTCGCCGCTGATTATGAATCTCTTCCTTCATCCGCTGACATTCCTTCTTATGCCTTTTGGTTTTGCCTTTGCAAAAAACATTAAAGATTTCGGAAACTTATTCTTTTTATTCCTCATATTTCTGGTAAATTTCGCGGGTTATTTTTTCTTCTATTTCGACGGCAATGTTTTCGGCCCCAGATATTTGTATGAAACATCTTTTTTCCTGCTTATCATTTTTGCATACTCATTCAATTTGGTCACAGAAGGCGTTTTTGTTAAGAAAAACTTTAATAAAATGCTGAAGATATCGGTTTTTTCCCTGATTTGCGCCGGAACGCTCTACCAGACTTTCTACATTGTTCCGGCTCTGCAGAAAAGCTATGAACGCGGCTTCTGGAACATTGACGCAAAACTCAAAGTCGCGCTTGATTTGGCAGGAATCAAAGAAGGTGTTGTTTTTATTGCACCTTTTTCGATGTACGGCTCAGGTTACGCATTGATGGATTTCGGACATTTTGAAAACAATAAAATCATTTATGTACGCGATTTGGGTGAAAAGCAGAACCGCAGGATAATGTTCGACTTTCCCGATAAAAAGTATTATCTGGCATATTTTACCAGATTCGACAACAATACGGAACCGCCTTTAATTATAGAACTTCCTCCGATAACCAATGATACGGGCGAAATCCACGTCGAGCTTGAAAACAAATTCTACCCGCTGACAGGCTCGCCTGATTTCTGCAATGTGTTCCCCGACAGATCGTATATGGACAAATATTTTGAAATGGAACCGCCTTACGAACTTCTCCTGCCGCATCAGTACATACTGTTTTGCAGATTCATAAGCCTTGAACAATATTACGATTTTAAGCAAAAAATAAACAAAGGCGGCGAATACGAGATCAGAATCCGCGGGATCAGCGGAAAAGAAATGGGAAACTTCGATTTCCTAATTGACGGAAAGAAAGCGGCCCGCCTTGATTTCAATACCGGAGATAAAAAAATGACGACGATTTCATTTTCGGCGGAATTGGAAAAAGGGATGCACGATTTCAGGCTCGTTCCGCGCGAACTTGTCAGTAAATACAACTATTTTATGATCGATTCAGTCGATTTTGTCCCCCGAATTTAGATCGATCGGAAAAAAGCCTCCGGCAGGCATTCTATTTCATGGTTTAGTGGACTTTAAATTCTATTGAATTATATTTGACCGTTTGCTTTTGTATTTTTTTCAAGGAGAGGAAAATGGAAGATCGGCGACAAAACAAAGATCGGAGAGACGGGCTTCAGTTCAAGCTCCCGAACGATGCGAGAGGCAAAAAGAAGGACAGAAGACAGCATGAGAGGCGGACCAAAGAACGTATCCCCGTCAAGATGTGGGTAAGAAATATAGACGGCAATGCCGACTATTTTCAGCAGACAACAAACCTGAGTACGAACGGCATGTACATTCTTTCTCCGAATCCATACAAAGCGGGAACGGTCATCGACATAGAATTTCAGGTTCCCGGCACCGACCATATCATAAAATGCGGTGCTGAAATCCTTCGCTGCACAGAAGAAAATCAAGTCATAGGGCTCAGCGCGAAATTCGTCGATATGTCTGATCAGGACAAAAAAATCATTGAAAAAGCCATGGATGAGCTGATAAGCGAATTTTGGTATATAAACGAATAGGTCAAAAAAATGGAACGCATTTATGCAGACGCCCTCATTATCGGAAGCGGGCTTTCGGGGCTTTCTACAGCTCTGAGCCTCGCCGAAAAAGGGCTTAAAACAGTAGTTGTCACAAAAGAGGCGATCGACGTTTCAAACAGCGCAAACGCACAGGGCGGGATCGCGACTGTCACCGATTTCGATGTCGATTCGTTTGAAAAGCACATAAAGGACACGATCACTGCCGGAGCCGGACTCAACAACGAAAAATCGGTCAGGTTTTTTGTCGAAAACGGCCCCGACGCTATCAAATATTTCGAAAAACTGGGCTGCCACTTCACCGAAAACGAAGAAGGCAAACTCGATCTCGGTCGTGAAGGAGGACATTCGGAGCGCAGAGTAGTACACGCCGGCGATATCACTGGCTTCGAACTGATAAAAGTCGTCAAAAAGGCGGTCCTGCTCCACTCGAACATCACAGTTCTCGAAAACCATACGGCCATTGACGTCATCACCGAATCAAAGTTCATGAGCAGCGAAAGCAACAAGATCATCGGTGCTTACGTCCTCGGAAGAAACGGCGAGATCCTGACGATCACGGCTAAAACGGTGCTTCTTGCGACCGGCGGCTGCGGAAGGGTCTATCTTTACACATCGAATCCTGACGTTACGACGGGCGACGGCGTTGCGATCGGTTTCCGTGCCGGTGTTCCGGTTGTCAACATGGAGATGATACAGTTCCATCCGACGATCCTCTACCACGAAAAAATCAAGTCGATGCTTATTTCGGAAGCTCTGCGCGGAGAAGGCGGCGTCCTTATCAACAAAAAAGGCGAAACTTTCATGGAAAAGTACCACCCGCTCAAATCGCTCGCGCCGCGTGACATCGTTGCCCGCGCTATCGACCACGAAATGAAGATGAGCGGAGATGACTGCGTTTTCCTCGACATGACAAAACTTGACGGACATTTCCTGCAGCAGAGATTCCCGAATATTTTCAGGATCTGCATGGATGCAGGGATCGATATGCGGACAATGCCGATTCCGGTAGTTCCGGCTGCACACTATTCATGCGGAGGTCTGCAGAGCGAACCGACGGGAAAGACTCTCATTCCGGGCCTTTTCGTAAGCGGCGAAGTCGCACACACCGGTCTTCACGGCGCGAACAGGCTTGCTTCGAACTCGCTTCTTGAAGCTGCCGTCATGGGAAAATACGTTGCAAAAGAAATCATTGCCTATGTTGCAAATTACACGGGCGAATGTCCCGAACCGCCTGAATGGAACTCCGGAGACGCCGAAGACGAAGACGAAAAAATCATCATCAAACAGAACTGGGACGAAGTACGTCACATCATGTGGAACTATGTCGGCATAGTCCGCAGCAACAAACGTCTTGAGCGTGCTTTGGCGAGACTTGAACTGATGAAGCATGAAATCAACGAATACTACTGGAACTTCAAAGTTTCGCGCGACCTTCTTGAACTCAGAAACATCACTCTTGTTGCAGAACTCATTATAAAAAGCGCGATGAAGCGCAAGGAAAGCAGAGGCCTGCACTACAACATCGACTATCCGAAACTGCTTGACGAGGCAAAAGACACTGTTTTAATGCCGTCGGAAATATTTTAACAAACCGTCAGGTTGCTCCATGAAAAAATTCTTATCCGCTATAATCGTTTTTTCGATGCTTTTCTTCGGCGCAGGCTGCGGAAGTTCGTCAAAAAACGAAGAAACGGCTCCTGACACCGAAACCGGAACAGATGCTGATGAAACCGGCGACGCTGAACAGGAAGATCCGGAAGAATCAGACGAAGACGAAACTGCTCCGGAACACTCGCCGGAAGATGAAGCGAAACTTGAAAGCATCAGGAA
>CAJOMF010000072.1 GCA_905235605.1 uncultured bacterium
CGTCTCTACAAATTCAGGGTTTGTCAGCGGAACCGCGACCTGCAATTCGACATGTGACGGTTACAATACGAATAATTGCTCCGATGACGGGTGGTAAAAATATTTTTTGATTTTGAGTCAGAAAAATCGAAGGTATATGGAACTAAATAAACGTGAGAGTTTTTTTGCAGTTTGAGTAATTTTTTTAATGGAGAACAAAATGAAGAAATTCATGATCCTTTTTACGGTTTTTGCGATGTTCTTCCTCGTTTCGTGCGGCGGAGACAGCAAAGATGATGACAAGACTGACACCGGCGACACGACTGTGGACACGGGCGACACTGACACCACAGATCCGACCGACACGGGCGATACCGATACCGGAGAGCCGACGAATCCTACCGACCCGACAGATCCTACCGATCCGACCGGTCAGGAAGAGGGAGGAAGCTGGGAAGCGAAGTACAAAAAGGCGGACGGGCACGCTGAAAAAGTTTCCAAAGATGTCGTTAATGCAAACAACGACCTCGGAATGAAGATATTCAGCAGACTTGCGGCTGGTGAAACAGGCAAAAACATGATGATTTCCCCGCTTTCGATTTCTATTGCGATGGCTATGGTCACAAACGGTGCAACGGGCGAAAGCCTTGATGAAATGAAGAATGTTCTGGGCTTCGGTGAAATGGAACTTCCCGATGTCAACGAGCAGTTTGCACAGCTTATCGCAAGCCTGGTAGAAGCCGACAAGGATCTGGTGCTTGAAATCGCGGACTCTGTCTGGATGGATGACGTTTTTGCACCTGATGTAAAGCAGGATTTTGTTGATGTTCTCACTGAATTTTATGACGCGGCGTTCTTCACCGAAGATTTTCAGGATGAAGCGACTGTCGGCAAGATCAATTCATGGGTTTCCGAAAAAACGCATGAAAAGATCGATAAAGTCATCGATGAGATAGGTCCGAACACGATCATGTACCTCATCAACGCGGTCTATTTCAAGGCTGCGTGGACGACTTCTTTCAATAAAGAGAGCACTTATGAAGGAACTTTCATGCTTTCCGGCGGAAGTGAAGGCAAAGCGGACTACATGGGATTCTCCTACGATCAGGAAGTTCCTGATTTTTACAGTTATTCGTCAGAGTGGGGCGATGAAAACGGTTATTCCGTTGTGAGACTTCCCTACGGACGCGGCGTTTTCGCTTTTTACGGCATAGTTCCGACTTATGACAATAAATCAAATATCGACGATTTTATCGCAAAAATCGCTGAAAACGGCTTCGATTCATATATTTCGCAGCTTGAAGAACGCTCATTTCCGGTTCAGCTCCCGAAATACAAGTTCGCTTACGAAAAATCGCTTGTCGATGTATTCAAAAGTCTCGGCATGGAAAAGGCTTTTGCCGAAGGTGCTCTTATGAATATTGCAGAAGAACCGCACGCTCCTTTTATTTCCGATATTTACCACAAAACTTTCATTGATGTGAACGAAGAAGGGACAGAAGCGGCGGCAGTCACGGTAGTCGAAGTCGGCGAAAACGCGATGCCTTCCGGATTTTTTGCGACACGTCCGTTCGTTTTCGTGATCCGCGACGACAGAACAGGATCGGTTCTTTTCATCGGGAAAGTCGAAAATCCAAGAGCTGAATAAATTTAAGCATGAAAAAACTCTTTTTAGCCGCAATTTTGCTCGTGTTTTCGGTGATTTTTGCCGAAGAGACCGTTTTTGTCCAGCTGAAAGACGAAACGCGTAAGTTTCTGAAAAGCGATTTCGAGGATTGCGGGATCAGTCATTTTTATAAAATCAAGCGTAGCAGTTTTTATGCCGTCCATACTGAAAATAGAGATAATTCATTGAATTGTCTGGAAAAATCTGCCTTAGTCAAAAAGGCGGTTCCTGACAGAAAAATGAATATCGAGTACAAAAGCAACGATCCTTTTTTTGCAAATCAGTGGCATCTTCTGAACACCGGGCAGCGAGGTATCGAGGGAAACGACGCAAAAGTCGCGGCGGCCTGGGAGTATCTTGAAAGTCTTGGAATTGCGCCCGGAAAAGGAGTGAAAATCGGGATAATCGATGACGCTTTTGATCTGCATCATCCAGATATGAAAGGAAAGTATCTCAAAGGACTCGATCTGGTTGACGGCGACGATTACCCTTATGCCGATGAAAACGAGCCGCACGGGACTTGCGTCACAGGTGTTATCGCCGCAGTAAAAGACAATGAACTCGGAGTTGCAGGTGCGTGCCCTGAGTGCAAGATCGTTCCAGTCCGTTCCGGCGATATGCTCGGCGAAGGTGAGAACATGGCGAATGCCTTCAACTTCGTTCTGGATCAAGGGGTTCAGATAATTTCCAACAGCTGGGGGCCGACAGACAACGGCGGAGGCGAGGATATGCCTGAAGTTATTAAGGAAATCGTGAAATATGCCCGTGAAAAGGAGAGGGGAGGTTTAGGTGTCGTCATATTTTTCGCGGCAGGAAACGGAAACGAGGACATCAGCGCGGAAGCGACTTTTGACGGTTATGCCGCAAACGAAGATGTGATCGCGGTCGGCGCGCTGAATGCCTACGGACAGCGGTCGAACTACAGCGATTTCGGCAGGGATCTCGACATTATGGCGCCTTCTTCCGACATTGACGGCGACTATGTGTGGAATCCGTTCGCATTCGACATGATAAAGGACGGGATCTGGACGATCGACGCGCGCAGCTGGTACGGATATTCGCAGAGCGACTATACCGGAACTTTCGGCGGAACGAGCAGCGCATCCCCTCTTGCAGCCGCAGTTGCAGGGCTTCTGATTTCGGCTTATCCCGAACTGAGCAGAGACGAGCTTTACGAGATTATTACGACAACTGCCGACAAAGTTTCTCCTGTTGATGCTGACTACGACGAAAACGGTTTCAGCGAAAAATACGGTTACGGCAGGATCAATGCTCTCGCCGCGCTTCAGCTGCTCTGCGAAAGGCATGAGTGCAAAGGCGGACTTCCCGAAATCGAAGAAGAAACTTACGAACCCGAGGATCTTGAAATGGGAAGCGACATCGACGAATTTCCCGATGATTCGATGCTTCCGGTAAAAACCACCGGAAAAGGGTGTTCCGTGACGGTTTTTTAGCTACCAGTTGATGAGTTTGTAACCGTATCTATCTTTGAATTCGCCGCAGATTATGAAGATGAGGTCTATTACCCAGCCGATGCCGAAAACTCCGGCAGTGCAGAGCCAGATGAGCCCTGTACCGATCTTTCCGACATAGAATCTGTGAAAACCGAATTCACCGAAAAAAGCGCAGAGAAGCGCAGCTGCAAGACGACTTTTGGGTGACATGAATTCCTCCTATTTCAGCATCTCGTCACCCGAGAAGTCACGGTAAAGCGTGAGCTGGTCGAGGATGAAATCGTATTCGTGAGAGTTGTCAACGATGATTTCGGACAGGATCTTTCCGAGACCGCTGCCTATCATGTAGCCCTGTCCGCACATGCCGGTAGCCAGGAACATGTTTTCAACTTCTTTCGTTCTGCCGACGATCGGGAAACCGTCCGGAGTCATCGGGTAGAGACCTCTCCACGTACGCCTGATGCGGATGTTGCGGAGTCTCGGGTAGAGTGAAAGCATTCTTCCGACAACCTGCGGCATGAAGTTGCTCGTGTTGTCGATATCGGTTCCTTTGATCGAAGGTTTCGGCGTGATGCAGAAAACGAACTGACCTTCGTAGTTCTGGTAGAAGTAGTAGTTGAGCGAGATCGCGTCAGGTCTGATGTCAACTACCATCGGACGGAGGAAATATTCGACCGGCTCGGTGATCCCGCCTTCGTGGCAGTCGGGATAAACGGGGATGTCGACTCCGCACATTGCTCCGATCTCGCGGCTGAAGGGACCTGCAGCATTGATGATGAGGTCTGCGCAGTAAGTGTCTTTGTCAGTCTTTACCGAAACGATCTTTCCGCCCTTTAGTTCCATTGAAACGACTTTTTCGTGGAAGTTGAATTCCGCTCCGCACTCTCTTGCGAGCTTGTAGAAAGCACCCGTCGTCTTGAGCGGAGAAGCGCTTCCGTCGTTGGGCGAGAACGTTCCGCCGCGGAGACCTTCGGGGCGTATTCCCGGAACTCTTTCCTTGATTTCGTCAGCCGAGACCCAGTCGATATTGAGGCCCATGCTCTTCTGAAGCTTGAGGAGTTCTTTGAGATTTTTTTCGGTCTGTTCTTCGAAGATCGGGTAGATGTATCCGCCTTCGACCCAGTCGACATCAATGCCGTGGTTTTCTTTCATGTGGCTGATCTCGTTGATCGAAACAGCGCAGATCTTGATTTTCGCGGGATCGCTGAATGTCGCTCTGAGTCCGCCGATAGCAGCTCTGTTCTGGCCTCTTCCGGTCGATGCGTTCATTTCGATGACGCACACTTTTTTCCCTTTTTTCGCAAGGTTGTATGCAAGCGGAGTTCCGATGCTGCCTGCGCCGATTATGAGAATATCATAGTTTTTCATCTAATTTTCCTCCTCGTTGACAATTGCGTACATTGGAGTTTCGACGGTGAGCGGTCTCTTCCTTCCGGGAGTTACTTCTTTCCAGTCGACGCCCGCCATCCTGAAGATCATCGGCATGAGAACGCTGCAGGTCTTGCTGCCGCACGCGCCCATCCCGACTCTTATCTGCTTGAGCTGGTTGACATCTCTTACTTTGTTTTCCTTAATAAAATCAACTATCTGCTTAACATCAACATGCTCGCAGCGGCAGACGATGCTGTTTTCAGGAGCGTAGGTGAAATCAGGTTTGGGAAGAGGTTTCGTGACTTCCTCGCTCTGGGATCTGATCCCCGCGATGTCAGCGACATTAGCAGCCGTTACGCCGAGGGTTACGAGAGTTGTTTTGTACTTCTTGTTGTAAGCCGTTTTGATGACCGTTCCTTCTTCGATGAATTTGCCGTCGATATCGGTGAGCGGAAGTTTGTCGCCCTCTTTGAAATCGCAGTTGAATTCATACGGAAGAACGATCTCAGCCTTCGTGTCGTCGACTTTCTTTGCAAGCGCAATCGCAAGGCCGGGGCAAGCTGCTACACACATTCCGCAGCCGATGCACTCGCCGTCGAAGTAAGGCGTATCCATGATCGTTCCGGTTTCGCCTTTGAGTTTGATCGCTTTTTTCGAGCATACCGTGGTGCAGGGGTTGCACGGGATCTCCTGAAGACATGAGAATTTCGGCTGGAATTTTGCCGTGATGACCGGTTTTGCCGGCTCTTTCGTGTTTCCCGGTCTCGATTTGAGGACAGCCGCCTTTTTAAGCCAGCTTTCGTCGATCGCAGCATCGGTCTTTCCGAGAGCCGCAGCCATCTTTCTGCCTGTGATCTTGCCGCCGAACATAGCAGAAGAAGCCTCGGCGATCTCGTCGCAGTCTCCGGTCTTCATGACGTTGAATTTATACTGATCCGCAAGTGTGTAAAGCTCGTCAGCAGAGCTCAAACCTACTGCAACAAGCAGTGTGTCAACTTCGTAGGTTCTCGCCGTTTCGAGTATCGGGTTCCACTTTTCATCAACTT
This sequence comes from uncultured bacterium, assembly GCA_905235605.1. GTDB lineage: Bacteria > UBP6 > UBA1177 > UBA1177 > UBA1177 > UBA1177. Next base: position 5,517 of record CAJOMF010000072.1, read on the forward strand.
CGGCAACCGTGACTCTTTCGACTTTGCCGTCGCCTTCAGCCGAAATGACCGTGGTGCTGAGGTATATCGGAACGCCCATTCTCCTGATCTTGTCTGCATGGACTTTATATCCGTTGATCTTCGGAGCGATCTCGACGATCGCAGCGACTTCGATTCCAGCCTGAAGAGCGTGGTATGCGCCGATGAGGCCGACGTTTCCGCTTCCGATGATGAGTATTTTCTTAGCGGCTTTGACGAGATCGCGGTTGACTAAAGTCTGGAAAGCACCCGCACCGTAAACGCCCGGAAGGTCGTTGCCTTTGAAAAGGACCGACTTTTCTCTCGCACCGCTCGAAAGGATGAGCCCTTTGAAATCTACTACGACGTAGTGCTTGTTTTCAACAAAAAGACCTGCCTTTTTATCTTTGAAAACGCCGATAACGCTTGTTTCGGTGTATATTTTTACGTTTTTGAAGCTTCTGACTTTTTCTTCGAGGATGTGTGCGATGTCAACGCCGCGTGTTCCTGCAAAGCAGTCTTCTTCGCTTCCGAAGAATTTGTGTGTCTGGAGAAGAAGTTTTCCGCCGAGGCGCGCCTTGTCGTCAACTAAAATTACGTTGAAACCGAGCTGTGCAAGTTCGATCGTAGCATTGAGACCGCTCNNNNATTGCGTCTTTCGGTGTGTTCTACCGGTCTGTCGTCCTCTGCAAGTTTCGGAACGCCGTTCAAAGTCTCGATCTTCATTCCTGCTTTGAGGGGAGTGATGCACGATTTCTGAGGCAGTCCGTCGATAATTACCGTGCACTGGCTGCACTGGCCGTTCGCGCAGAAGATGCCCTGCGGAGCCTTGCCGTTTCTGTGGAGCGAAAACCTTCTGATGCCGTTTGCGAAAAGTGCCGAACTGACGGCTTCACCTTCGTAACCGGTCATTTCCTTGCCGTCGAAAGTAAATTCAACGACTTTCTGACCTTGAGGAACTTCAAGGACGGGATGTTTTTCAATTCTTGTCATGATTCCACCTATTCCGTGATTAAAGAAACAAATAGTGGGGCAAAATAAATCTGCACTTATCTAAAGTCAATTAAAATTAAGGGCGGGCGGCAAACTTGTTTTTCCATAGTTTTTCTTTAAAATAACAGACTTTTTGTTTTTTGCGGAGGTGAAAATGAGCAAAGTTGCTGTTTGTATCCCGACTTACAACGAAAAAGAGAATATCGCGGCAATAATCAAGGCAGTCCACGCACAGCTTCCCGAAGCCGATGTTTTCATCGTTGACGACAATTCGCCCGACGGAACAGCCGGTATCGTCAGAGAGATGATGAAGGAAAACTCTTTCGTGCTTCTGAAAGTGCGGCGTAACAAGGAAGGGCTCGGCGCGGCGTATCTCGACGGCTTCAGCACCCTCATTGAAAAAGGGTATGAAAAGATAATACAAATGGATGCCGACTTTTCGCACAAGCCGGAATATCTTCCCGAAATGGTGAAAAAATCTGATGAAGGCTACACTGTCGTCGTCGGTTCGCGCTACACAAGAGGGGGCGGAACTGAAAACTGGGGCTTAGGGCGCCGCATCATTTCAAGGGGAGGCAGCTTCTACGCAAGCACGATACTCGGCCTCGGTGTCAACGACGTCACCGCGGGATTCAAGTGCTGGAATTCTAAACTTCTCGAAAAAGTGATATCCACTCCGCTTGTCCTTTCGGGCTTCGGTTTTCAGATAGAGATGGCTTTCAGAACAAAAATCTGCGGCGGAAAAGTTTTCGAACTTCCGATAATTTTCCCCGACAGGACTGAAGGAGTCAGCAAAATGAGCGGAAAAATCTTCAAAGAGGCTCTTTTCGGAGTCTGGAAACTCAGATTTATGGGTAAAAAAATAATGGAGCAGTAATGGACGCGCATGAAATCATAAAACTCATCAGCGAATCGAAGAAAAAAACACCTGTACGCGCACTTTTCAAAGGCGATATCGGAAAATGTGACTTTTCTTCACTTGCTGAAACCTACAAAGGTTTTGATTTTATTGAAGTTTACGACGAATTCGACAATGTTCGCGACTTTGCCGCGGCACATCCCGAAGTAAAGGTGACGCGCTGTGAGAACGACTGCAGAAATTCGGCGATACCTCTTGCGGACCTCACCAAAATCAATGCAAGGATCGAGCCGGGTGCAGTCATCCGCGAAATGACCGAGATAGGCGACAAGTGCGTCATAATGATGGGGGCCGTCATCAACATCGGCGCCGTTATCGGCGAAGGAACGATGGTCGACATGAATTCCGTTATCGGCGGACGCGCGATAGTCGGCAGAAACTGCCACATCGGTGCAGGAACGGTGCTTGCGGGCGTCATCGAGCCTCCGAGCGCAACCCCTGTTGTCATCGGCGACAGAGTCATGGTCGGAGCCAACGCCGTCATTCTCGAAGGAGTACACGTCGGTGACGATTCAGTGGTCGCAGCCGGATCAGTAGTCACGAAAGACGTGCCGCCGCGCTGCGTCGTTGCAGGAGTTCCCGCAAAAGTCATCAAACAGGTCGACGACGTGACCAAATCAAAAACCGAACTCGTTGACGCACTCAGGAATCTTTAAGTTATATTTTACGACACAAATTTGTCTTTTAGGGAACTTTGTGATAAGAAATTTGCGAAAAAGTTCCCTAAGAGGTGAAAAATGAGTGAAAATTTCGATGAAATAAGACTTCTGCTGCAGAAAAAAGCCGAATATCAGGCGAGGCTGAACCTTATGCCTTACGATGGAACGCCTGAAGTCAAGGAGCAGGGCGGAAGCAAGTATATTTATTTGAGAAAACGCGTCGGAAGCAGGCTGACTTCGACTTATGTCGGCACTTATTCGGACGACCTTTACGGGCTTCTTTTGAGGAATGCCAAAGAATCGAAGGAACTTAAAAAACTGATCCGCCACACCGAAAAACGACTTTCGGAACTCGGATATACGGACAGTGAAATCCCGCTGCGCGTGCAGCAGAACCTCGATTTTGCGCGTGCCAACCTGAAAGCGAACATTTACGATCAGGCAGTTCTTGAAGGCGTTGCGACATCATTCCCCCAAACGGAGGAAATCATCGAAAACGGAAAAGTTTCTGGTATGACGGCAACTGATGTTCAGAAAATCCTAAACCTCAAACACGCCTGGGAATTCATTCTTGACAAAGATGTCATACAGAGCGACACCGATTACTACCTGCTGTGCCACATCGCCAAACTCATAAACGAAGGTTTTTTCTTCGATGCCGGAAGGATACGCTCCATACCTGTTTCGATCGGAGGCAGTTCGTATATTCCGCCGATACCGATAGAATCCGTGGTCAAAGAGCGGATAACCGAAATACTCAACTTGAACCAAAGCGACATTGATACCGCCGCAGAACTCTGCCTTTATTCAATGAAAACACAGGTTTTTACCGACGGAAACAAGCGCGCTTCGGTGATTTTCGCCAACCATTACCTGATATCACACGGGCAGGGTCTGCTTATCATTCCAGAAAAGGAAGTCGCACAGTTCAAAAAACTTCTTGTGGCTTTCTATGAAGGCGAAGACATTGAAATCATAAAGAATTTTCTCAAAGAACACTGCTGGAAGAAGTTCTGAAAATTACTTTCTGCTGTCCAAACATTCAAAGAATGTGCGGACGATCTTAAGTGCGCTTTCGATATCTTTCTGGGGTCTCTTCTTTATCAGCGAAGTCCACTCTCGGAGCATGAGAGCGTCATCTTCCGAAGTTTTGCCGCTTACGAGGTAGTCAACGGAAACATGAAATTCATCTGCCAGAGTTGAGATTACATCCATTCCGGGGTTTCGTTTGTCGGCTTCTATCAGCGCGATATAGCTTTCGCTGATATTCACCCGGCATGCAAGATCAAGCTGCGTTATTCCGGCTTTACGCCTTAATTCTCTCACTCTTTTGCCGAGGGTCATACCTTTCATACTTAAACTACCTCCTTTGTTAATATAGCACATACAGAAAATAATTTTTTGACTATTGGTAAAGTTTTTCTTGACTATAAGTAATTTTCGGCTAGAGTGCCGTGGCTATTTTGAACTTTGAGGATTTGAATTAACACCATTTTTTTATTTAGGAGGCTAAAATGAAAAAAATGTTTTTAGGTTTTGCAATGTTTGTAGCAATGTTTTTGGTGATCAGTTGCGGTGGCAGCGACAATGGATGTAAAGATCTTTATAATTGTATTAAAGACTGCGACTCAGAGCGTTGTGAGGATGACTGCTACGCAGGAACCACTAATTCAGAGCAGGAAGCTCTTCGTGCATTGCGTAATTGTATTTGGGATTGGGAAGATGGTTATGGTCAAAATATGAGTGAAAAGGAATACTGCAAAGCTGAATACAAAGCTTGCGGAATGTAATAATGTAGCTCCCTAAACATCAGCTTTAACTTTCTCTTATTTCAGTTTTTAGCAAAAAATATCGGAGAATTTCATGAAAAATTCGGTCAATAATTTGAATTGTTCTCTATTATACTGGCTCGTTTTTCTTGTTTTTTCTATTGCGTTCCTGTTTTTTAATGCAAGGGATCTTTCCGGAAGTTTTTACTGGGACGAGGCGGTATATGCCAATATTTCCGATCATCTATTATATTCTGACTATTACTATCCGTTTCAGACTGTTTTTACCAGACATCCACCTCTTTATTTTATAATTTTGAAGGTTTTGTCATGGATTCCTGTCAGACACGAAATTTCATTCAGAATTTTCAGTATTCTTACTTCTATAATAGGAATAGCCTTCTTATTTTACATTTTTGCAGAATTTAAGAGATACAGATTGGGAGTCTTGTTTCTTGTTCTTATGTTTTTGAACACTGTCGTTCAGCAATACAGCCAGTCAGCTACGATGTATGCATTGTTTTTTATGTTTTATTCAATGTTTATTACAGGACTGATTCAGAAGAAAAAGACATTGGAACTTGTGGGAATTATTGGTGGAATTTATACCCATTATCTTATGTTTTTTGCTTGGCTGTTTATTTTTGCAGTTGAGTTTTACCTGAATAACAAGCGGATTTCAAAAGAGATGAAAACTAAAATAGTTATAATAATGATTGCTTATTCTCCATGGCTTTTATTCTCTCTTCCCGGCCTTTTCTTTCGGTTGACTCAACAATATCGAGACTTTCTTGCCTACATAAATCTGTATAACTTCGTTTGGACATTTGGCTTGACCGGTATTCTGTTTATTTCATTCTGGGTATATAAAATAATAAAGTGCCGTTTTGCTTGTTTTGAAAGCGATGAAATTGAAATTCGTTTTATCACAGTTGTCACAATACTTTCACTAGGATATCTTTTAATTTTTTTGTTTGGGATACCTTTCCTTAGATATTTGTTTTTTATTATTCCGTCGGTATATGCGGCAATATTGCTGATTTCTGCCAGATTGGCGGAAAAAGAGAAAAATAAAATTCGGAAATGTGTGATGTTTTCTGCATCTGTTATAATGATTTTTGTGCCGAATTTTCAATTAATAGGTGTTTTTCCGTATTCATTCAGTTATCATGATAATCACGATTCGATTTATGCCCAGCATTGGGAAGAGGTTGTGGAAGATGTGGGGAAAAATCCTGTGGCAGTGGAAAATGTCAGAAGTTTTTATTATTATGCGCAAAAAATACACCCCGATTATTATAAAAAATCTTTCCCGTGGAATGATATCGGTCTTGTTGAGATTAAGTATAAGGCATATAATTACAAAGAAAATATGGAAAATCTAAAAGGGATTGATACAACTTTTGCATGTGTTGATTCTGTCGGTAAATATAAAGCTGAAATGATTCAGGAATTATATAATATGGGGTATAAAGACTATAAAAAATATGGGACGACGCTTTTGTTGAAAAAGCACAGTGCTGATGAGTGACAATGTCATGAATATAATGGTCAGCATTTCTTGACAGAAAAGCCTTCGCAGATTCCGAAAAAATGACTGCACATGAACCACCCGCGCTCCTACAAAAACCGATGAAATAAAAAATCAAAAAAAATTGATTTAAAATTTTAATTATTTAAATATTATATCGGAAAATTTGTTTATTGATATTAAAAAGAGGCGTGAAAATGGTCTTTTATGCGGTTATTGACACTAATCTGCTCGTTTCTTCTTTGTTGAAGCGGGATTCGATTCCTGCCAAAATTCTCGATTTGGTGATTTCAGGAATCATTGTTCCCTTATTTAATGAGGAAATATTGGAAGAATATGCGGAAGTTCTCTCAAGAAAGGAATTCGGTTTTTCAGTCGAAGATATCGGAAAATTGTTGAATTTTATTGTTCAAAACGGATTGCTGCTCGAAAAAACTGCGGTTTGGGAAACATTGCCTGATCCCGATGATGCGGTTTTTTACGAAATAGTTATGAGTGCGAGAAAAAATCGTGACGCTTATCTTGTTACCGGAAATATCCGTCATTTTCCTACGAAAAATTTTGTTGTCACTCCTCGTGAAATGTTAGAAATCGTCTTGAATTGTATTGACAAATAACTTTATTGTAAGCATAATATATTTGGAGGTGGCAGAATGAGCACTACAATTCAAGTACGCATTGATGATGATTTAAAAATTCAGGCGACTGAAGTTTTTGACCGTTTGGGGATTGATTTTTCAACAGCGATAAGAATGTTCTTGAAAAAAAGTGTTGCGGTGAACGGCATTCCGTTTGAGGTCCGCAATGAAACTCCTTCAGAAGCCGCAGCCGCGGTTGAAAACATGAGAAAGACGGCGGAAGAAAACAGCCTTGCCGACATGACACTTGACAAAATCAACGAAATCATCGGGAAAGTCCGCGAAATCGGGAAAAAATAAATCTGAAAACGAGCCGTCAGCAGCAAGAATTTTCAAACCGTGACAATTTGTCAAGCTTTCATTTCCCATTTGTCCTACGCTCACTTTACACCTTTTATCTGAAATCAAATCCGGCAAAATCTGAACTTCAAAAACCTGCGGGCGATCAGACCCAAGCTCCGACAAAACCTGCTTGAATTTATTGGCGTATTTGTTCAATGCCGCAGATTGGTATCTATCGCGCAATGGAATGTTTGTGTTCCTAAATCTGCCGTTTTAAAAGTTCCAGCAGATATTCCCACCACATTTCGGAAGTGAACTGATTCGAGAATGCTGACGGCATGAGAAAGCGGCGCATTTCGAACAGAAAGTCACGCTGACTGTTTTTTATTTCCCCGATCCGTGCCGCATATTTCTCGCGGAAAACGGCTTCCGTGATTTTTCTGTCGGCAAGTTTTTGCTGTAAAAGTTCTTTTTCAGGCGAGATATTTTTCTGTGAAAGCCAGTGGATATCCCAAAGATCGCGGTTTTTTACGCGGTTGGGCCGGAGTGCGAACGCAATCAGTTTGTCGCAGAGGATTTCCGAAAGACTTTCGGCGTGAAGAAGTATCCCGTCAGTTCCTGAATCGATTCCGTAAGTGTTTTTCAGCATTGCCGGTTTGCGATCCCGGCTCGGCAGCATACAGATGTCGATATTGATTTTCTGAGAGGGGAAATCAGGGCGTTCAGGTCGTGTGATTACTTTTATTTTCCATGTTTCGGTGTCGCCCGTTTCCTTTGTCGGAGCAGTAACAGTGACCGGAAGAGCGTATTTTTCTCCGACAGCATGCTCTATCACTCTTCCAAGTTCACTCATTTCTGATTTCGAAAATTCAAATCCTCCTGTAAAATCAAGATCTTCGCTCAAACGCGGCGAGCCGTAACAGTCGCGAAGGCATGTGCCGCCGATGAAAGTTATATTTTTCAAAAATCCCGCTGAATTCATGCAACGGAGAATGTCAAAATGCAGAATCTCCTTTTCTATAACGGTTCGCAGCATGGGATATTCCGTATTCTGCGATATGATTTGCGAAACTAAATCGTCAAAAGCCGGCATGTTTTTCTCCCAGTTTTTAATTTTCCACAAGATCCGTCGGCCGTTTGCAGTCCTTCATGTCCTGCAGAGCAAGTTTTTCGGAAGCCCAGAACATTCCTGACATTCTGTCGAGCCTCAGTTCAGGCATGATTTTGTCAAAATTTTTTGCGGTGTGTATCAGTTCGACCGTGCCGAAGCGGCCGCAGTTGATTATGCCGCTCCGTCCGGCAGTCATGACGGTGATCCAGCCCAAAAGCTGCTGGGAAATTGCTCCTGATTGCGAAAGCACCGTTTCGAGACTCACATAGTTCATGTTGTCTGCACGGAGTTTTGCCGCGACTTTGAAAAGGATCAAAGACGAGTCGTAGTCCGTTTTTGTGTAAAGGTATATCCCCTTGCAGATGCGTTCCAGAATGTTGTTTTTTACCGCTCTCGAAAGCAGCATCGTCAGATTTTCCGCTGTAATGTCAGGAAAAATCGAAGAAAAATCCTGCTGTGAAAAGAGACAGTGCTGACTGTCGACATTTTGTTCCAATGTCTTTTCAAGTAACTTTATCGGCTGCATATTCTACACATCCCAACAGTTTCTGTTATGTTTTGTAGAGCTAAGACGTGGAAATGTCAAGTTTTATTTTTTAAAAAAGGGACCAGAGACGTTCCATGGAACGTCTCTAGTGGTCTTCCTCAATTTCCCTGAAAACTATCGACTGCTGGAGCGCTTCGAAGTAGTCGTCGGTCGAGAGATGGCCTGTCTCGTTCATGATGCTGAGGATCCTGTAAAGGCTTTTGTACCAGTTTTCGGTCACGTTTTTCGAGAGGAACATGTAGTGGTATTTCGCGGGTCCGGGAATGACTGATGCGAGGTAGGCCGATTCGAGCGGGGTGAGCTGATAGGGCTGCTTCCCGAAGTAGTAATATGCCGCCTGCGAGATGCCGAAAATGCCGGGTGCCCACTCGATTATGTTGAAATAAATTTCGAGAAGGCGCTCTTTCGAAAGGGTTTCGTCGAGTTCTATCGCAAGAAGGACTTCGCGGAATTTGCGAAGGAGCGTTTTGTCGCGGTTGAGGAAGAGGTTTTTGGCAAGCTGCTGCGGGATAGTAGAGCCGCCGCGCAGTTTGTGTTTTTTGATGTTGTCTTTTACTGCCGCGTCGAGTTCCTGAAAATCGACACCTTTGTGGACAAAAAATCCTGCGTCTTCCGAAACGACGACCGCCCAGATCAGGTGATCTGGAATAAGCGATATAGGCGTAAAATAGGGGTTGCGCTCGCCGACGAATATCTTTCTCGTGCTGCCGTCCTCGTTTGTCCAGATGTATTCGAAAGGCAGTTTGAGATAGTCCATGCGCTCCGAAAGCTGTTTCGGCTCGACAAGGTTGCCGACGACCGAGAAAACGGGCTGTTCTCCGCCTTCCTGTGAATATTCCGCCAGAAGTTCGAGTGTTCCGCCGAAAAGGTATCCTTCAAACGCTTCGTCGTGGATCAGAGTTTCAAGTTTATTGAGTTTCGCCGATTCGGTTTTTATCGAAAATTCCTTGCTGTTTTTGCTGTAATATGCTGAAAGTGTTGCGTTTATGCCTCCGATAGAGAGAACGGTCTCTTTTGTTCCGGCAGATTTTTCGTTTTTGTCGAAAGTTACATCCCCCTTGAATCTGAAAAGCGGCAGTGCAAAGGGTTGCGAATCGATCAGCGGCTGGAAAAAAGTTATATCTTCGACGCTTACATCGTTTTTCGTAAAAATCTTCCCGTTTTCAGCCGATATTTCAGAAAATGCGCTGATCTTTCCCTGCGATATGTCGAAAGAGGTCTTGTTCTTTATTATCTCGCGGAGTTTTTTCAGATCCATCCCGTCGAAACGCACCGAAGCGTTCTTTTCTTTAAGCGAGAACATGATCTCCGCCGTTCCTCCTTTATCTTTGCCGGGCTCTTTGAAAAGTGCCTTCCCGCCTGAGCGCGAAATGGTGAGATCGGTCGTAAAATTCTGCGTAATAGTGCCGAAAACGAATTCGGTATCTGTCGTTAAACGGATCGAAATATCGGGCCGGGCGGCTTTTTCATTCTTTTTGTCTCCGCTCTTGGCGCGTTTGTCAGGAATCGGTGATTTCAGCACTCTGTCTGCATGGATCATGGTTTCCGCACACTTCACGTCGAGTTTTTTTTCTTCCTGAAAAAGCATTTCTTCTATGTTTTCGAGGGAACATTTTTCAATTACTGCGAGTTCGTTTCCGCTGTGTGAAAAAAGCACTTTTTTGACGGATATCCGCGGCGGAAAAAGCGAGAAATCAAGACCTGAAATTTTGGTGTCGATGCCGTATTCAGCCTTTATCAGAGCGGTTGCTTTTGATGAAAACCCGTCTATTTTCCCTTTTGACACTTTTTCAAGCGCAAAAATAACTACTGCCGCCGAAACGAGCAGAAAAATTACTGCCGCAATTATTCTTTTAAGTTTGGTGTTCATAAATCGAGGAATTTCGAGATATCTTCTTTGATGAGTTCGAGAGAGTTTTTCCAGAAATTTATGTCGTTAAGGTCAACGTCAACTATTTTCGCAACATCGGTCACGCTGCGTTTGCCCGTTTCCGAAAGAAGATATTCATACTTTTCGGTGAAGCTGCTAGCAGTCTCGGTGTATTTTGCATAAAGCCCTTTTGCGAAAAGGAGACCGAACGCGTAGGGGAAGTTGTAGAAATTCCAGTCAGGGTTGTAGTAGTGCGGTTTGACGAGCCAGAGATAGGGATGGAGGACATTTTCGTCAAGTCCGTCACCGTAGGATTCGATCTGTGCTTTCCTCATTTCTTCACAGAGTTCTTCCGGCGAAAGCGGTGCCGATTCCCGGGCTTTGAAAAGCGCCGTCTCGAAAAGATAACGGCTGTAAATATCGACTATGACCTGTCCTGCGGATGAAATTTCAGCTTCCAGAATGGCGAGCCTGGTCTCTTTGCCGGCCTCTTTGAGAGCCGCGTTGTTGATTATCGTTTCGCAGAAAATCGAGGCGGTTTCGGCAAGCGGAGAAGGGTAGCTGGTGTTTAAAATCACATTCTTGGAAAGGCAGTGCCCGTGAAACGCATGTCCGAGTTCGTGAGCGATGGTCGTTACATCGTTGTAAGAGCCGCCGAAGTTCGCAAGGATCCTGCTCTGCGAAATTGAAAAAAGGTTTTCGCAGAAGGCTCCGCCCACTTTTCCCGGTCTGATTTCTGAATCTATCCAGTTTTTGTCAAAAGCGTTTTTTGCAAAATCGCCGAGTTTTCTGCTGAAAGTCGAAAATTTTTCAACAATGAATTCTGCAGCTTCTTCATAAGTGAAATTAGACTGGGCTTTTGCAGTCACAGGAGCAAAAATGTCATAAAACGGAAGGGAACCGCTGAGCCCGAGCATCTTCGCTTTCTTTTTGTAGTAAGCCCTGAAATAGGGGAGGTATTCTCTGATTGCCGCAAACATTGTGTCGATGATGCTTTTTTCCATTCTGTTTTTGGTGAGAACCATTTCCAGCACGGAAGAGTAGCCGCGCATCCTCGCCAGAATGATCGATTCTCCTTTTATCGAGTTGATGCAGGCAGCCACTGCCTTTTCGACTTTCCTGTAAGCCATGATTTCCGCTTCGTAAGCCTTTTTTCTGATGTCGGCACTTTCGGAATACGCCATCGCACGGATCTGGGAAATCGGTTTTATCTCATTTCTTCCGTCCACGGTCGAAATTTTGCCGGTGAGAGAGCCGATGAGGACATTGTGAAGATTCATCCATGACGAAGAAGCGACCAGTTTGAGATCGGAAATGATCTGCTCCGTCTGGTCGTCGAGAATGTGACGTCCTTTCGTGAT
>CAJOMF010000073.1 GCA_905235605.1 uncultured bacterium
CTCGGTTTTCCATTGTTTTTTGGATGCAAGGATCAGTTCTTTGAGCTGATGATCGCTTTTATCCTGCGATTTCAGATATTTGTTCGTCTGAGCAGCTGTCGGGCAGTTCCCGGGATTTCCGACATTCATTAAAAAACGCTCCATGTAGGCACAGAAATAAACTTCGTTTCCGTCAAATTTCGGCAGAACTTTTTCCTCTTCGATCCTTTCCAGAATTTCATCTCTTACTTTTGATGCACTGGGTGCAAGCGGCGGTTTGCGGTTGAGTTCTTCCTCAGTCGCAGATTCCAACGGACAAATACCAGTTTCTTTACAGTAACATTCCCAATCACGCATGATTGCAAAAGTTCTTCCTATTTCTTTCCACAAATGCCATTTCCCCCAGAAAACATTGTAGCCCATCAAATTTGCTGGATCTGTTGAAAAATTGTTCCCAGTCTGGCAGTATGTTTTCTGCTTGTCAAAGCGGTAGAAACAGCCGAACCAATCAGGTGTTCCAATCATTTCTGAATATGAAATTCTGTTGCCCTTGAGCATGTCGATTTCCCAATCTGCGGCATTTTGATGTTTCTTTTCGACTTTATATTCTGTATATTTAGGGTTATTCAAGTCTTTTAAATCAACTTCTACAAATATTGGTCTTCCATAAACATTGTAAACAACGCGGTGTTCATTTTCCAAGTCAATTCTCGGACTGTGACCAAGTTCTTCTTTGCCGGATTCATCCTTTCTGTTCAGCTTAAAACACTCGTCAATGTGTTTCGGATATTTCCGCAAATCACAGTAATAAAGTTCACGGTTGTTTGTGATAAACGTCAGATGGTCACCAACGATGTTGCCTTCTCCGACATAGTTGTTGATTCCAGCAAATTCATGCCATTCCCAGTCTTTGGAGGAGGCATATTTTACTTCTGCAACACCACTATAACCAGCTCTGACATGCATTAAAACCCAATTCTTCCCAGGCAATGGCGGTCTTGGAAATGTCGCATTGTGTGAATTGTTATCGTAAATAAGTTCATAACGATATTCACTATCTTGACGAAGAACTGAAATAATAAAAGATCTGTTTTTGCCATCAACTTTACCTGGATATTGATCAAAAACATCCATGACATAACGGTTTTCATTAAATCCTAAGAATCTTGCCATTCCAACGGTTTTATATTCATTTTTCTCAGGATCATATTCAATTGCTCTGCTGCTATGAGTTAGAAGCATTCCCGCCACTCCATCAAACATTCCGTGACTGTTGACAATTCCACTATCAGCACTGAAATCATTTACCGTTAACCAACGGTCGCATTTACTTGTAAATGTTTCCAGTGTGGAATTAGCACGCATATCCGGCAACTTGCACGGCCAAGGATAGCATTCACGCTCTTTCTGCTGATTCGGATCTTTTTCCTGAGCTTGCAGATAAACCTGATACTCGTCCCAGTTGTCCCATTCCCAGATGTTGCGGACACACTGCGGATCGTTTTCTGTCGGCGTGTCGCAGCCGGGACGGCAAAAAGTCGGCTTGCCGTTCGCATCTTTAAATGGGAATGGGGTTTTGATCGTGTTTTCGTTGTAGCGCAGATCGAGACATTCAACGTTTTCAGGGGTGTCGGAATCATTATCAGAGTCAAAATCCTGATCCGCATCCGGCGTTTTGTCATAATCTTCGATAGGATCAGCATCTTTGTCTGAATCTTCATCAACAAGAGTTTCAGAATCCTGCTTGTCTGAATCCACATCAGGAATTGAATCTGAATCATTCTGCGATTTTGATGACGAGCAGGAAATGAAAAGAATCAGAAAAAGTAAATAAAAGATTTTTTTCATTTTATCCCCTGATTATTTTTGCACACGCCACTGTCTGCTGACGCATCCACCGGATCAACTTGACACTGGCAACTTGATTCTAGCCTAGAGGGGGAATTAAGAGGATGTCCGAAAACATCTATCATTATTCTTCCTCGCTGTCTTTTTCATCAGGTGCCACTTTCGGCGGCTCGGGATCACCTTCCTCCTGGTTTTCACGCGCCTTTTTAACAGCCTCCATCTCTTCACGCGCTCTTCGGATCTCGTTCATAGCCTCTTCCTGGGCCGCATGGATTCGCGCTTCCTGCTCCATTCTGGATTTCTCTTCCTGTTCCCGGCGCTCGCGTTCCTCTTTTTCGCGCTGTTCACGCTCTTCACGCATCTTTTCTTCGCGCTCTTTCGCAGCCTCTTCCTTCTGCTTGAGCTCCTCTTCCTTGCGTTTGAGTTCGTCCTCTTTTTTCTTCAGATCGTCATTCTGCGGCACGTTTTCCGCCGCTGCCTGGGTCGGTGCGGCAGGTTTCGGAGCCGTTTCTCTCTGTGGCAGACGCTCAGATTTCTGCGGACGCTGCGGTCTCTGCGGTCTTTCCGATTTTTTCTGCCTTATATCGTTTTTGATTTCACGATCCTTTCTCGGTACTCTGCCCATCTGAGGCTTATTCACAAAACCTTTCAGAGTGAATGCAAAACTGTTTTCAGAATCGCCTTTGTACTGCGAAAGCTGGCTTACAAGCAGATTCAGAGCGACATTTTCGGCTATTTTCGCCATATCTGGAACTTTGGCGGAAATTTCAAGATCAAGTCGTGAGGAAGAAAAATTTTTGGTGTTCAGAGTAATTTTTCCAGTCGCCTCAAGTTCAAACATTCCTTTTATCGACAGCTGCTTTATTTCAGCTTTGTTGTCAACGACATCAGCCGCAAGTTCGATTGCACCAAGGATTATTTTTCCGACATCGAAATCGCCCATCGGGGTCGGTACTTTGCCGCGAAGAACAACGTCCTCGCCGCTCAATTCTATTTTACCGCCGTATTTCCCCTCTTTCGAGCAGAGCTTGCCGCCGCCTGTTACAGAACCGGTGAGAACGACTTCGGCAAGAAACGGTTTCAAGATAGAAAGCGGAAGCTCCGAAGCATCAAGCGAATAGCACGGATTTTCATTTGTTTCGAACGTCGCATCAAGTCCGCCGCCCTGTGAATTTATATCTTCGACATGGATTTTTCCTGCCGGATGACCGCCTAGAGTCGCAAAAATAGAGGGTGAAAACGAAAGCTCCGAAAAAGTGAGTACTTTGTTCCCCTTCTGCATCAGAGTACCCTCTTCAAACGAGATATTTCCGAAAAGCGAAACATCGACATCTTCGCTCACAAGCGCCATATCCTTGACAAAAAGCTGTTCGTTGATTTTGGAAAGAACGAAATCGTCAGGAAAAAATATCTTGATCCCGAGCCACAGACCTATAAAAAACGCAGCATTCACGAACAGAACGCCCTTGATCAGCGCCTGGATCTTGCCTGGGATCGGCAAATTCTTGATTTTATTCATTATTCCAGCAATTTTATTCCCCATTTGCGCTCTCCTTCTTCATAGCCGCAACAACTAAAGAAACATCATAATTCTGCTTGTTGAAACGCTTTTTTATAGTTATGGAATCGACAAAAACATAGCGACCCTTGTTTTCAAGCCCGTAAAGGAAAGTCAGTGTCTGGTCAAGCGGAACTTCACGCAGATTGAGTTCGATCCTTTCGATGTTGATATCCCCCTTTTTGCGCGGCTTTATCTCCTTTATCGAACTGATCGGAATTCCGACGCTCTCTTTTACAGCGGAAATGTCGGAGTTGAGGTTCACATTGCTTGAATCAATGCTGTCCTGCATCTGCGAGGCTTTAGCCTGTGCCTTTTTGAAGATCTCCTTTTTCGATACCATCTCCTGGATCATCTTTTCCTGCTCAATGATCGTATCTTTGCGGTCGTCTATCGCTGAACTCATAAAAAACCATACCGCAACAAAAATGAAGATCATGACAAAAGTGAGAAAAGCCACGAGGATCGTGCGCTCGCGCTCGCTGAAATTGTTTACAGCCTCTATCAGTTTTTCTTTCATGCCACTCTCCTACTCGTTGTTTTCCTTTCCTTTTTTCTTTCCCTTCTTCGCCTTGGGATCTTCTTTTTTCTGACCGGCATAGTTGAAGGAGATATTGAACGAGCTCTTGTCGCCCCTTGTATTTATCTGGCCTCTGTTGATCTCGTCAATAAGCGGATCCTGTTCGAGCTGTTCTGTAAATTTGTTGATGTCGTCAAGTGTGCTGCTCGTGCCTACAACTCTGATTTTGCCCTCTTCCTTTATCGAAATTTCGGAAACTTCGATCGTGCTCCCTTCAAAGGTGAAATAGGGAAAAATGACTTCCATAATGTAGAGCGCGCTGTACGGGTAGACCGCTTTTTTATCAGCCATGCTCGCTTCGCCCTTTATCGACTTGTCCATTATCGAAAGAGCCTGACGAAGAGACGGCATCTCCTTTCCGATGACCTCTTTCATAAGCTGTTTCGTCCTCTCCTCGCCTGTCGAGATCCTTTCGTCGAGATATTTTATCCTCATTTCCATGCCGGCAACAAGCATTAAAATTGCCGCCACATAAAGGATCAACGCGATTATCGCGCGCTTTTTGAGGAATGCGAAACCTCCTTTGTAGGCAAAATCGCCCGTTGCAAAATTAACTGTGCTGTCGTTGTCCACCGATTCGGAAATCATTTCGAGCTGCGCTGCAAAACCGTAAACCAGAAACTGAGAATCGGAAAAAACGGAGGAATCCATTTCCTGAACTATTTTTTCAGCTCCTTCGGGAAGAACACCGCCGATGAAAACCGCCGTCTCGCCGGGATCGCCGGCAAAAGGAGAAAAGAAATCAAACAGTTTTTCAAAGAAAGAAATTATCGTTTTACGTATTCTGACTTCGATATCGCTGAGTCCGTCAGGTTCACTGAGATCGCCGGCGACACTGAGCCAGGAATCAAGTTCGGCCTGGGGATCTTCGCCGCCGAAAATAGCAAGCATATCGCTTCTGAGCTCGTTCAGACCTCCGTTTCTGACTATCTGACCGTCGGCAAAAACCATGAGCGAATAGTCGTCGTTCACGAATACCGCTTTTTTCAAAGGAGTTTCCGTCTTGAAAAAGAGGACTTCCTCAGGAACGATGCTGCGGACTTTCTCACGCGCGGCATCATCGAAATCGAGCAGAGCCTTGCGGATCACGTCCTTTCCGGCAGCAAAAACGTTCATGTCGCCGCTTCCCTTCTGGAAGTTTTTCACTTCGATCATCAGATCGTCCTCTTTAAACGGAGTCTCGGACTCGATATCCTGCGCAACGATCTTTCTCAGGTATGAATGCTTTACCGGCGGATAGTTCCTTGCGTAGTAGAGCATTTCCCTGCCTGAGCAGACAAAATCTATATAGTCGAAATCTTTAAAAAGTTCGGCAGCTTTTTCACTACCGGCGAACTCGCTCTTTTCGAAAGTAGTTTTGTTGTATTCCTTCGAAAAAGTGTCTATCAAAAATCCGCCGTCTGCCGCTCTGCATGAAGCAAATTTCATTTTTTACCTCACCTGTGATTATCCTTCTCTGTAATAGTAAATGTTTCCTTCGCGGTCGACTATCATTTCGACCCAGCTTTCGACCCCTTCCTTTATTCCGACAGCCTTGATGCGGTAAACACTTCCTGTTGTGTCGGCAATTTCGGAAATTTTTTTATCCAAAGTCACACCTTCATCCGCGCAGGTCTGAATGAAGTCATCAAGCTTCGAAAAACCGTACTGTGCCCGCTTTGCGAGGATCTTACCCAAAAGTTCGCGCATCGCGTCTTCGTTGTAGAAAACGGTCAGCGCCTTATCGACCGCATAAGCCCTGATCAGCCCTTCGATCATTTCGTGTCCGGCTTTGTTAACGTTGACCTTTCCGGTCGAATATATCGTGACATGCGGCTCAAGGATCTTGAAAACCAGATCATCGACACCGTAGACCATCATAAGTTCCTGAACCGTATCGAACTTCGAGTTTTTTACTTTATATTCCGGCTCGAAATCATCGTAATTCGACTGTTCGTCGCCGCCCGTCAGATATTTCGCGCCGTCGGTGTATTTGTCATCACCCATATCGACCCAGTCGACAATATTCTGGATCAGTTCTTCACGGTCGACATATTCTTTTCTGGATGTGTTTTCCAGGAATATGAAGTCATAAAACTCCGGTTCGATCAACGCCTCGAGCATTTTTATGATCGCCCCTTTCGTACCGTAAGCCAGCTGATTCAGGTTGATTTTCGTGTCCTCGCCTTTGAATTCGACTTTGAAATCGCCGGGGAACTGGAATATCGGATCGCCTGTTTCGGTGTATGTGTGCTCTCCTTCTTCGTCGTTCGCCGCTGAACCTCTCGGATTTTCGACATCGGTTTTGGAGACGACATCTTCTATATCGACAAAAGGTCCGGCATCGGTAAAACTGCGCAAAATCGCAGTATCCATAGGAATTATATCCCAGATCTCTATCTGATTTGACATACTGAACTGCTTGAGCAGGCTTTCGACCTGTTTCTGAAGATCGAAAATAACGACTGCGAAATTCACGGCGCTTGAAGCCAGAGCCTGAGCTTCCGCCTTATGTTTGTAATCCATCGCAAGGTCAAATTCAGTCTTCGCCTCGTAGTTCATGTCGCTCACTATCGGCAGCATGACAGCGATCATGACAAGGACTAAAACAAGGGCAAAGCCGCGCTTTTTTCCTTCGGACTCATCTTCAGAGCGTTTCTGCAAGCGCAGACTTGACTTTATTTTATCCAATAATTTCAACATTTTAAAAGCTAAACGGTTTTGTCATTTTAAGGTTTACGACTGTTTCTATCTTATAATCTTCTTCGCCGAATTCTCCCTCTTTCGCGATCATCGTTATCTTCACTTTCGGCGGCAGCGAATTTACGTTGTCGATACTTTCCGTGTTCCAGTGGTCGACCCACTCCTTTGTCGTCGCGTGCCAGTACTCGAATTTTATGCTCTTGAAGCCTTTCAGAACCGGGTAAACGTTGCCGCCGCGCTCAGGATCTTCGTCGACCCAGAGGCTCTCCCTGCGCATCAGAACATTCTCGCCGTCGATATTCTCGCCGTAGTATTCGATCTCTGTCTGGTCGCACTGCTTGACCCCGGCCGCCATTTTCACATGGTTGATAGCAGCGAAAGTAAGATGGCTCACAGGATCGTCGTCCTCGCTTTTGAAAATGGTTTTGTGAGTCTCTTCCGGCGCACCTTTGTTGACGGTTAGATAAGCGTTCTTCAAATCACTGCGGATCAGTTCAATCGTTGAGTATATTCCGCGTTCCCTTTCAGTAACTGCCTTTATTTTGGCTCTTCCGCTGAGAAGGTTGGAAAACGAGAAGTAAACCGACGTGACAAGTATCGCCGTAATGCTCATCGCAAGCAGCACTTCTATGAGAGTGAAACCTTTTTTCATCATTTTCCCTTTACTGCACCACCGCCGTTAAACATATTGTTCGGCTGAGGACTTCCGCCTTTATTGAGACCTTCGAACCTGTTTTTCGGCGCATTACCGCCTTTTCCGCCCTTGCCGCCTTTCCCGCTGTTGCCGCCGGTGTACTGCTGGAATGTCTTTACAGTACCGTCAGTCGTAAGAAAAACGGTAAAAACAACTTTTTCGGATTCTTTCACACCTTCGCCCCAGAAGACCGAAACTGTGAGTTTTCGGATCCTTTCCTTGAAAAAATCCTCGATATTCCCTTTCGCCAGAGAAAGCATCGAAGCGCTCTGGTCGAGGTAAGAGCCGTCGTCTGCACTCGTAGAAAAGTCGGGAAGCGGGATAAAAACGCGCTTTACCGAATATTTCCAGCGGAAACCTTCGTATTCCCTGTCATCAAAATCGCCCTCTTCCTCAGTTTCGTCATCAGGAAGACCGTCCTGCTTGATGATTTCTTCGACATCGTGGAGTTTGAGGCGGCAGAGTTCCGTGCCCAGATAGATGTTGTGCACCTTTGAAGCATAAATATAACTGGCTGAAATTATTCTGGAAGCCGCAAAAAGCACGCCTGAAAGGATTGTTATCGCAGCAAGGACCTCGATAAGCGAAAAACCTTTAGACCGTACTGTCATTCTGAGCGCAGCGAAGAATCCCTGAGATGTTTCACATTCGTTCAACATGACGACAGATATTTCTTTTTGCCGTGCATGAGCCGCAGATTTAATCACGATTTTCCCTCCGCGTCCTGATCTTTCAGCAGGTCTTTCATGTCTTCGATCACGTCTTCAAAACTGCCCGATTCGATCTTCACGTTGAGAAACATATCCGAGGTGATGTAAACGAAACTTTCATCACCGTCCGAAGTCTCCTCCCCGATCGAAAGATAGAAAGGCTCGATCCTTCCTTCGGGAAAAATGTAGATAAAAACTTTCGGCTCCTTTCCCTTGTTGTCGGAATCGAGAAAATCACTCCTTTTCACGATTTCCGGCGTATGATAGGCAAAAAAACCGGTAACGATCAAGCCTCTTGAAAATTTTTTCTCGCCCGAATTTTTCGTGAACTCCGGCTTCAAAATCTGTTTCAGCGAACGCCTGTCGGGAATGAAATTCTCATAGTTGTAGTAATCCGAATTTTCCAGTTCTTCCTGCGAAGAGAGAAGTTTCGCCTTTTCGAGAAGGTTTTCTGCACCTAAAGCAGAGCCTTTGCCGGCAAAAGGATCGCTCCCCTTGCCGTTTTCCATCCTCTCGATAAGTTTTTCGTTTTCCTCATCCTTAGCCGCAGCAGCTTCCCCCGTAAAAAGATAAAACGGTGTTTCGCTTTTTTCAGTCCAGTAAGTCCCCTTTTCCAGATCAACGACAAGGCGGACATACTCTTTGTTGCGCACTGCCTGCATAAAGCTGTAACGCAGGAAAGAGTTGAACCCGCCCATGTCGGCCTGAGCCTGATAGCGCCCGAAGCGGTTCACACCCGCAACGGAAAAACCGGCGATGATCACCGCCAGAGCTGCTACGGCCAGCATTTCGACCATGGAAAATCCGGATCTTTTCATAACTAGTCGTCTTCCCAGTTCGTTATATCGTCGTTTCCGCCTTCTTTACCGTCGGGACCGAACGAGTAAAGGTCAAATCCGTCTTCATTGTTCGAACCCGGATAAATGTAGACATATTCGTTTCCCCACGGATCCTGAGGGACCTTTTTTTCCTTCAAAATTTTTTCTTCAACAAGTCTCGAAAGACCGTCGTCGCTGTCTGGATAGCGTCCGAACTCGGTTTTATAAAGGTCGAGAGCGTTCGAGATCGTACCGATGTCGATCTTTGCCTGTTTTATCTTCGATTTGTCGAGATAACCCATGACACCGACGCCGACTGCACCCATGATCATCGTCATGATCGTGATAGTTACCATGATTTCAAGAAGCGAAAAGCCTTTTGACGCCTCTTTTGCATTCGCTTTGATCAAAGCCTTGAAAAAATTTCTGAACATAAAAACCTCCTAAAAAAACAAAAATGCAAAAAACCTAAAACCTATAAATTAAGCAACTCGAGTGCCACAAAATTTTATAAACAATTTCAAGAAGTTACAAGAATAAAAAGAATGTCAATTCGGCAAATTGACAATTTGTCACGAACTGATGTTTAGATGATCAGCTGCCCTTTTTCCTTCATTACAGCGGGATTGAAAGTCGCAAAATCGGCCTGATGGATGAAGACGCCCTCGATCCTCTGCGGTCTCCCCTCACCTTCCTTCGCGTGGCAGATGATGATGTTCTGGATCTCAAGCGGAAGGTCGTGTTTTGCAGCGGCAATAGCTCCGCTTATCGGGTGTCTTGCACACTTTCCGGCATAGCTTTTTCTGTATGCGCCGTCGACTTTCTCGATTTCCATAAGTTTGCCGACATCATGCAGTAAACCGCCAGCGATGACCCAGTCGAGATTGATTTCAAACGGCACTTTTTTGTAGGTCGAGAGCATCGCCTTGGCTATACCCAGAGCCCCTTTCGTGACCGCGACAGTGTGTTCGATCAGATTTACGCCGTCGGTCGGCGTGAGAAGCGTGAACGGGATCTCGCAAAGCTCGTCAAAATTCTTCCAGCCGCCATCTTTCGCGCAGTCAGCCCACACTTCGACAACTTTTTCAGCCAGAGCCTTGTCCTTCATTTCGGCAAGAAGCTCGCCGAAAGCCTTTTTAAGTTTTTCTTTCATCTTACACCTCAAAGAAATTTAAACAGCGGCATATTAGCAGAAATTTTCGGGAAATAAATTTAAATGTCTCTCGATCACACCTTTTATTCCCCCTCTATAAATTTAAAAGCCGCAATCATCACCTCCAACAAAAAAGCCGCTAACTCCACTATTATTATATTTTCCCACAAGCATAGCTCCCAATAATGTCACAGCTGCAAATGAAAGCATGAAGAAAATCGTCGCCAGCCATACCATTATCAAACCAAGAGTTCTTTCCATTCAGACCTTTCACCATCTCAAACAGACAAAAAATCACATGCGGATTGTAATAAAAAAATTCTTGCCTTTTCCCCCACTCTCTTTATCATACACCGTTTTTGATTTTTAAGAGGCTATATTTTGTTAATAGAGAACAATTTTTTGAAGAATCAAGAATCAAGAATCAAGAATCAAGAATCAAGAATCAAGAATCAAGAATCAAGAATCAAGAATCAAGAATCAAGAATC
>CAJOMF010000074.1 GCA_905235605.1 uncultured bacterium
TATAATGACGACGAATACTTTTTCTTAAAACTTATTGATATGAGCAGACACGGACATGAACAAAATCTTTTATCCCACACAAAATGTGACTGAACCAGAAATCTTTCTTTAAACTTTTGCACTAATAAACTTCCTCGTCCATCCCCGTCAAAAAAAATCCGCGTTTGGGCGATATATGCCCAACCTATTGTGTTAAACACCTCCGAAACGCGCTTCATAAAGGTTATGAACGCAATTTTTACTATTTTTATTGGAGGAAAAGATGAAAAGATTTTTCGGATTCACACTTGTTGCGGTTGTTTTCGCAATGCTCTGTTCCTGCGCTTCGCAGATTTCTACGATGAGTGTTTCAAAAGAGGCAAAACTCGCTCCCGAGGCGATGCATGTCTGGTCGCGCCCGATCGAAATCGGGTTTCAGGTTCAGGGTTTTATCGAGGGAAAGGCCGACAACAAAACAAAAGAGGCGGTAAGTTTGGAAGCTGCAAGCGGAATGAAACTCAATCTTTTTTCAAAAAATTCTGCGGTTGAAATCGAAAAGCTTTCCCCTCTCGCAAAACTTGCCGCATTCAATGCGATTCAAAACTCAAACGCAGACGGAATGATCATCACTATGCTTAAAGAGGAGAACAAAGACGGTAAAAAAACGGCGTGGGTCAAGGGAATCGCCCTTAAGCTTGTCATTTACGACGAAGTTTCTGTCGAAAGAAGCGATGCTTTCAGATACTGCCAGCTTTCCTGCGAGACGGGAAACTGCCAGGGCTGCCTGAGAATCCCAGAAGAAAAAGGCGGAAAACCCGAAGCTGCTCCGAAAATTTTCAAGGAAGCTGTCAGACAGAATCCTGCACCGGCTCCGAAAGAAGAGAAATCAGATGAATAGCTTTTGGATGGTAACGAAATGAAATCATTGAATTTTTGTGCAATATTGCTCGTCCTGGCTCTCTGCTTCGGCAGCTTCACTTTGAAAGCCGCTCCGAGGACCCTTGACGAAATCAGCGGAGAGCAGAGTGAAGAAGCAAAAAAGGAGCTCGAAGCTCAGAGAGCGCAGGAAGAGGCATACGAAAAAATGGAAAACGCACAGTCGGCAAAGCGCAAAAGGATCACAGCCGCGACAACAACGCTTGTCACGGGAGTCGTTCTTGGCGGTTTAGGCGGATTTTCGTTATATGAAATGAGCGAATCAAAGAACCGGCACGACAAATATACCGAAAGATACCACAACGCCACTTTTCCTGAAGAAGCCGAAAAATACAGAAAAAAGGCAAAAAACGCCGATGACGACAGAGTGATGTTCTTGGCTCTGGGGGCTGCCGGAGTTGCAGTCGGCGCAGCCTTGATAACAACCGGGATCGTGTTTTACAGCATCAAATTCGAGGATGAAAAAGAGGTCAAAAAGACCGAAATTTCTTTCGGAGCAAACCCGCTCGACAGCTCAATTTACCTGACACTGAACTGGTAGGAGGAAAAATGAAAAAATTTTATTCAATCATCTCAATTTGTCTCTTTTCCGTGATTTTTGCATCGTGCGGAGAGAGCAGATCGACCGAAGAAAAACCAGGCAGCCAGCAGAATTCGTCACTTATCTGGTCTGTAAAAACCTCAAACAAACTGAACTGGCTGGAAGCAAAAGATTACTGTCAAAATCTGACGGAACGCGAGCAGAGTGACTGGCACCTGCCGACGATCGAAGAACTGAGAACCCTGATTCAAAGCTGTCAGGGAACGATTACCGGCGGATCATGCGCTGTATCGGAAACCTGCGACGGAGGCTACTGCCTGGATGAAAGCTGTCAGTCGTGCTCTCCGGAAACAGACGGAAGTTACAGCAGGCTCGGTGATACAAACCAGCTGTGGTCGGCGACATCCGTTTCAAACTATGATGCCAGTGCGTGGTATGTTGATTTCAGCAATGCCGGGATATATCAGGACAGCAAAGAAAACTACAGATATGTACGCTGCACAAGGATCGTAAAAGGAACTGAAAGAATACATGACTGCCAGGAACTTCCGGATAAAGCTGTCTGGAATACCGTTTCAGAAATCACTCAGACTTGGAACGGCGAAGAGTGGATTCCTGCGACAACTGCAAGCTACAATGAAGAGGCAAGCTCTGCGGAATGCCGCTTCAAATGTGCGGAAAACTACGAATGGGACGGTTCTGCCTGCGTCAATGCAAAGCGGAGTGCGGAATGTACCGGACTGCCGGAAAATGCTGAATGGAACACAGTTTCAAGCATAACTCAGACATGGAACGACGAAGATTGGGTCCCGTCAACTGCTGGAAATTACGACACAAATCCAAGCTCGGCAGAATGCCGCTTCAAGTGCAACACGAACTACTCATGGAAAAACTCACGCTGCGCAGCCGACACAAGGACAGCAAACTGCTCCGGCCTTCCTGCAAATGCAGACTGGAACAGTGCTTCAAGTATAACACAGACATGGAACGGCACAGACTGGGTTCCGGCAGCTACCGGAAATTACAACACGAATCCGAGTTCGGCAGAATGCCGGTTCAAGTGCGATCAAAATTACGAATGGAACAGCTCAACTTCAAAATGTGTTGCCGCAACTCGACAGGCTGAATGCACCACAAAACCTGAAAACACAGATTGGAACGATAACGGAGCAAACGGCAAGTTTACACAGACATGGAACGGCTCTGCCTGGAATCCTGCAAACTACACATCAACTTACAATACAACGGCAGGAATATGCAGATACAAATGTGCCGACGGCTACCACACTGAAAACAGCGGAGCAAGCTGTATTTCCAACACAAAAACAGGTGTTGCTTGTACTGGATTGCCGACAAATGCAAGCTGGAACACAGTTTCGAGCATCACGCAGACTTGGAACGGCTCTTCGTGGACTCCGACCACAACAGGCAGTTTCAATAGCACTGCCAGCACAAGCGAATGCAGATTCAAATGCAACCCGAATTACAACTGGAACTCGTCAAGCAAAACCTGCGATGCTGCAAAACAGACTGTAAACTGCACTGCAAAACCAGCGAATACAGTTTGGAACACTGTTTCAACTGTAACCCAGACTTGGACAGGTTCTGCGTGGAGTCCCTCGAATACAAGCACATACAACACGACTGCCAGCACAACAGAATGCAGATACAAGTGTGCATCAGGCTACTACCGAGACGGTTCAAGCTGCAAAGAAAGAACAGCACTCGGCAACATCTGCACCGGTCAGACATCGTGCTACGATGATTCATATTCTTCTCCAATGACATGTCCTAGTTCGTCAAGTGACGATTTCTTCGGTCAGGATGCTCAATATGCAGCATTGGGTTACTGCAACCCTCAAAGTTTCTCGATTGACGACAGCGTTGAAGATGAAAAAACCGTTCTCAAAATAGGTCTTATGTGGCAGCAGGCTATCCCGACTTCAACCTACACTTGGGCAGATGCTGTTTCATACTGCAGCGACCTTAACTATGCGGGATATTCTGACTGGAGACTGCCTAATCCGCACGAACTTCTGACGATTGTTTACAACTCATCATACGGTCCCGCAATAAACACGACATATTTTCCAAGTACTCCATCAAAAGATTTTTGGTCTTCCTCTACTTATCAGAACGATACTAGTGATGCATGGACTGTGGATTTCGGCAGTGGTTATGTGAGCAGCTGGAGTAAGACCTATCCACTCTATTTCAGGTGTGTGAGAGGGGCAACATTGCCGTTAGGTTCATTTGAATCTTCGACCGTAAACAGCGATGTCATTGTTACAGACTCAGAAACTGGACTCATCTGGCAAAAAACTTATAAGACCGACAAAACCTGGAAGGAGGCTCTTAATTATTGTGAAACTTTGACTTATGCGGGATTTAGCGACTGGCGGCTTCCCAACAAAAACGAGCTTGCATCTCTTGTGAATTATGAAAAACTAGATCCTGCTTCAGATTTTCCGGATATGCCGGGCAAATATTTCTGGTCTTCCTCTACTTATTGGGGTGCTACTAATTACGCATGGATCGTGAATTTCGCTCATGGGAAAGTGTACTACTCCAATAAGTCGAGCAGTACCTATGTTCGCTGCGTCCGCTCGGAGTGATTTTCGTCGGTTAAGTCAACTTTTTTCTGTTAATCCAGCGATTCTGTAAAATTCAATTTTGACGGAAAAATGCTATCAGACTAGTAAATTTACGTCATTTTTTAGTCATGGCTTACAGGTTCGCAAAATTTGTTGATTTTATTGGATTTTTAGTGTGGTGAAAATAGGACTTTACTCTTTACTGAAAATCTTAGGAAATTCCTTAAGGATGTCGCAGAGCTCGTTGATCGAGTCGCGGCACATTTCCCCGAATTCTTCGAAAGCGACCTCACGCGACACTTCATCGTTTTTCATCGTGTCGATGAAATTGAAAATACTCTCGATCAAACCCGGCTCGTTTTCTCCGCCGCAGTTTTCTTCGCTGCACTCTTCGGTTTCGCTCTCTTCGTTTTCACCGGACTCGCCGCCAATGCATTCGGAATCGGCAGAATCTTCCGCTGTTTCATTACATCCCGAACTTTCAATGGTGTTGTTTTCATCATCAGTCCTCTCTACATTCATCGTTTCAGTAACGTCTTCCATCGCTTCTGCAATGCCTTCAAATAAACTTGTCATAATTTCCTCCATAAAAAAAGTTGACGAAGGTGATTATAGACAGCGGGGTGGGCGCATAATGTCCAAGGGGAGAAAAAATTTATCTTTGATATTTTTCAATCACACATTCGTGGATTTTCGTGTTTTTGTCGTAGTTGACTCCGACAAGAAGAAGATTGTCGAGATAATTTTCAAATGCAGCAGGATAATTTTTGTTTTTTATCTGCTTTATGGCTGTGTCTGCATTTTGGTTGCACTTGAGTTCGATTATCATAGCCGGATCTTTCGGATTTTTCGGGATGAATCCGATGTCAGCAAAGCCGTAACCTGCCGGAAGTTCCTGAATTATCGTGTATTTTGTTTTTGCCGTGTAATATGCAAGAATTATCGCAGCCTGCAGCGATGATTCAAAATTATAGTTCAAAACGCTTGAAACCTCGGTATGCGCCTTGTCCAAAGCAGGGGCGACTTCTTCAGAAACTCCGTTTTGGGTAAGATAAAGAAGTGTATCAGATTCTTTAATCATTTCAACAACTTTTGAAAATCTGCCGGTTGATTCGATTGCCTTTTCCCATTCCTGACGGATTTCCCTGTTCGGGATACGGCAAAGCCCGGTTTCTTCATCGTAATTCAGATAGCCGAGATGAATGAGATAGGTCAAGACATCGTCTTTAGTATTTATTTCATTAAGAGAATTGTCAAATTTCGCAACATTTACAGCCGCTTCTCTGCCTGAAAGCATTTCAACAACTGCTGTTTTTACGCCGTCAAAATCGAGTTTGATATAGTCTGAAACGGCCTCGTAGGAACCTGAGATTGTCCAATAGTTACCGAATTTGTGCGTCATCATGGCAATTACAACTGAATTCGGGTTATAAATGTTGATGTCGCCGATTTTGTAGCCGTCATACCAGTTTTCGCAATCTTCAAAACTCATACCGTATTCTTTGCAGAGAGCTTCTGTCTCCTCTTTTGTGAAGCCGAAATATTCCTCCATTCCCCAGGGCATGAGCATTGTCGATTGAACGGTGAAATTGTTGAGTTTGGACTGAACCTTGTCCTTTATTACCGGCAGGATTCCGGTGATGTAGGCAAGCGCGATTGTTTTTGAAAGCTGTTCGCTTTTGAAGAGGACGTTTAAAAGCGAACGGTATCTTTCGACCATTTCGTCACTCATTTTTTCGCGTATCAAAGTGTCGTATTCATCAATGATTATCACGAACTGGGTGTTTGTCCGTTTGTAAACTTTCATTATCAGGTCGGCGATGGAATCTTTTTCGGAAAATTCAATATCAGAAAATTCGTCTCTAAAATCTTCGCGGAGTTTTTCTTCAAGTTTTTCCAACACTTCTTCTTTGTCGCGGACATTGTTGTAGAAAAAACCCATGTCAATAGACAGTAGGTTGAATTTATTGAGGTTTTCTTCAAAGTAAGGCTCTTTGGCAATTTTGAGGTTTGAAAACATTTCCCTTGAATCACAGCCTTTTGAAAAGTAGGCAACCATTATGTCTCTGACTGTTGACTTGCCGAAGCGGCGCGGTCGCGAAACGCAGATGAATCTTTGGTTGGAGTTCAAAAAAGAGCAAAGTTTTTTAAGAACCAAAGATTTGTCTACAAAAATTTGTGAATTAAGAGCAATTTTTAAATTCTCATTTCCAGGATTTACATAAATTCCCATGATTACCCTCCATCAAACTGGCGTATTATACTCAATTTTTCAGGAATTGCGAGAGGAATGAAATCAAACAGGGATTTTCCTCCATAAAAAAGTTGACGAAAGTGATTATAAACACTGGGTTGGGCATATAATGTCCAAGTGTGAAAAAATATGAAAAAATTTTTTCTCATTCTGAGCGCAGCGGTAACTCGGCAGTGCAAACATTTTGCGGAAAGTGCGGTTTTTGACGAAAAAAATTTTGCGGAAAGCACGGTTTTTGACAAAAAAAATTTTGCGGATTCTTTAAAATATGCTAAATTACTATGCTTTTTTGTTGAGAGGTGAAATCATGGTTTTTAGACGAAAAATTTACAACAAAATGCTTGATTGGAAGCGTAGAAGCAACGGCAAATCGGCCCTTCTGATAAAAGGTGCAAGGCGTGTCGGGAAATCAACTCTGGTCGAAGAATTTGCAAAAAAAGAGTACGATTCTTACATACTGATTGATTTTTCTTTGGCTTCAACCGAAATAGAAGAATTGTTCAAAAATATTCGTAATTTCGATTATTTTTTCCTGCGTCTTCAGAATATGTTTCAGGTGACGCTTTATGAACGGCGTTCAGTCATAGTTTTTGACGAGGTTCAGCGGCAGCCTCTGGCGCGTCAGGCAATCAAGCATCTGGTTAAAGACGGGCGTTACGATTACATTGAAACCGGCTCACTGCTGACTTTGAAGAAAAATGTCGAAAACATCGTAATTCCAAGCGAAGAACACAGCATGATGCTTTATCCGATGGATTTTGAAGAGTTCCGCTGGGTGGTAGGAGACACTATTTCCGGAGACTCCATGCGGCAGATCTTCGGGATGAAGCAGGCGATAGGAGATTCTCTGCACCGCAAGTGGATGCGTGATTTGAGACTTTATATGCTTATAGGTGGAATGCCGCAAGCGGTTGACAAATATCTTACGACAAACAATTTGCAGGAAGTTGATGCCGCAAAGCGTGAAATAATCGAACTTTACGACAATGATTTTCACAAAATAGACGGTAGCGGACTTGCTTCGAGGTTTTTCAGAAATATTCCGGCTCAGCTTTCCAAGCACGCCTCTTCATTTAAAGTGGAAACTGCGACAAACGGGCGAAATTATACAAATGCCGATATAGTGATGGCGAATATGGCCGACAGCATGGTCGTGACAATGGCTTACCATGCGAACGATCCGAATGTCGGAATGGGGCTCAGCCGTGATTTCAACCGCTACAAAATGTTTCTCTGCGACACAGGGCTTTTTGTGACCCTCGCTTTCTGGGATAAGGATTACACCGAAAACACCATCTACAACAAACTTCTTTCCGACAAACTTTCCGCAAATCTCGGATATGTTTATGAAAATTTAGTTGCGCAGATGCTGCGTACCGCCGGAAACGAGCTTTATTACTACACTTTCCCTGATGGCAGCAACCACAACTACGAAATAGATTTCCTTCTTTCTAAAGGAGACAAAATCGTTCCGATAGAAGTCAAGTCGTCAGGTTACAAAACCCACAAATCATTAGATCTTTTCTGCGAGAAATTCTCTTCGAGGATCAGCGAAAAAATCTTGCTTTATACTAAAGACTACCAGAAAGACGGCGAAGTTCTGTGCATTCCAGCTTATTTTGCGTGGCTGATGTAACAGTCTGAGCGCAAAACACCAATAAGATCAAGCAATTTTATAATTTGGCGGATTTCCATTCGGTAATTTGGCTAGTATTTTTTCGGTGGTTTGGCAGATTCCAAAGATGAATTCGCATCAGAATTTTAGTTATAAACTCTAATCTTTAAGACAGCCTATCGGAACGATATAAACTCCGTCGTTCCTTCGATATGCATAATTTCCGACAGCAGTGAGAACCATCAGGAATGACGGGGCTTTCATTTTGTCTGTGTCTATCAGGGAGGCGAGTTTTTTTAATGTGGCAGCACCGTGCTCTATTGCCGTATCTCCGCCAAGTTTGATTTCAATAAGCCCGAAAGAACCGTTTCTCAGATGAATCACGGCATCGCATTCCAGTCCGTTTTTATCACGATAATGGCGAACCTCACCGTCAAGTGCATCTGCAAAAACCCGCAAATCCCGAACGCAGAGAGTTTCGAAAAGAAGCCCCAACGTGTTGAGATCGTTTATTAAATCATCTGGGCCGAGACCAAGTGCTGCAACTGCAATGGATGGATCGACAAAATAACGGGTTTCAGAGCTTCTGACAGCGGTTTTTGACCTTAAATTGGGATTCCATGCCGGCATATCTTCGACAACAAATATTTTTTTCAGAGCATTTATATATGAATTGACTGTTATTTCCGAAAAATCGGAAGATTCATTGGTCTTCAAATCTTCGCAAATGGCTTTTATCGAAGTTTGAGAACCTAAATTCCTTGCAAGAGAACGCATCAGACGGATTACCCTGTCGGGATTTTTCGAGACTCCGTCGGCTCTCGAAATATCGGAACGGACAACTGCATCAAAATAATCAAAAGCATGCTGCAGAGCGATTTCAGACTCGCATTCAAGTGACATCGGCCAGCCGCCGCGGCAGATCAGAAAGGCGATGTCTTTGAGCGAAAGGTCGGCAGCACCGCGCACTATAGCGTCATGTGAGGAAAAAAGCTCTTTCAGGCTGACTTCACCCGAGGATTCTCCCGATTCAAAAAGACTCATAGGCCGCATTTTGAGCCACGAAAACCGTCCGGTTCCAGTGTGATGGATTTCATCTGTCTCCAGTGGAACGGCTGAACCGGTCAGAATATAAAGCCCGAATTGTCTTTTGTGGTCAACTGAAAAACGGATGGTGTCCCATAATTTCGGTGCAAGCTGCCATTCGTCAATCAATCGCGGATTTTCACCTTCAAGCAGATATTCAGGGTCGGTGTCAGCCATAACAAGATTCTGGTTCATCGTTTTGGGTTCGTCCATATAAAGCACACTGGCGGCGGCTTGTTCGGCGGTCGTGGTTTTGCCGCACCACTTGGCACCTTCGATCAATACCGCTCCTTTTCCTTTAAGTTTTTTAAGCAAAAGCGAATCAACGACTCTTTTTTTGTAGTTTTTCATTTCGACCTCCAAAAAGCTGTTACACATTACCAAAAAATCTACTAAAATCAAGCAATTTTATAATTTGGCGCATTTTTGTTATATAATTTGGCTGAGTTTTACTTTATAATTTGACGCATTTTCATTCGGTAATTTGGCGGGTTTTTATTCGGTAATTTGGCTTTAAGACTTATTCAAGATTTCAGAATTGCTGGAAAAAATCAGATTTTATCGGGTTCGATTTGCTTTTCTAATTCTTCAATACGGGCAAGATGTTCCCGCTCTATGATCTCAATCCTCTTTTTTTGCATCCTTATCAATTTTGTCACAACAAAATTTACACAAAATCAAAGAGAGTATGCATGTTGTAAAAAATATCACTATTGTCGTCATTTTACTGCAACAAGTCATTATTTCGCAAAGATGCCAAGCTAAAAAAAGAACAAGAATATAAAGCGAGACTAGAGTCACTGTAAAAGCAAAAATTAGACAACACAAAACAGGCTTTATTTTGATTATACAATTATTCTGTTCCTTTTTTCTGCTAACCCTTAAATGAACATCGAATAGCTCAAAAAACTTAGACTCTTTCTCTGTAACAACAAAGTTGTGATCCCTTGATAAAAATCTCAAAAGCAATTGAAAGGCATAATATATTGACGCCATATCCAAGAAGAATGCAATTAAATACAGCACATTAGTATCTCTAAGAACTTTGACTGAATTAAAAAAAATTTTTGCTGAAAAAGCACAATTGACAATGTCTATGTCTCCTTTGATGGTACGTAGAGAAGAAAGAAGAGTTGTAAAAATCAATGAAAATATGATGAGAGCGATCTTGCCTTTGTTATTAACCTCATTTTTTGAACGTTCCCAGTCATGTTTAAGAAGAAGAGCTATTCCATCTTGAAATTCTTCAATAGGATTTTCAATCTGTTGGTTCAGTCACATTTTGTGTGGGATAAAAGATTTTGTTCATGTCCGTGCCTGCTCATATCAATAAGTTTTAAGAAAAAGTATTCGTCGTCATTATAG
>CAJOMF010000075.1 GCA_905235605.1 uncultured bacterium
GATGTTGAGGCTGCGGAAGCTGTTTTCATCAGGTTCGATGTATTCCTTGAAAATCGCGTCATAAAGTTTTCCGACAAGTTCTCCGGCTTTGAGGGAAACTTGAGTTTCAGGTGGAATCAAGTTCTTTTCAGAATCAACTAAAAAACGTAAATCGTCTATTTTATCAGGCAAATCTTCAAGCAGGATCTGAACCGGCTCTCCCTGCGGTTTTTCCATGTCATAAATCAGAAATTCACTGAAATTGCATGTTACCACCCAGCGTGGATGTTTTGAAACAGGAAGTTCCGTGATGTAGCGTTTCGCCTGCTGAAATGGCGTAAGCTGTGAACCGATCGGTTTTCTCAAGTCTTTTCCGAGACTTTTCTGTTCAATCATGACATGAGTCGAAGGAATGTAGGCGTCAATAAAACTTGTGTGATCAAGGTGGACTTTGTCTTCAAAAACAATAAAATCAGAAATATTTTCAATGCTATACACCTTTTGTAGAAGTTCGATCCAAAAAAGCTGGCTTTCCCCCTTTTCATAACCTTTACCAAGCCATTTTTCCGCAAATTCCTTTGCCGCTTTTTTACGATTTATCACCGCTTTTGCCATATTTTGCTCCGTTAATCAAAATTAAAGCAAAAGATTATAGCAATAGAAAAGTTAAAAACAAGTTTTAGAGTGATTTTTTTTGTTCGAGACAGCAAGAGTTCACCCGTTGGAAACACTTCCTATCCGACTGCGTCGTTGAGCTGAAGTATCGGCATGATGACCGAAAAAACGATGAAACCGATCGCGACTGCAAGGAAAACGATCATCATCGGCTCAAGCATCGAAGTGAGTTTTTCCATCGTGTAGGTGACTTCCTTTTCGTAAGATGCAGCCAGAGTTTCAAGCATTTCCTCAAGTTCGCCGCTCTGCTCGCCGATCGCTATCATCTGGATGACTATCGGCGGGAATTCGCCGCTTCTTTTGAGAGGGACCGCAATAGATTCACCTTCCTTGATGTTCTCGCGGGCTACTCCGACGGCGTTTTCAAGGATCTTGTTGTCGATGATCTTTTTGACGATATCAAGAGCACTCAAAATCGGAACACCGGAGTGAAGAAGCGTCGAAAGAGTCTGCGCAAAACGGCTGATCGCGACCTGTCTGTTTACTTTTCCGAGAACAGGGGCGTTGATTTTGACTCTGCTCCACCAGATCTCCCCTTTCGGAGTTTTGACGTATTTGTTGAATGAGACTACAGCCGCAAAAATAAGGATCGCGACAAGCCACCACCAGCTGCCGATAAAACCCGAAAGCCAGAGCAGGATCTTCGTCTGGATCGGGAGAGTCATTTTGACGTCATCGAACATTTTGGCGAGGTTCGGAATTACGACAGTGAAAAGGACACCGACGACCAGAACAGCGACGACCATGAGGACCATCGGGTAAGTCATCGCACTTTTGACTTTGTTTTTAAGGTCGACCTGCGACTCCATGAATCCGGCGAGTCTCATCAAAACCTGATCCGTAGCACCTGACTCTTCTCCGGCTGCGATCATATTACAAAACAAATCATCGAAAATATTGGGAAATTCTCTCGCACTCTTGCTAAAGCTGTAACCTTCGTTCATCTTGCCCTTGATGATGATGAGGGCATCTTTCATAATCTGGTTTTCCTGCTGCTGGGCAACTGCGTCGATCGCCTCGACAAGCGGGATCTTCGCTTTCTGCAGCGTCGCCAGAAGCCGAACCATTGAAGCGACTTCGTCGAGCGGCACCTTTTTCGCGCCGAAAGAAAACATTTTTCTTAAGAAATCGAGACTGAAACTCTGAGCCTGAGACTTTTCGCTGATTTCGGTGATGTAGTAGCCTTCCGAAAGGAATTTCGTCTTTACCGCCGCCTTATTGGGGCTTTCGATCGTCCCCTTCTTCTCTTTGCCGTTGGCGTCGACTATTTTGTAGGCGAAAAGCGGCATTACTTATCCTCCTGCGTTCTGAGAAGGACTTCTTCCGGCGAGGTTATACCCTTGATCGCCTTGAGTGCGCCGTCTTCGCGTAGGTTGAGCATCCCGTTTGCCGCAGCGATCTTGCGTATGTCGCTTGCATCCTGACGCGCAACAACGGCACGACGCAGCTCTTCATCGATCATAAGAAGCTCGAAAATACCGCTTCTTCCTTTATATCCCGAATATCCGCATTCAGGGCAGCCGACAGCCTTGTAGAACGGATGGTTCGCGTACTCTTTCGGGTCGAGACCGAGCTCTTCAAGAATAGCCGCAGGCGGGAAATATGCCTCTTTGCATGCCGGGCAGAGCTTTCTTACAAGTCTCTGCGCCAGAACGCCGACGACTGTCGAAGAAATGAGGAAAGGCTCGATCCCCATATCGATAAGTCGCGTAAACGCCGTCGGAGCATCGTTCGTGTGGAGCGTCGAGAAAACAAGGTGACCGGTAAGAGACGCATTGATTGCGATATCGGCAGTCTCCTTATCACGGATCTCACCGACCATGATGATGTCGGGGTCCTGACGGAGTATCGAACGGAGACCGCTCGCGAAAGTGAGACCTATCTTCGAATTGATGTGGATCTGGTTGACGCCTTTGATCTGATACTCGACCGGGTCTTCGACCGTGATTATCTTGACATCGGGCGAATTTATCTCGGTCAAAGCCGAATAAAGCGTCGTCGTCTTACCGCTTCCGGTAGGTCCCGTGACGAGGAAGATCCCGTGCTTCATGTGGATTATCTTCCTCATGATCTCGAGGTCGCGTTTCGTGAAGCCGCTTTCGTCGAGAGAAAGTTTCTGTGATCTTTTATCCAGAATACGGAGGACTATCGATTCGCCGTGAACGCTCGGAAGAGTCGAGACACGGAAGTCGATGTCGTTTCCGGCGATCTTGACCTTGATGTTACCGTCCTGCGGAAGCCTTTTTTCAGAAATGTTGAGCCGGCTCATGATCTTGATCCTCGTGATTAGACCCGCCTGAGCCGCCTTCGGAACGCGCTGGACGATAGAAAGTTTGCCGTCTTTTCTGAAACGGACGATTACTTCGTCTTCGTAGGATTCAAAGTGGATATCGCTCGCCTTTTCCTTTACCGCCTTTGCGATCGTGTTGTTCACGAACTTGATGATAGGCGCGTCGTCGTTTGAGTCGATAAGATCCGGGATCGTGTCATCCTCGTCAGCCATTTTGCCGAACTCTTCGGCGTTGAGCGACTCTTCCTTGTTGTCAACGCTGCTGTAAGCCTGATTTATCATGTCATTGATCTTTGAAGGCGAAACCAAAAGCGATACGACGTTTTTGCGGTAGATCATGAAAAGCTGGTTGAAAAGAAGCATGTCGATGTCGGTAACTACGACGTGAAGGTCGGTATCTGCATAAAGCGGAAGCGCCTTGAACTTTTTTGCCAGAGCGATCGGAAATTCGCCGAGAACCGCCGGATCGAGCTTCTTCAGGTCTTCATCGGTGACAAGTTTTATCCCGCTCTGCTCTGAGAAAGCCTCAGTCACCTGCTCGGCTGTGACTTTGCCTTCCGAAACGAGAAACTGACCGATTTTGCCTGTGCCCTGCCTGTCTGCCTGCTGCGCCGCAAGGGCTTCGGAAAGCTGCGCCTCGTCGATATAACTTTTTTCGACGAGAAGTTCACCTATTTTGCGCCTTGCTGCCATGACTAATCCTCTTCGTCAATATCGGGAACAAGTTCGTCTTCGGCGTCTTTCGATTTCCCTTTTTTGGAAGTTTCCCCAGGATTTTCGATGAGTTTTTCTTCGCCGTCGGGAGTTACCATTATCGAATTTTCCTTTTTGTTTGCAGCTTCGATCCTTTTCAGTTCCTCTCTTTCAGCCGCATGCTGGTTGTTGACGGCATTGACGACAGAAAGAAGTGCTCCGCGTCTTTTGTCAAGGTAAACCGTCTCTTCGAAAGATGTATCACCGCCGTAATACTTTCTCGCAAATTCGTCACGCTCCTCCATTTTCTTGCGCAGAATACGCTCGAAATCCTCTTTGCTGTCAACAACGTGCGGGGTGAGGATCAGAAGAAGGTTTACTTTGGCTTTGTTGACTTTCTTATACTTGAAAAGGTTGCCGATGACCGGAATATCACCCAGGATCGGGATCTTGTTCTCGCCTTCGGTAACGGTATCTTTCATAAGTCCGCCGATGACTATCGTCTGCTCGTTTTCTGCGTTGATTTTGGTTTTAGCCTGCCTTTTCGTCGTTTTATAACCGTAGTCGGTCTGAGCACCGAGTTCGGTCATTTCCTGGTTGATTTCAAGAGTCATGTAGCCCGATTCGTTGATCTGCGGCTTTATTTTGAGTTTGAGCGCGACATCTTCACGGGTGTAGGTTATCGTGCTGCCTGTCGTGCTGGTCAGAATGTTTCCTGATGGGAACGGGACCGTTTCACCGACTGTGATCTCAGCTTCTTCATTGTCAGTCGTGAGAAGATGCGGAGTCGAAACTACGTTTACCGTTGAATCGTTCTGAGCCGCGTTCAGAATGAGTCCGATCGAAGGAACACCGTCAACAAGCGAAAGTCCCGGCATTCCGGAAGTTCCGTCGACCGAAGCACCTACCATGCCGGCAACAAGTCCGGGAGTCGGAGAAGAAAGAGCCTTCCCGAAGAAAAGAGGAACTTTCTCGCCTGCCACAGTGACTTCGTAGCCCATTGCACTGTACGCATTGCCGTATTCAAGGTTGTTGTCGATACTGACTTCGAGGATCGCCGCTTCGACAAAGACCTGTTTACGTTTGACATCGAGTTTTTCGACGACTTTTTTGAGGTTCCTGAAATCCTGTAGCGAAGATACGACAACGAGCGAGTTTGTCGATTCGTTGGATGAAATCTGAACATCTCCTTCAAAAACGTCAGTCCCTTTGTTGCTGCTTTTTGAAGAGCCCGACGCCTTTTTGTTTTTCGACAGCGAATTCAAGGTCTTGAGCATATCTTCCGCTTTCGCGTTCTGAAGTTTTACGACATGGATCTCGCCTTCGCCCTCGACTTCGCGGTCGATATTCTGAACGACCTGCAGGATCAGATTGTATGTCGCTTTGTTGCAGAGAACGATTATCTGCTGGCTCCTTTCATCCGCAACGATGTGGATGTAGGTTTCGCTCAAACCCTCGCTGTCTTCCTGGCTGCCCCATGAAGGCGGAAACGGAGGACGCGGCGGGAATCTGTTGTTACTGTTGTTACTGTCGGACTGTTTTCCGACACCGCCGAGAGACGGGGTACTGTCGTTGTTTTTCCCTTTCTTGTTCCCTTTTTTGGAAAAATCCTTGAAAATATCTTCAATGATCTTGCGGGCATCTGCTGCAAGGACGTGGTTGAGCTTGATGAAGTAAAGCTCTGCCTTGTCCGACTCGGACGGCTGGTCGAGCTCTTTGACCAGAGTCATTATCTTTCTGATGTTCGCCGCATAATCTACGACGATCAAAGTCTTGTCGTCAAAAACAACCGAAGTCGCACCTTTGTCGCGGAAAAGTTTCAAAACCTTATCGATATCTGCAGCCGTGACATACTCGAACTTCATAATGGTCGCTACCATTTTGAAGAGATCGGGCACGTCAGTTCCCTTGTAAAAAGGGATCTTCATCTCCGGGATGTTCTTTTCCTTCGTGATTATCGTGTAGGATCCGTCTTCCGAAACGCTGAAATCGTTGACGGCAAGAAGAGTGAGGAAAGTTTTATAAGCCTCTGCGACCGTAACTTTCTGCGGAGAAAGGAGGTTGATCTTTGCTTTTCCCAGATTTTCCGGAATTATGAAGTTTTTCTGAAGCAGATCGGAAAAGAGTTTGACGACGTTCATAAGCTCTTCGTCTTTGAAATCGAGCCTGATCTTAAGGTTCATGTTCGCCGCTTTCGGCTCGTTGATCTCGACTTTTACAGCATCCAGAAGTTTGTTGTCTTCAGGTGTTTTCGGCTGATTCTTGTCGAGGATCGTCTTCGGCTGAGGCGGTGTGACAGTTCTTACATCCCCGCCGCTGCCGCTGTTTTTCGGCTGAGCCGCACTTTCCGCCGGCTTGTTCTCATCTTTTTTCCCGTCTTTATTTTCTTCCTTATTCTCTTCCTCCCCCTTTTGTTCTGCTGCAGCAGGTCTGCCGAGTCTGAGATTTGTGCCTAATTTCTTAACGCTTGGATTTATCGGTTTGATTTTGCTGTTGAGATTGATCGGAACTTTCACATTATCAGCTTCCGCCACTTCTTCAGCCGGAAGATAAACAAACGAAAAAGCGATCAGAACTGCCGGAAAAATTATCCTTTTAAAATTCAGCATTCATGCCTCCTATTCTATTGTATATTCCAATGTTTCATTCTGCCCTTTTCTGACGATGTCAAGCGAGAGTTTTGACGCGCTCTGGAGCCTCGAATAAGCCTCCAGCGCCTTGTCCGGACTCGAAAGCTCGATGCCGTTTATCGACTTGAGAACATCGCCGTTCTGTATCCCTATCTTTGAATAAAGACTGTCTTTCGCTATCGAAAAAATCTTGAATCCGTTGTCTTTTGCGGAGGGCACGATACGGGCCTGGCTCGCCAGAGCGCCCAGATTTCCCGTCGCTTTGTTGAGGTCTGCCCGTTTTAAGACATACTGGTTGGGACCGACATTCCTGATATCGAATTCGTCGTCACCGCCTCTTGACTGAACAGGTGCGTTTTCAGCAGCTTTCGTTTCAGGAACAGGAAGCGGCTTGCTTTCGCCGACACCCTCACCG
Organism: uncultured bacterium; assembly: GCA_905235605.1. Lineage (GTDB taxonomy): Bacteria > UBP6 > UBA1177 > UBA1177 > UBA1177 > UBA1177. Next base: position 6,683 of record CAJOMF010000075.1, read on the forward strand.
ATGCACTTCACACCGCTCGTCGTTCTGAAAATCGCGATATTTCTCCAGACAAAAGCGAGGATAACGCCTTCCTGAACTTCCGCGCCGGTCCTCGTGACCGCTCCGCCGCTGCTTCCTTTGCCGCCTTTAAGAATTGCGAACGAGAAATCGTTGTCCTTTGCAACGATGGTTCCCGTAAGTTCGTAACCCGGCAGAAGCGTACATTTGTCAGGATTTTCGAGGTAAAAGAAAATATCCTCTTTGCTCATTTCAGGAACGACAGTATTCTCCTCGACAGTCTCCGTGTTCTGCTGTTCTGTCAGAGCGATAAAACGCGATGAAGAATCAAAAATATTTGCAGCACTCATATTGTTCGGGTTTCTGCCGAAATAAAAATTCTCTTTTTTTTCTTCGCTGCCGGTTCCTTCGAGCGTTTTATAATAATTCCTGCCTATCGGGACATAAACCTGTTCACCTTTAACGACGAAAGCGAGCAGAAAACCTATAAACGAAAGCACCGCTGCCGCAATCGCGATGAACAAAGCTATATTCAAAACAGTCCTGCTTTTCAAAGCACACCTCGCAAACAACAAAAACCGATTATTTAAGCAACTCAAGTGCCAAAAAAATTAACAAATAAAATCAGCAATTTACAGAACAACACAAAATGTCAATTCGGCAATTTGACATTTTGTCAGCCATGGGCCGCCGCCGCCAACCTGCCGGAATCACGGAATCTCGGAATCCCGGAATCACAGGATCCCGGCAAGATCCGGCGGCAGGAAACTTGAAATCACCCGAGTTTTCATCATAATTAGCAGATTTTTTTCTTTTTTGTGAGGTAAAAATGTGGCTTCAGGCAGTAGTTCTCATAATTTCACTTCTGGTTCTGGCGTGGAGCGCCGACAGATTCGTTGACGGATCGTGCGGTCTGGCGCACTATCTCGGGGTTTCTCCGTTTCTTATCGGCATGATCATCGTCGGATTCGGCACTTCGGCTCCCGAAATGCTCGTCTCGGCAGTTTCTGCTTTTGAAGGAAGCCCGGACATAGCACTCGGCAACGCATACGGATCGAACATCACGAATGTCCTGCTTATTCTCGGTGTCGCAGCGATCGTCAACCCGATAAAAGTCGATTTTTCGGTCGTAAAAAAGGAGCTTCCGTTCCTTGCCGGCACGCTGATCCTTACGGTCTTCCTCATTCTTGACGGCTTTATTTCGCGCATCAACGCAATAACGATGCTCGTTCTGTTTATTCCGATAATGGTGATTTCATCTCTCGGCAAAAAAGAGGAGCAGAATGAGGAGGAAAGCGGAAAAAAGGAGTCTCTTCTCAAATCGATATGCCTTATCATTTTCGGTCTCGCGCTTCTCGTCAGCAGTTCGCGTGCCCTCGTCTGGGCAGCTAAAGACATCGCTCTGGCTCTCGGAGTCAGCGAACTCATCATAGGTCTCACGATAATAGCTCTCGGAACTTCGCTTCCTGAACTTGCCGCATCGGTTTCGGCTGCACGAAAGAACGAACACGGCGTTGCATTCGGCAATGTCGTCGGCTCGAACCTTTTCAACACGTTGTGCGTTGTCGGCATTGCAGGAGCGATCACACCGATGGAAGTAGACCCTAAAATACTCTCACGGGATATTCCGGCAGTCGCAGTTGTGACTCTGTTCCTTTTCATTTTCGGCATCAGAAAACAGATAAGCCGTGTTTCCGGCTTTATCCTTGTCGCACTTTACATCGCCTACTCGGCACTTCTCGCCTTCAAAGTGATTTAACGCAAAAATCTCTTTCCGTTTGACTTGACTTGCACAGTTTAGCCCCTATAATTTCCCGTTTTTTTGTTTTTTACTGAATTTTAGGGAGATTAAAATGGCTGCAAATGATTGGAAAGAAAAGGTAAAAGAGGTTCTTGAAGACGTCCGTCCAGCGCTTCAGAGAGACGGCGGCGATGTTCAGATCATTGAAATCACCGACGACGGCATAGTCAAAGTCGCACTTCAGGGTCACTGCGCAGGGTGCCCGATGAGTCAGATGACTCTCAAAATGGGAATCGAACAGCACCTCATGAGACTCGTTCCGGAAGTAAAAGAGGTCGTAAACGTCTAAGATTCTTCTAAAAACATCTCGGCAACGCCTGAGTTCAGTTTCGGTATTCGGAGGATAAAATGCTTTCCATAGTTCCGCTCGGCTGTTACGGCAGCGATCTTGAAAATAAAAATTGCATCTCCATGCTCGTTACCCCCTCGACTGTAATCGACACCGGCTCGATCATGACTTCCCTCGACATAAATCAGCTGCTTGCGATAAGGCACATCATAATTACACACTCTCATTTCGACCACATAAAAAATCTGCCGATATTTGCCGATTTCATGCTTTCCCTCGGAAACCACTCGTTCACGGTCTACACGACGGAAAACATCATGGCGCAGATTATGGACAACATTTTCAATGACCTCATCTGGCCGGATTTTACAAAACTTCCGAGCAGTAAAAATCCGACGATAAAGTTCCAGCCGATAAGATTTGACGAACCTTTTAAGATCGAAGAGACTGAATTCCTCCCGATCGAAGTAAACCATGTCGTTGAATCGCTCGGTTTCATCATTAAAAAAGACGGTGATACTATCGCCTACTCCGGAGATACCGGAATATGCCAGAACTTCGTTGATCACATAAACAATGATCCTTCAATAAAAACAGTATGCTGGGAAACATCTTTCCCGAACAGGCTCGAAAAGCTGGCAACCGCGTCGAAACATCTGACTCCATCCCAGCTTGCCGGTGAACTTGAAAAAATCAACCGGCACTGCGAAATACACACTTTTCACCTGAAACCCAATCTTGAAGACGAGATCATCGAGGACATAAAGAACATCCGAAGTCCGATGAAGATCATCCCGATGAAGCAGAAACGTCCGATAACAGTATCTTAAAAAAGCAATGAACAGACAGATCATAGTAAACAACACTTACGGCGAAAAACGAATAGCCATACTTGAAGACAGAAAGCTCGTCGAGCTCCACGTCATGCACTCGGAGGAAGGGAACTGCCTTTCGAACATATATTCAGGCATAATCCGCCGTGTACTGCCGGGAATGCAGTCGGCATTCGTCGAATTCGGCGGCACAAGGACGGGATTCATCCACGCAAACGACCTGAAACTCAACATAACCTACGAAGAGTATCAGAAAAATCTCGAAAGCGACGATGATGAAGACGCAGGCAGCGAGGATCAGTCGCAGGAAACGCAGAACGAGCCGCGCAAACACACAGACATCACTGAATACGCGAAAGAGGGAAACAGGATCCTCGTTCAGGTCGTGAAAGAGCCGATCGGACAGAAAGGTGCAAAACTCACGACTCATATTTCGCTTGCCGGAAGATACTGCGTCCTGCTGCCGACGATCACGCACATCGGTGTCAGCCGCAGGATAAACGACCGCGAAAAGCGCGATGAACTCAAAGAGTTCGGTCAGAAGGTGCTGAAGAAAGGTTACGGCATAATTCTCAGGACTTTAGCTGCCGAAACAGACATAAAAACTATCGAAAAGGAGGTCGTTTTTCTCATAAAAAAGTGGATTTCGATCCAGAATACTTTCCAGAAAGGGCGGGGAACGGCACTTATCGAGCCTGCACTCGACCCGATGCTCGATTTCGTGCAGAATACAGCCATGAACGAACTTTCGGAGATCGTCGTCGACAACAAAAACGACGAAAAGGCAGTGCGCGACTACTTTGCTTTCTACGGCGAAAATCCCGACGACAAAGTGAAATTCTACGATCTGCCCTACCCGATTTTCGACTACTATTCGATAGAACCCGAAGTCACCAAACTGGTAAAGAAAAAAATCTGGCTCAAAAGCGGCGGCTTTCTGATAATCGAACAGACCGAAGCGCTGACTGTAATCGACGTCAACACCGGCAAATTCGTCGGGAAAGGCGACCTTGAAAGCACAGTCGTCAAAACGAACTGCGAAGCTGCCGAAGAAAATGAGCGGAGTACATCCAAAAGTGCATTTTACACAGCTGGCATATAATGAAATCGGTTCTGACGCTGCGGAAAACATCTGTTATGCAAAAGGCTATGCAACGCCGCCTATGCCACAAGCTGATGTGGAAATTGCTATTGTTGGTCAGGATGGTATTAACAGCATAAATCT
>CAJOMF010000076.1 GCA_905235605.1 uncultured bacterium
ACTTTGACGTGATCGGAAACTACACCCTTAAACTCAACGTCAGAGCACTTCAGGATTTAGTTGTCGGAATCGAAGGAAGAATGCTCTCTCTCGACACTGACAACCTTTACTACGGCGGCGGAGTAGCGCTCAGATACTACATCCACGGTCTCAGGACCCGCAAGACGAGAAGCGCGCTCACAGCTTCGGCCGGATTTATCGGCGGTATCGAAAAGATCGCCGACAAAACTAGACCGAACGGAATCTTAAGTTTCTTCGGCGGTCCTTACGCTTCGGTGAATCTGGACTATTTCTTCAGAGTGTGGGAATATATCGCCCTCGGAGTCGGCGGCGACTTCATGTATCTTAAGATGTACGGATCTTTCAAGGGTTTCGACCGCAGCGAACAGCTTTTCCAGGGCGGCGGTCATCTTTCCGTAATGTTTAACGTAATGAGGTAACGACATGAAAAAATCGATTTTTACAGCTTTACCTTTGATTTTACTCATTTTTTCGGCCTGTTCTCCCGAATTCAGCCATTTCGATATCGAGTGCAGCACCTTCGAGGATTGCGATCTCGGCGAAAAATGTTTCGATGCGAAATGCGTTAACAATCTGAGTGAGCCAAAGAATCCGCTCGACGAAAAAGAGGAATTCGGCGGTATAGAGTACGTTTCCAACAAGATATTCTATCAGGGCCGCGTCAGCCTGCCTGACGGTTTCATTATTCCGTTTGCAAATCTTCAGGTACAGTACGGCAGGACGAACCTCGTCCAGAACGTCGATCCTGTGAACGGCACTTTCTGGGTCCGCTCGAATGTTGTCGGAACAACACTTTTCACGTTGAAGACAAACTACGAGGACGAAAGCAAGAACGTTCCGATCATGCTCACTGTCTTCCCGTCAAACGGCGAAAATTACTTCAAAAGAAAACATGTCGAGTTCAGCGTCAGAGAGACCGCCGCGGCCTTAATTTTCCTTCAGCCCGGCATCGCGACAACGGTCAACCCGCTTTACAACGCTGCACTTCTTGAAAGGATACGCGGTCTCAAGGCGACCAAAACTCTTATCCGCATCCTCAAGGACAAGATGGTCAACATTACGCCCAGCATCATTGTAGCAGGCGACCTCGATGTCCAGAATGCGATCGCAGCCGCAGTTTACGAGCTCTACACGGAAACTGCTTCATACATCGAAGATCAGGGAACTGACGAAAACAAGGAGACGGCAGCCGTTCAGACGCGCAGTTACACTAGAGATCTTACCGTTACGGCAGATGACAAGACCGAAACCTTCCATCACTCCGTTTTCAGAGATCTCCCGAAAGAAGAGAGCGATGAAGAAGTTGACCAGATTTTCGTAAAATATTTCAACGAAAACGGTTCAGCAGTAAAAACCTACAATTCAAGACCGCGCTGGGCATATTTCTATGTCGATGCAATGCCGACCGTGCCGCTGCTCCCGACAGAAATCGCGGACGACGGTATAGACGAATCGGCGCTTCCTGTCCTCATGGTTCCACCGACGCACTATGTTTCCCCGACGCTTAAATATCTCATTCAAACCTATATTGTCCAGAATGAAGAGTATCTGACAAAAAAGCTTATCGTTGAAGGTCAGCCGAACAGGATGGCTGCGGAAATCGCGACATATTTCGAAGAGACGACCGAAACAGAAAAAACGCAGCTCAGATACAAAAACAACGAAATCAAGGAAGGGCTCCTTGCAAGTTATGTTCCTGCTCAGAACAGCGGCGCTCTGCTCAACAGGGCTATGGATCCGATTTGGGCAACTTACTTTTCACAGATAATGCTGCCGCTGGTTATGATTTCGGCCGATGTAAACGACAACTTCCTGAATATATTGATGAATTACGACAAAGCCGTCAACAAGGGGCTTGCAAACCATCCTGTCAACGTTGTCGCCAGAGGAATCCGCGAACGCGGTATCGGACAGCGCGTAAACGACTTTATGAAATCGAGAAAAGCCTCTTTCCTCACGGACAGATATAAAGATGATTTATACATAAAAATTATGGAAGTCATCGTAAATTCGTTCTCCGGCGAAACAAAAAGCAGCAAGTCGTTCCTTCAGGATGTCAGCACGGCTACCGGAAGCGAATCTTACATGACCCAGCTCCAGAAAGTTACAGACCTTGTCTTCAAAAAACTTACTCCTGCCGACACGCTCAAACTTTTCCGGGGCATCGATCAGCCGATAATCGACTTTACCGACGAAATTTTCAATATCGGCAACACCGGTGAGGATATTTACTACTTCAACGAGTCGACCGCTGAAACAATCGATCCGGAAACAGACGACACGGATCCCTATCCGACCGAAGTGAATGTCTGTGTCAACGATATGTGCTTTTGCGACTCTGACAATGTTCCGGGATGCATGGTACAGATCAATTCCGCTGAAAAGGCGTTCATTATGGGAAGCGAAACCAAAGAATCGTTCGTAATGGAAAAGCCGAAGCACAAAATCACGATGCACATCAACTTTATGATAGACCGCTACGAAGTCACTGTCGGACAGTACAAAAAATTCCTCAACGACCCGAAGAACAAGGCTTGGCGGCCTGAAAACGCCATGAAAACCGACGACGAATTCGGTCTGGAAAAGTGCTACGGCAACAACAAATACCTTGAAGAGTGGTTCGGAAAATACAGCGGCGATAAATACAAAAGCGGATCAAAGGATCTGATGCCTGTAACGAGCATCTGCTGGTACGCGGCAAACGCCTACTGCAAATGGACAGGCAAACGCCTCCCGACCGAAGAGGAATGGGAATACGCAGCGAGAACCAACGGCGACTGTGTATGTTCGTCAGACGAGGAATGCACGAAAGAATGTCCTGATATGCCGTGGAAAAGCAGCAACGGCGGCGGCATACTCGACACGATAACCAGTTTCCTTGAAGGCGACAGCATCCCGTACAAGGCAAATTACCGCGGCAGCAAGGATCCTTACGAGCCGAGCCGCGAACTTGAGGAACTGGTTTCGGCAGACGATCTTCTCATCGCCTACCCTGAACCGAACGTAACGCCTGTCGGCTACTACAACGGGAACAAATACGATTCATTCAGCACGAAGGATGCCCTCAATCCGAACGGCCTTTACGATATGGCGGGAAATGCGGAAGAGTGGGTTTCGACGAGATTCTTCTACTATTCCGACTTGTTCCAGGGCGGCGTTCCGCTTCCGATAGGCGACCAGAGAACAGTCCGCGGCGGAAGCTGGAAAACTTCGAGAAGACTGATACGTTCGACTTACAGACGCGGCGTAAATCCGCAGTACAGCTCGAATTCGATAGGCTTCAGATGCGCAAAAGATATAGATTTATAACAGAAATATAGGTGCAGCGATGAAGAAAATCTTTTATTCATTGTTTTTGTCGGCTCTGCTTCTGGCGGTTCTTCCGGTAAGCGCGGAAATCGTTGCCAACGGAGACGAATGGCGCGTTTACGACGAGCAGTATTCTGAAGGGATCGAATTCGAATACCGCGACGTCCTTGTCCCGCACACACACTGGGGAACGGACGGCTGGCTCCCGGGATGCGGTGGTCTGATGCCGCTCAGTATTCTTTTCAATGTCGAATACGGTGCCGAGATGGGTGCAAAAATGTCAGGAAAATCGAAGGCGCAGTGGCCCGAAGCTGTTAAAGTCTTCTTTGAAGGAGATACAGACGGCGGTTTTGCCGACATGTTCTACGGCATAAACATGGAAGCCAAATGGAAAAACTGCTACACCGGCGCCGAAAACGAGCTCAGCAAGTGGCTCAACTTCGACCTCAGTTTCTCAGATGAAAAAACTTTCCAGCCTTTCCTTCTTGACGGAAATGTCGACAACCCCGTTTCGATGGAAGACAGCGTCGATCACTTCCAGCTTTACGAAGGGACTCTTGCCGATATGGTCGGCGGCAGCTGCGGGCTCTCGGTCCCGATTGTCGGCGATCTGTGCAGCCTCGTCCACTTCAACTTCGAGCTTGACGGCAAAATGTATGTCGAAATGTTCGGCAGCAGGATAGGTCTCGACGAAAAGCAGGAACGCAGCATCTTCTCAGACAATCAGTATCTGGTCATAGATCCGCCGGTCGTAGGAACAGTCATGGTGATCCCTGTTTTCTACGAATCGAAAGTATATTACAACATAGTAATTACGCTGACTGTCACGATTACAATCAGGATCCTCGAGCTTCAGTTCCCGATCCCGATAAACATCGAGCCCGTCCGCAAGGAAAAACTCTGGAAATACAATTCACAGGAAGTTTCGTTCAATTTCCCTGCAATTTTCATGGAAAACAGAGCTCACAAATTCGCCGATACGATGCCTGGAGACGAAGATTACTGGGAATTCGACGTTGAAAACATCGGAACAAGGGCGATGGAGGCCAAAGTTGTTTCGGACGACTCCAACTTCATCGTAATTCCTGACACGCTCAACATCGCACCGGGCGAAAAAGCGGCGGTAACGGTATTTTTTAAGCCTTACGATGTCGGCAAACAGAACGGCGTAGTCACGATCTACAGCAACGATCCGGTCGAGCCTGTGACAAAAGTTTCGCTTTTCGGCTACAGCAGCGAAAACGACACCCAGTGGACTCAGGTCATCGAAGGCGACGAACCAAGGTGGGAAGTCGGAACAGCAGCTGCCGGTTGTTCAATTTCCGTAATAGGAGGTGAATAATGTCTGTACTGAAAAAAATTTGCACCCTGCTTCTTTTCGCACTTCTCCTTTCTTCATGCGGTGTAGAAGATTATCTTTACAAAAAAACCGGACAGGATTTCGACAACAAAGGCGGCGTTTACAAAGGTGTCGACGGCGTTACAGTCCACATTGAGGAAAATTCTCTGCCGGAAGGAGTCGATGTAGTTACGATCACCGCTTATTCACTTGACACGCCGGCTTTCACGAACGTTTCAAAACCGGTGACGAACATCTATTCGATTTCTCCGGCTGCCGTTCAGTTCAAGAAAAATCTGACAGTCGTCATTCCTTACAAAGAGACCGATTTCCCGAATCTTCTCGATGAACTCGACCTCAAGCCGTACTTTTCGATGGACAGACAGACTTTCGAGGTTTTCGACAAGGATTCCTACGAACTTGACGTTGAAAACAACCTTTTCAAAATCAGCACGAACTTCCTCGGCAACTTCCACATCGGTTTCCCGAAGGATATGGTCAAACAGGAAGACGCAAATCAGGCCGGTATCGCCGAAATGGTCCTCATTCCGGGAGGAGAATTTGAATACGGCGCACCAGAAGGCACTCCGACCGGGCTTACCGAAGAGGAAGAAGGGATGAAACAGTCGGAAGGCACGAACACGGTTTATCTTTCATCATACTACATTGACAAATACGAGGTTTCAAACAGCCAGTACAAGCTCTGTCAGGATGCCGGAGTATGTACTGAACCTGACGATCTGACTTCGATCATGTACCAGAACTACTACAACAACCCGACCTACGCAGGTTTCCCCGTGATCTGGGTTTCATACAACCAGGCTGACACTTTCTGCCAGTGGGCCGGCAAAAAACTTCCGACCGAAGCGCAGTGGGAAAAGGCGGCCAGAGGCACAAAAATGCGCACATACCCGTGGGGTGACAAGGAACCCGGCGACAATATCGAAACGACGCAGGTCAACTACACGGCTCTTTTCGGAGACGTAACTTCAGTAATGTGGGGCGACGAGGGTGTTTCACCTTACGGAGTCTACAACATGGCGGGAAATGTCGCCGAATGGACAAACACCTGGTACAATATCGATTCCTATTACCACAAAAGAACCGACGGTGCAGTCCTCGAAGATCCGATAGGTCCTTCAGATTCGCCGACACAGGAAAAAGTGATCCGCGGCGGCAGCTGGGTTTCGCTTGATGACGAAATCACGACTTACTCACGCGACAAGGCCTTCCCGAACTACCGTTACTACAACCTCGGCTTCAGATGCGTTCAGTCTGTCGGACAATAAAGGAGGATAAAATGAAAAAAATCATAATTTCTTCACTCTTTTTTATTTCCTTTCTTTTTGCAGCAGTTTCATGCGGCGACAAAAAAGATCAGTATTCCGATACAGATACCGATACCGATACTGATACGACAGTCGATACCGGTGAAACAGGCGACGACGATACGACTGACACCGGCGATACATCCGAAAAACCGGACAGCGGCGAACCTTCCAGAGACTGCAACTATTCCAGCAGCGACAACCGGATCAAGCCTAAAAACGAAGAACTTCTCTTTTCAGGTATAATTTTCGGCGAAAACTCCCTTACGAAATATATTTACGTCATGAACCGCTGCTACTCCTGCGATCCTGCCGATCCGCTCAATATAAAATCGATCTCGATCGTCGATCAGGACGGAACGCCGGATGAAGGAACATTCAAAATCGAGGTAAATCCGCTTGAAAACGGTGCGGTAAATCTTAAAAACGACGAAGAAATCGGAATCGGGATCTCTGTCGTAGCTTCGACCTGGGAGGAGCAGAAACGCTTCCTCAGAATAAAGAGCAGCGACGCATGCAAACCGGAGTTCGACATCCCGCTTACCGCCCAGACAAAGCCGACGGGAAAAATCGAAGTAAAAACAATGGACGAAGATGAAGACGACGATCTTCTTGTTTTCACCGATGTCATCAATGAACTCGTAAACGAAGTTAAAGTCTACAACAAAGGGACCGCGGCTCTTAAACTTTCGTCAGTCACTATCTCGGAAGGTCAGTCGAAAAGCTCCGGCGAAATGGGATTTTTCATCCAGGACGGGCCTGAACCCGGTGTTTCCATAGCACCTAACGGAGAGCTTGCTCTTCAAATAGGATGCCGGAACGACAAGGAATATCCTTCACCGCTCACCGGCGAACTGCTCATCATAAATACCGATCCGACCGAATACGGCGTAAATGCAAACAAGAGAATCACGCTAAAATGCGGTCCGAATGTCGACAAGTATCCGACTGCGAAACTCAAATGCGAACCCGAAAAAGTCTCCGTTTTCCAGTGGGCGGTCCTTGACGGCAGCGAAAGTACCGACAGTGACGGCGAATCAAAGGAAAATCTCAAATATCTCTGGAGTTTTGCTGAAACTCCAGGCGGGATTTCACTTGACATCGTTGACGATTCCAACCGCGCGGGCTCGCCTCTTAACGGTGATCCGTCGAACAAGATCAACCGTGCAGCTTTCCAGGCTAAAATCAAAGGCACATACACTGTCCGCCTTATCGTCATCAACGACAAAGGTGTCAGCAGCGTTCCGGCTGAATGTTCCGTCACAGCTGATTCAGACGACGACCTTGCCGTAAAGATGCTCTGGAACAACAAAAATTCAGATATCGACCTCCACCTCATAAAACCCGACGGAGAATTCGGTGACAACCAGAGCGACTGCTACTATTGGAACTGCTCTCCGCAGTATTCGGGCGAAAGACCGGACTGGGGCGTCGAAGGAGAGACAAAGGACGATCCGTTCCTCGACATCGACAACACCGACGGGATAGGTCCCGAAACCGTTACGATCAACAAACCGGAAAACGGCACTTACACCGTTGTAGTTCACGCCTACGACACTTCAAAAGGTCCTTCGACGGTTGTTGTCAAGGCTTACGCTCATGCTGTAGAAGAAAAATCGGCTTCACTTCTCATGAACAAAACCGATACATGCTGGAAAGTCTTCACGATCGAAGTCAGTGACGGCAGCGGCGATGACGAGAAAAAAAGCATAAAGATCAACGAAATAACTCCTGCCGAAGTCTACGACTGCTCAAGACCGACCCACTAGCTCCTTTTCTGCGAGGCTTATTCAATGAATGACGTTCAGAATTATACCGACAACAGAAATATTACCGTTGATCAGGTCGGGATCTGGGATATTGAATATCCGATAGTCGTAAAAGACAGAAAAAACGAGATCCAGCACACCGTGGCAAAAGTCGATCTGACTGTTATGCTGCTGCCGGAGTTCAAAGGGACCCACATGAGCCGCATAATCGAGGTCCTGAATCAGTTCCACGGGCAGATAACTACAGACAACATTCCTGAATTATTGATGAAAACCCGCGAGCACCTTGGTTCTCCGCAGGCTCTTGCAGCATTGCGTTTCCCCTATTTCATCGAGAAAAAAGCGCCTGTTTCGGGAATTTCGTCAATGTTTTCGGCAAATATCCTTTTCAGCGGATTCAGCGACGAAAAGGCCGGTAACAGCTTCATTCTGGGTTTGCGTGTACCGGTTACTACACTCTGCCCGTGTTCAAAGGAGATCAGCGCGTTCGGAGCCCACAACCAGCGGAGTTTCGTCACGCTTTATGTACAGTTCAGAGATTTCATCTGGATCGAAGAGCTCATTTCGGTCATCGAAGAGAGCGCAAGCTGCGAGATTTATCCGCTTCTAAAACGCCCTGACGAGAAATTTGTTACCGAAAAGGCTTTTTCCAATCCGGTTTTTGCAGAAGACGTCGTGCGGAACATTTCGGAAAAAATAATGGCCGACAAAAGGATAAAGTGGTTCATGGTCGAAACGCTCCACCTCGAAAGCATCCACTCGCACAACGCCTACGCAAGGATCGAACGGTTCAAGACAAAATCGAACCTTCTCACAGAACACCTTCGTATGTTCAAAGGATTTCCAAGGCAGTAATATAAACTTTTCAAGGAGTTGAGTTATGAAAAAACTGTGTATTCTCTTATTCACACTGCTTTTCTCGGCATTTCTCACAGCAGAAACGCTTTACTACTATTCCGGCGGCAGAAAAATCGAACTCACAGAGGATTTTTCAAGCTATTCATTCATCAGAACTTCAAAAACAAGAGCCGGTTTCACTCTTCCTGAAGATGTAAAACTGATCAAAAATCACGGAAACATTTCCATTATTGAGACCAGCAGCGAAAACACCCTGAAAACATTGCGCAAATCCGGGAATTTGTTTCCGGCATACAGAAAAAAAGAGGGTGGCAGAGTTTACGTCAGCAACCAGATCTTCGTCAAGATCCCCGGCAGACCGGACATCGAAAATGCCGGAAAATGGTGTGAAAAACACGGCATGAAGCTGATCAGGCAGTACAAATATGTTCCTGAGTGGTATCTGGTTTCAGTTGAGGAAAACCCGATAAAAAAGGCGGCGGCGCTTGTCGATTCAAAAACTGCACCGCAGGCTGAACCCGATTTTTTCATCCCTCTTCAGAAAAGGGCGTACATCCCTGACGACACACTTTTCAAAAACCAGTGGCATCTCCACAACGACAGCTCGAACACATCGGTCAGCGGGAACGACCATGCGCATGTTGCCGAAGCCTGGGAAGTTATGATGGCTTTCAAAGGAAATCTCGGCGGAAAAGGTGTCAAGCTCGCGATCATCGACGACGGTTTCGACCTTGATCACGAAGATATGGAAGGTCAGTTTCTTGAAGGATACGATTTCCGCGGCAAAGACAACGATCCTTCCTACGAAAATATCGGATGGAATTCTGATTATTACGACATGCACGGAACATGCTGTGCCGGAGTTGCCGCCGCAAAAGCAGACAACGGCAAAGGTGTGGTCGGTGCGTGCCCGAACTGCAAACTGATTCCCATCAGGATCGATCTGACCAGCGACTCTTCGCTCAGCAGTATCGGTATCGAGGCCTTTGAATGGGCGGCGGACGCAGGCGCAGACATCATGTCGAACAGCTGGGGACCGGCTGACGGATACGGCGCCGAAGACATGAGCCAGACTTTGAAGGATCTTGTTGCAAACCTTGCGACTAGCGGAAGAAACGGCAAGGGGATCATCATTCTTTTTGCTGCCGGAAACGGTGAAGAAAGCATCGACGACTACGATACAAAAGACGGTTTTGCAAACAATGAAAACGTTTTCGCGATCGGCGCAACAAATGCAAGCGGAAAACGTGCATACTACTCAGACTACGGCAAATCGCTGGATTTCATGGCTCCGAGCTGCGACTACTCTAACAACGGCTACGGCAACCTCATTGACGGCATCTGGACGATAGACAACACGGGCAAAGACGGTTACAACAGCGGAAAATCTTCCCTCGGCGACAAAAACGGCAACTACACCAACGATTTCGGCGGCACTTCTTCGGCCTGCCCGCTTGCAGCCGGCATCACCGGACTCGTTCTTTCGGCAAATCCCGACCTCACCCGTGACGAAGTTTACCAGATCTATGTCGAAACTTCCGACAAAGTCGGCG
>CAJOMF010000077.1:0-8555 GCA_905235605.1 uncultured bacterium
CCGTCAACGTCGTTTTGCCGTGGTCTACGTGACCTATCGTACCGATGTTTACATGCGGTTTGCTTCTTTCAAATTTCGCTTTTGCCATTTTTTCCTCCTAAGTTAGAAAGTTATACCGAATTTTTGTTTCTTAATATTATCGGGAATCTCCCTGTAGTGGGAAAATTCCATCGTAAACGTTCCTCTTCCCTGCGTCTGTGATCTGAGGCTCGTCATATAACCGAACATTTCGGCAAGCGGGACTTCGACATTGATGATCCTGATTCCGCCGGCCGCGTCTTCAAAACCGATGATTTCCGATCTCTTTGCCTGAAGGTTGCCCATGACATCACCCAGATACTGTTCCGGAACATTGATTTCGACTTTCATGACAGGTTCAAGGATCTTCGGACTCGATTTTTCCTCAGCATCTCTAAAACAGTTGAGTGCAGCGACTTTGAATGCCATTTCAGAAGAATCGACTTCATGAAAGGAGCCGTCAACCAAAGCCGCATGGACATCAACCACCGGAAAACCGTATCTTCCTCCGAAAGCAGCCGTCTGAACGCCTTTTTCTATCGCGCCGACGAACAGCTTCGGAATGATCCCGCCCTTTGTCAGATCTTCAAAAACAATGCCTGAACCGGCTTCAAGCGGCTCGAACTCCATGACAACATGTGCATACTGTCCTTTGCCGCCCGTCTGCTTTACAAGCCTGTGTTCCATTCTGACAGGTTTCGAGAAAGTTTCTCTGTAACTTACCATCGGGCTTCCGACATGGGCATCGACCTTGAATTCCCTGCGGAGTCTCTCGACAAGGACTTCGAGGTGAAGTTCACCCATTCCGGAAATGATGGTCTGACCGGTCTCAGCGTCGGTATTGACTCTGAAACTCGGATCTTCCTTGGCGAGCTTCTCAAGCGAGAGAGCAAGCCTTTCTTCGTCGGCTTTCGTCTTTGGTTCGATAGCGATGCTGATGACAGGTTCCGGGAAAGTGATCTTCTCGAAAAGGAACGCATCGTGCTTCTGGCAGAGCGTAGAGCCGGTCGTAGCATACTTGAGCCCGACTATCGCACCGATGTTGCCGGCGGAGATTGAATCAACGTCCTCTCTCTTATTGGCGTGCATCCTCAGAAGTCTGCCGATCCTCTCGACCTTGTCGGACATAGGATTGTAATACTGCTGACCGACAGCAAGTTCGCCGCAGTAGACTCTGACAAAGCTGAGTTCGCCGACGTAAGGGTCAGACATTATCTTGAAAATCAAAGCACCGGGGAAAGAATCCGTCGGTTTGACGAATTTTTCCGACTCGTCTTTGACAGAAGTAACTTTTATCGGAGGAACATCGACCGGAGATGGCAGATAATCGACAACTGCGTCAAGCAGGAGCTGAACTCCCTTGTTTTTGAAAGAACTGCCGCAGAGGACAGGGAAGATCGAGTTGCTGATGACGGCCTTGCGCAGAGCTGCGCGGATCTTCGCAGGTTCAATCGGTTCCCCTTCGAGGAAAAGAGCCATAATCTCTTCATCGTAGTCCGAAAGAGCTTCGAAAAGTTTCTCGCGGTACTGTTCAACCGCCTCGCGGTATTCTTCCGGAACTCCCTGTTCTTCCCTGAAAACAGACCCGAGAACATCGCTGTCGTAATAGCGCGTCGTCATGTTGATGATGTCGATGATCCCGCAGAAAGAATCTTCCTTTCCGACCGGGATCTGCACAGCAACTGCATTCGCGCCGAGTTTCATCTTCATCATCTCGATAACATGGAAGAAATCAGCACCGATGCGGTCCATCTTGTTTACGAACGCAAGTCTCGGAACCCTGTATTTGTCTGCCTGTCTCCAAACAGTTTCGGATTGAGGCTCGACACCGCCGACTGCACAGAAAACAGCGACCGCACCGTCGAGAACTCTGAGAGAACGTTCGACTTCGATAGTGAAATCGACATGTCCGGGAGTGTCGATGATGTTGATCCTTTTTCCGCGCCAGTAGCAGGTCGTCGCAGCGGAAGTGATCGTGATGCCCCTTTCCTGTTCCTGATCCATCCAGTCCATGACTGCAGTTCCCTCATGGACTTCGCCCATTTTGCGGGAAACGCCCGTGTAGAAAAGTATCCTCTCGGTAGTAGTCGTCTTACCGGCATCGATGTGCGCCATGATACCGATATTGCGGATATCTTCGAGAGCTATGTGCTTTTCAGCAGTGGACATGGAACTGGAAACCTCCGACTACCACTTGAAATGTGCGAAAGCCTTGTTAGCTTCTGCCATTTTGTGTGTATCTTCTTTTCTCTTGAAAGAGTTTCCTCTTTTGTTGAAAGCGTCGTCGATCTCGCCTGCAAGTTTGGCTGACATGCCTTTCTCGCTTCTTTTGCGGGAGAACATGATCATCCACTTCATGCCGATCGCCTGACTGTTTTCAAGAGAGATCTCGGTCGGGACCTGATAGGTCGCGCCGCCGATTCTTGTCGATTTGACCATTACCTGCGGTCTGATGTTGTCGAGAGCGGCCTTGAAAATGTCGACCGGATTCTCTTTTTTGTTCTGCGCAGCTGCTTCAATAGCGTCATAAACTATTGTTTCTGCTACACTTTTCTTACCGCGAAGCATGATCTTGTTGATGAATTTCTGAAGAAGGACATCTCCGTATTTCGGATCTGCCGGAACTTCTCTTTTTGAAACGCATTTTCTTCTTGGCATTACTCAACTCCTTGTTTACTTCGGTCTCTTAGCGCCGTATTTCGAACGGCTCTGCTTTCTGTTGTTTACACCTGACGTATCGTTCGTGCCTCTGACGATGTGATAACGAACGCCGGGGAGGTCTTTGACCCTGCCTCCTCTGACGAGAACAACGCTGTGTTCCTGAAGGTTGTGACCTTCGCCGGGGATGTAGCAGGTAACCTCAAAACCGCTTGTCAGACGAACTCTGGCAACCTTTCTGAGAGCTGAATTGGGTTTTTTCGGGGTTGTGGTGTAAACACGTACACAAACACCCTTTCTCTGGGGACATGATACAAGTGCCGGACACTTGCTTTTGTTCTGCTGGTCCTTACGACCTTTTCTTATTAACTGATTAATGGTCGGCATTTCTAAACTACTCCTAATATTACCATTACCAAAAAACCGCAGGCATTGTATGGAGGGAAGGACCATTGTCAAAGATTTGGCGATTTTTTGCCGCAACCAACTGATTTTATTTTGATTTCACAAATAGCAAGTTTTTTTGATTTTTTCTTTTTTTCTGATTTTCAGGCAATTTATGCTATTGAGAAAATTACATTTTTTTTGACATCAGAACGGCATTTTCGACAGGATCGCGGTAGTAATTTTTCCTGAGACCGTTTTCGGCAAAACCGTACTTTTTGTAATACATGCGGGCAGGAAAGTTGGATTCCCTCACTTCAAGAAAAATCCGTAAAATCCCGTTTTTTGCGCACCATTCAAAAACTTCTTCCATCAGTTCTGAACCGATTCTGCATTTTCTCGATTTTTCAGAAACGGCGACTTCAAGAATCTCCGCTTCGTCGAGAACTGTTGAAAGAATCAAAAATCCGGCGGCTTTTTCTTCGCGAATAACCGCAAAAACTTTGTAAGGAGTTTTTTTGTTGATGATATCTTCTATAAATAAAGAAGTGTTTCCGTGAAAAGCGGAGTCACCGATCCGCGAAATTTCAGCCCTGAATTTTGAAAGTGAAGAAAAATCGAGAAGCATCTATTCAGCCGTTTTCTTTTTTCTGCCTCTTTTTTTGGGCTCTTCGGCAGCTGCACTTTCAGTGTTTTCAAAAAACGAACCCTGAACTTCTTCCGCGTGTTCTGCTTTTACTTTTCCATTTTTCGGTTCAGGTTTTACTTCAGGAACGGTTTCCGCTTCGGCGGCTTTTTCGATTTTCACCTCTGCTGGTTCGACGGCGTCTTTGATTTTTACGACTTTGTATGTTTTCTGCGGAACAAGAACTTTTTCGGGAATTATCGCGCTGTCACCGTTGGAGGCATTTTCAAACCACGACTCGAAATCGACAAGCCCTTCGCCCGAAACGACGCTGCCGCTGTATTTTTCCTTGAAAGCGGAGATCGTTTCCTCTAATTTTTCCTTCTCCTCGCCGAGCGGAACGAGTTCCGACACGATCCTGACCTCGTAGTTTCCCGGGTAAACGCGGTCGACTTTGTCGATATCGACCCCGCCCAGATCGTTTTTGCCGACGACTTCCGTAGTTCCGTCAAGATACATTACAAAATAGACCATCTCTTTCCTCCATCTTAAAGATTTTATAAAATTCTTCCCGTTTCTTTCACTGAAAACGCCGCAGATCAGATTGTATTTGCAGAAAGTTGAGTATGCGCTGCAGTCCGCGGAGGCCTGTTTTTTCTTCGGGCAGTAAAGCTGAGCCGTTTTTCTCCTTTTGGCGAGCGATTTGTTGAGTTCGATGATTTTCATATTCAGCGGACTTTCGGAAAGCCCGGTCCACTCCGGGAAAAATGCCGTAAAGAGCTGCGGCTTCACGGGACAGAATTCCCGCGGGCACGAAATACACTGCGAAAGATGGACTTTCGTTCCCTGCATGAGCCCGAAAAACTCCGGCTCTTCGCAGACCGTCCAGCTGTTGTTCAGAAAAACCGCCATTTCCAACTCAAAAAAAACAACATGGGCGAGTTTACCGACCAAAATTTCAATTTCAAGAGATTTCAGCAAAAATAACCTTTGACAAAAAAAACTGTTGAATTATTATTACCGGCGTTTTTTGTAATGTATTTTTCACATTTTCTATTTTTGAGGTGTTTAATGAGCAAGAAATTTTTGATTTTGGTGCTTCTGGCGCTTCTTATGCCGTTTGCGGCAGGTGCCAAAGCCATCGGTCCGTCAGTATCCGTTTACCGCGACAAGGAATTGAAATGGGAAGACGGCGCTTTCGGCTATCATGTAATGTTCAAGTCGCTTCTTGAAAACAAAGAACAGGACTCAAACCAGCAGAATCCGCAGGGCGACACCTGCAAGGAATCAAGCACTTACACTCTTGACATGAGCCACATCCCTGCCGATGCTATCATTGAGGATGCCTATCTTGTCTGGACAGGTGCTGTTCCTGTTGCCAAGAAAAACGACCCGACCGACAACGAAGTTTTCCTTTCTTTTGTTTCGACCGACGGTACGATACAGCACTCGGACACGATAAAGGGAAAAAAGGCATACAAAGTTTCAGATGCCGGCGTCGTTTCCTTTGAATTCGACGCTTTCAAAGATACCGACGATCCGAACAAAAGCTGGTTCACCTACCGTGTAAACGTCCACGACTTCTTCCAGGCAATTCAGGAAAAAGGCAGAGCGACCGCAGTCGAAGGTGCTTCTTTCTACGACGGCTATTCCCTTCTCGGAAACTACACTCTTTCGGGACTTGAATGCACAAACGACGCAGTCTACAAAGGTTCGACCGAAATGGTTTCCGACTGGTCGATAATCCTTATTTATTCTTCAGTCGAAATCAGCCCGAAGAAAATCTACCTTTATGACGGTTTCCAGTCGTACTGGCACCTTCTTTCCGAAATCAAAGTAACAGGCTTTGAATTTCCAATAGATCCCGAAATCAGGATCACGCTTGCATCGCACGAAGGCGATCCGGGACTTTATAACCTTGAGCCGGAAACCGGAATTCTTGTTCCGGAAGGTATTCAGGTGCAGGGCGATATGCCTGACTGGCTGCTTCTTTCGAACGACTGCAACCCGCCTGCATGGGCTGATTCGGGAGCTCCGAATTTCATCCATCTGGACTACACCGAAATTTTCAACTCGATTTCTTCGGTTTACGGTTATGCCGATACAGTACCTTACTGCGTCGGAGGAACACCGCCGATTTTCAACTACGAAGAGATCGAATACGGTATGGATGTCGATACTTTCGTCATGGATTCATACACCGACGGTTCCTATGCAGCCCATTTCCACAAAGGCGGTCAGCAGATCAACCTCAGGATCGGTGCAAATCAGGACTCTGTGATCACCAACTATATGATAGTTTCGGTTGATACGAAAGCTCCGCAGTTTGATATTCCCGCTCAGCCCGAAAAAGTTGCCTGCACGCCGGCAAACGGCACTTTCGATTCCAATTCGCTCGAAGGTAAATGGTGCCAGAACGGTCTTGAACACACTTTCGCACTCAGAATTCAGAACTGGGGAACAGATTCGACGAATGCAGTCATTGTTCAGGATGCAGTTCCGGCAGGGATGGACTACGTTCCGGGTTCGACCGAATACGCTACGAGCTTCAAGGTTGAAAACGGCAAAAAAATCGCGACACGCTGGATACCGGTTCCCGACAACGGCGGGTTCCCGCTTGAAAGCGGATTCAAAGTCGCCGATTCACTCAACTTCTGTCCCGACGGCAGCGACTATCTTGACTGCCAGGACATGATCATGGTTCGTTTTAGAGCGAAAGTAAAAGGCGAC
Source organism: uncultured bacterium (assembly GCA_905235605.1). Classification (GTDB taxonomy): domain Bacteria; phylum UBP6; class UBA1177; order UBA1177; family UBA1177; genus UBA1177. The sequence continues at coordinate 6,416 of CAJOMF010000077.1, forward strand.
ACTCCGAAAAACCAGGTCATCGAAAATACTGCAACATACAAAAGTGCAGGCGTAAACGACTACAGGACCAACCTCGGTATACCTGTAAAACTCAGAATGGTTTCCGCCGGCTGCGTAAATTCACAGGATGCGATTGATCTTTCGGACTGCGGCGGAGTAGGAGCAGCTGCATGTACTAAAAACGAAGACTGCGGCGAAGGCTTTGTCTGCGACAACGAAAGCGGTGCATGTATTGAAGATCCTTCAATCATTAAATGCCAGGACAGCGCAATCACTGCAAGCGTCGGCAAAAACAGTCCGAACAGCGCAGTCATCTTCATCAGCAATCCGCAGACAGACCTTGTCATCGGTCAGCTTGAACTTGCCGGAAGAGGAGAAAACTGCTATCTGAACCTTGACTCGATCAAATTTAAAATCGATGTAAAAGACAACAACATCAACCTTGCCAACATTAAAATGTACAAAGACAACAACAGCAACGGTGTTGTTGATGCAGAAGATACACTTCTTGCAAAAGTTGATTCACTTGCTTCAGGCGGCTACGCATCTTTTTCGCCTTCCAATCCTGAAAACAGACTTTGGAACAACAAGAAAAACAACATTCTCTTTACACTTGATGCAGCCTACAAAGAAGGTGCAACTATTCAAAACAGCGCAACATTCACTGCATCGATCGAAAAGGACGGCGGAGTTCTTCTTTCAGACGGCGGAACACCGACTATCGAAGGTCTGCCGATAGACTTCAGCAAATTCCAGTTTGAACCGGCTGAAGGCTTCATCGTTACCAGCGGTCCTCATGATCCTGAAGTTCCTGCGAAATCTGAAATGAACAAATTCCAGGATGTCCTTCAGCTCAGAGTAAGAGCAAACGGTGCCGATGAAACGATCAAAAGTATAACGATCAAAGTTCCGAAATCCAACATGGTAACTTTCGGCAACGGGATCAAAAGACTTGCAGTTTACGAAGATACTGACGGCGACGGCAAAGGCGACGCAGAACTCGCTTCGACGACCAGTTTCGACGGGACGCAGAAACACCAGTTCTCGATTTCGTTCGATGTTCCGAAAGATACCGACAAATATATCACAATCAAAGCAGAACCCGCTCTCAGCGACGGTGAGATTTTCCAGATCCAGGTTTCAGCTATCAAGGTAAGCAGTCTCGACGTTCTCGGTCTTCCGGTTGATTCCAGACCTTATGAATACACCTGCAATTCTGACCTTGAAGACTGCGGCGGCGATGACGGCGGCTGCTCGATAGTTGCTGCGGAAGAGAAAGATTTCTCGGCACTTTACGTTTTGGCTGCTGCGCTTGCGGCGATGACAGCGGCATTTGCTTTCCGTATGAGAAAGAACTGAATCAGCAATTTGATATCCACTGAAAATTCAAAATCAGCTTAAAAAAATCATTTTTTCTCTCTCTGTGAATTTGCAATTTTCACGACTTTGAGTATAAAAGCGCGGTTTTTTTGGCTTTGTGAAAACTAAATATGTTTCTGACCATTAATAATTAAAATTTTGGAGGAAAAAAACAATGGCAGCAAAAAAATTCGTTTATTTCTTCGGTCCCGCTGGTTCCGAAGGCAACGCTTCGATGAAGAACACTCTCGGCGGAAAGGGTGCCAACCTCGCCGAAATGTGCAATATGCAGATCACGGTTCCGGCAGGTTTCACGATCGCGACCGACATGTGCACCGTTTACTATAAAAACGACAGGAACTATCCGCCGGAACTCGCCGAGCAGGTAGATGAAAACCTTAAAAAAATAGAAGAAGTCATGGGCAAAAAATTCGGAGATCCCGAGAATCCGCTCCTTCTTTCGGTCCGCAGCGGTGCACGCGCTTCGATGCCCGGCATGATGGATACGATTTTGAACCTCGGCCTCAACGAAACAACACTTCAGGGACTCATCAAAACAGATAAGGACACCCGTTTCGCATGGGACAGCCTCCGCCGTTTCATGCAGATGTACGGCAACGTCGTCATGGGGATCAAAGGCGAGAATTTCGAGCATGCGATCACCAGCCTCAAGAACAAATACGGCATCAAAAGCGACCTCGAAATGACCGTTGACCACCTGAAAGAGCTTGTCGAAGCATACAAAGTCATCGTCAAAGAGCAGACCGGCAAAGAGTTCCCG
>CAJOMF010000077.1:8580-18635 GCA_905235605.1 uncultured bacterium
CAGCTCTGGGGCGCGATCGACGCAGTTTTCGGCAGCTGGATGAACGAAAGAGCTATCGTTTACCGCAAGATGAACGGCTTCTCCGATGACTGGGGAACCGCTGTAAACGTTCAGGCAATGGTTTTCGGAAACATGGGCGACGAATGCGCAACAGGCGTTGCATTCACCAGAAACCCGGCGACAGGCGAACACATTTTCTTCGGTGAATACCTCATCAACGCTCAGGGAGAAGACGTTGTTGCGGGCATAAGGACTCCGCAGCAGATCACTCTTGCAGGCAGCAGAAAATGGGCTGAAGACCACAATGTAAGTGAAGAAGACAGAAAGGCGAAGTATCCTTCACTCGAAGAATATATGCCTGAAGTTTACGAAAATCTCTGCAATATCTACAAAAAACTCGAGCTTCACTACCACGATATGCAGGATATCGAGTTCACGATCGAAAACAGAAAACTTTGGATGCTCCAGACACGTAACGGCAAAAGAACGGCCGCTGCAGCAGTCAGGATCGCGGTTGAAATGGTTGACGAAGGGCTTATTTCCAAGGATGACGCAATCATGAGAGTCACTCCCGACCAGATCAACCAGCTTCTTCATCCGCAGTTCATCAAGGAAGAAAAGAAAAAAGCATCACTCTTCACGAAAGGTCTTCCGGCAAGCCCCGGCGCTGCAACAGGCCAGATCGTTTTCGATGCAGACGACGCAGCCGCATGGAGAGCTGAAGGCAAAGGAACGATACTCGTCAGACTCGAAACCAGCCCCGAAGACATCACCGGCATGGTCGCTGCAAACGGCATCCTTACCGGTCGCGGCGGAATGACATCGCATGCTGCAGTCGTTGCAAGAGGCATGGGCAAATGCTGTGTCAGCGGCGCAGGCGAACTTGTAATAGACGCTGCTGCAAAGACCGTTGCTGTAAAAGGCACCGTTCTCAAGGAAGGCGACTGGATTTCGATTGACGGCGGAACAGGCGAAGTTCTTCTCGGCAAAGTAGCTACCGAAGAGCCGAAACTTGACGGCGATTTCGAAACACTTATGCGCTGGGCAGACAACAGAAGAGTTCTCAAAATCAGGACCAACGCCGACACGCCGAAAGACGCCGCAACGGCACGCAGATTCGGTGCAGAAGGCATCGGTCTCTGCAGGACTGAGCACATGTTCTTCGAAGGCGAAAGGATCAAAGCGATCCGGGAAATGATCCTTGCAGACGACCTTGAAGGCAGAAAGACGGCTCTTGCAAAACTCATAGAACACCAGAAAAACGATTTCCTCGGAATTTTTGAAGAGATGAGAGGACTCCCGGTCACAGTCAGACTTCTCGACCCGCCGCTTCACGAATTCCTTCCTTCCGAGCCGAAACAAATCACCGAAATGGCTGAGGCCATGCACACAAGCGAAGAGAAAATTTACAAGAAAATCGCAGAGTTGCATGAAATCAACCCGATGCTTGGTTTCCGCGGATGCAGACTTGGCAACATCTATCCTGAAATCACCGAAATGCAGACAAGAGCTATAGTCGAAGCTACATGCGAACTTACGCAGAAAGGTGTCAAAGTATTCCCGGAAATCATGATCCCGCTCGTAGGGAAACACGAAGAATTCGAATATCAGGAGAAAATCGTCAGAGAAACAGCTGAAAAAGTTTTCGCCGAGAAAGGCATCAATGTCGAATTCATGGTCGGAACGATGATCGAAGTCCCGAGAGGAGCACTCACCGCTGACGAAATCGCTGAACACGCCGAATTTTTCTCATTCGGAACTAACGACCTCACGCAGATGTGCCTGGGTTACAGCCGTGACGATGCAGGCAAATTCATAAAAGACTACCTCGCAAAGAAGATCCTCGCAGTCGATCCTTTCCAGTCGATCGACCAGGACGGCGTAGGCCAGCTTGTCGAAATCGCGGCGAAACGCGGCAGAAAGACGCGCCCGAACATCAAACTCGGTGTCTGCGGCGAACACGGCGGTGATCCGGCATCGATCGATTTCTTCCACAGATGCGGTCTCAACTACGTCAGCTGCTCACCTTACAGAGTTCCGATCGCTCGTCTCGCTGCGGCTCAGGCTGCGATCAACAACGATGTAGTCCGTGAAATCAAACAGACTGTTGAAGATGCATACTCAAAGGCTGAAAGTGCTGCGAAAGACGCTTATTCGAAGGCTGAAAGCGGTCTCAAGAACCTCAAAGAAACCTTGGAAAACAGCGAAGAACTCAAAAAAGGCGTTGAAGGTGCAAAAAAACTCTTCGGCGACATCAAAAATAAATTTAAAAAAGACTAAACCTAATCCCTAACCCTTCTCCAGTGTGGAGAAGGGATTTGATCCGCCACTCCATAGATTCACCAACTCCTTAAACTCTCTAAATTTCCTATTGTGCGGCGGTCAGAGGTGAGGTCACTTCCTCAGATTCTGTACCCTTTCTTCAAGGCTCGGATGGGTTGAAAAGATTTTAAAAAGGAAATTTGCTTTCGGTGAATAGATGAACATGTGAGCCGTCGAAGCAGAAATCGCGCTTCCCTGCTGTGTCTCGAGAATCTGATCCTCCCTGCCTGAAATTCTGGCCAGGGCATTGATCAGATATTCGCCGCTTCCCATAAGTTTTCTGCTGTAATCATCCGCCAGATATTCACGCGAACGGCTTATCGCAGCTTGGATCAGCATCGCTGCAACCGGGGAAAGAAGCGCCACGAAAAGCCATCCTGCAGCACCGCTGTCACGCCTGTCGTTTCCGCTACCGCCGAAAATTCCGAACCAGCGTGTCATCGAAGCGATCCACATGATTGCGGAAGCCATCGCCGCAACGATCGTCTGGATCAGAATATCGTAGTGTTTTACGTGCCCGAGTTCATGTGCGATTACAGCAGCGACTTCATCGCGATCGAGAATATTCAACAGTCCCTGCGTCACCGCGACAACTGCGTGTTTCGGGTTCCTTCCCGTCGCAAAAGCGTTGGGTTCGGCAATAGGAATAACGTAAAGTTTGGGAACAACCGGAAGTTCCGCAGCATTCGCCAGTTTGGTAAGAACATCGAAAAGCCACGCATGTGCGTTCGGATCTGCCGGTTGCGCGCGGTAAGCCGCAAGAACGATTTTGTCGCTGAAAAAATAACTGAAAAAGTTGAAAACGAGCGAAAGCGCAAAACAGATAAGCGCTCCGTCGGGCCCGCCGGTAAGATAGCCGATAAAAATCAGAAAAACCGACATAAGAATGATCAAAAATCCGCTTTTGATAATGTTGAGCATCAGAAAACCTCCGAAAAAGATCAAATCTGCTTGAAATATATTGCCGCATTCCCAAAAAACAACCCGAAAAGACTAAATATTTGCCTTTTTTGCGGCAAGTATTAAAAAAATCACGGTTTTTTGGAGCGTATCATGGATTTAAAAGAAAAATTTCTGGCAAATTTCAAAGAAATCGTCGCGCGTACCGGCTTTTCGGGAAAAAATTTTTCGATCCTCACCGCATGCTCCGGCGGTGCCGATTCGCTTGCCCTGCTCTATCTTCTGAACGAAATAAAAAAAGATTTCGGTTTCACGCTTGCTGCAGGTTACGTCAATCACAGGCTTAGAATTGAGGCCGCAAACGAAGCGCAATTTGTTGACAAAATCTGTCAGGACCTTGGGATCACTTGTTTTTCTCTCGAGTTTGGAACTGATTTCTGGGATTCTGACAAAAAAAATATTGAAGAACGCGCAAGACTCAAGCGCTACGAGCTCCTCTTCGATTCAGTAAAATCCAACAAATTCAACATGTTGGCGACAGCACACCATCTTGATGACCTGGTCGAAACAGTTTTGATGCGCATTTTTGACCGCGGCACAGGCACCAAAGGTTTAAGCGGAATAAAACCGGTAAATTCAAGCAGCGATTTTTTATCGAACACAGAAAATGACGTTTTTTTTGTCATCCGCCCGATGCTCAATATCTCCAAAAACGAGATCTCAGCCTTTATGAGCGGTCGACAATTTTTGTCAGATGCCTCAAATTACGACACAAAATACCGCAGAAACTACTATCGCCACGAAATTCTGCCCGCTTTGGACAAACTTCTGCCGGAAGTGCCGTACAAAGAAAACATCGCGCGCCTCGCCGAAAATGCAGCACGCGAAACCGAAATAATGCGCGAAATGATGGATGATTTCTGGCAGAATCTAAGCAATTCCGAAAATTCGATTTTTATCCAAAGAAGCATAATAAAATCAAAAAGTTACGATTTCTGGCTCACCGCCTTTTCCTATCTCTTTTCATCAAAAATTTTTGTTGAATCAGGCGATCACCGCTCACCTTCGACAAAAACTCTGCATGACATCGTTGATTTCATCATTAAAACAGATCCGGGAAATGCGAACTACAAACCGTTCGTGTTTGAACGGACAAGGAATGGAGTAGGAATAAGGAGTTTAGGGCGTAAAGGTTAGGATATTTTAGAGGAAGAAATGGCTGCGCAATATAAAAAATTTGATGTTTTAGATGTAAATCTTGCCGGAGAAAACCTGATCGAGGCAGCTGCGGGAACGGGAAAAACCTATTCCATCGCGATAATGGTCCTGCGCTGGATACTGAGCACAGATCACCCGATCGATTCGGTTCTTGCCGTGACTTTTACGAAATCCGCGACTGCCGAACTCAAGGAAAGGATCCTCAATTTTCTTGAAAAAGGGCTTGAATTTTTCAGAAAACCGGAAAACTGCACTGACGAAACCATAAAAAAAGTGTGCAGGGGAATCACCGATAAAGAGAATGCGGCCGCGAAACTGAAAAAGGCTGTAAACGACTTCGACACAGCTTCCGTATTCACTATTCACGGTTTCTGCCGGAAACTTATCCGGGAGCACGCTTTTGAACTCGGGATCGACTTCAATATGGAATTTTCAGAAGATACTGACCCGAAAGCAGATGCCGCGACAACTTTTTTCAGAGAGAATATCGCCGACTGCAAAAATGCCGAACTGCTGAATGATAAAAAGAACAGGGAAAAAATTTCCGTAAAAAAGCTGAAAGAGTTCATTTCAAAGGCGGGTCTGGGCATCGAAAACAAAAATATAAAACCCGGTCCAGGCATCATTTCCGAAAAAATAGCTGAAATTTATAGGGATTTTTCCGAAAAGGCACCCGCTATAGCCCAAAACAGCCGCAACAGAAAAAATGTTATGGGGTTTGACGACATTCTTCTGATAATTTACGAAGCTATGAAAAAAGGCGGAAGCGGGGCAGAATCACTTCAGAAAATCATGGAAGAGCGCTACTCGCTTGTTCTTATTGATGAATTTCAGGATACTGATCCTATTCAATATTTCATTTTCCAAAAACTTTTCTGCAACGGCAGACATACGGTCTTTTTTATCGGAGACCCTAAACAGTCGATTTATTCTTTCAGGGATGCCGATATTTTTTCATATATCGAAGCCAGAGAAAAGGTAGAAAACATTTACGGGATGGAGAAGAATTACAGATCTTCGCATGCGGCGGTTGAGGCGGCAAACGAAGTTTTCAACAAACCTGACAGCCTCGGAGACCGGTCTCTGATACAGTATCAGACAGTATCGGCCGACAAAACTCCGGCAAATTACTCTTTTACAAAAAACGGAAAACCGCTTCCGGGAATACTTGTGCACGAATTTCGTGAAACTAAAATCAAAAAAGAGATCCTGCAGGAGCAGATATGCAGCCATATTTCACAGTCGATCCTGGAAATGACGAAAAAAAACTCTCCCTTCAGGATCAACGAAAATAAAAAAGAAAGAGCAGTCAAACCTTCCGATATAGCCGTTCTGGTCTCAAAAAACGATTTTGCGCTTGAAGTTTGCGAAAGACTTAAAAAAGCAGGTATTCCGGCAGTTGTCGAAGCAGAAACGGCAAAACGGCTGTCAATATTTTATTCGGAAGAGGCTGCCGCCATGCAGAAACTTCTTTCCGCCGCTTCAACAGGCGGATTTGCCGAGTTCAAAACGCTTCTGCTAACTCTTTTCTACAACAGAACCGTTGACGATCTTGCAGACGAAAGCAAAATCTCCGAACTTTCCGAACTTCACAAAAAATTCAACTCGTGTTTTGAAGATTGGGATGAGAAAGGTTTTTTCACCTCCTTTTCAAAACTTCTCGAAGACGAAAAAATCCTTGCGGGCATCGCTTCGAAAGGAGAGAAAACCATAAGTATTATCAGACAGTTATCCGAGCTCATCCACAAATATGAACTGTCGGAAGGAGCTTCTCCGCTCTGGACACCTGAATGGTTTAAAGGCAAAATAAAATCAAAAAGCGACAATGAAGATGAAATCATCCGCACTGAAAGCGAAAAAAACGAAAGTGTCAGGATAATGACTCTGCACAAAAGCAAAGGGCTGGAATTCAACATTGTATTTTTCCCGTTCATACTGAATCAGGGGAACAAAGAGCAGTGGGTGATCCGGCACAGGAAAAAGGCATCGGGCGGATACGAAAGGGAAATGATTTTTGCAAAAGCCTCCGAAACAGACCGCAGCGGAGATTTGCCGAACGACGACGAACTTGAAGAGAAGCGAAGGATATATGTCGGCATAACGCGGGCAAAATATCTCACGGTATGCTACACGCAGGCAATAAAAAAATCCCTTGAACCGACATCTCTCTTCAAAAATGAAAATTCTGTATTTGTCGCCAGCGACGGTCTTCTGATTACGGATCACACAGCCGGAACATCAGCAGGCGAAAGGGAAAATTCCCCGGCAACGAAACTGCGCCCTCCTGAAGAGGCTGCCGGACCGATGTCCCACGACTGGGCACTGACGAGTTTCAGCGGAATAATTTCACAGGGACAGAGAGGGGAAGAAGTGCTGACAAATGAAGAGGAAGATCCGGAAAACAGCGGAGATCAGCCGGTCTACAATGAAACTGCGGCAGAATCGTCCGTTCCGATGGCGCTTTTTCCGGGCGGAACAGATGCCGGGACCGTTCTCCACTCGATTTTTGAAAAAGCTGACTTTTTTTCAGAAGACAACACCGGGATCATCAGCGAAATACTGAAAAAAAAGATGAATTTCAGCACAGGCGAGCTTGAAAAAGCAGTTCAGGCAGTAAACGAATGTCTAAACAATGCCTTTTCGGCGCCGGTTTTCGAAGAAAACGGAACTTTGCGCGACATCACAGAGAAAACCGCAGAAATGGAATTTTTCCTTTCGATAAAAGACGATGTTCTTGAAGGGAAACTCTCTAAAATCATTGAAGACAACTACAAAACGGCGAAGCTTGAATACGACAGCGTCAAAAAAGGGTTCCTTCACGGATACATCGACCTTGTCGCAAAAGCCGGCGGAAAATATTACATCATAGACTGGAAATCGAACAATTTAGGCGATACTTTCACCGATTACGGCAAGGAAAACATTGAAGCGGAAATGAAAAAGCACAACTACTATCTGCAGTACATGCTCTATCTTGCGGCATTCGACAGGTATATGCAGAGCGTTGACAAAAACTATTCCTACAAAGAAAATTTCGGCGGGATAAGGTATGTTTTCCTGCGCGGAGTCAAGGCCGGAAGCTGCGAAACAGGCATTTTTTCCGACAGACCGGATGAATCCGAATTGAGAAAAATCCAAAAACTTTTCGAAGGTGAGAAATGATTTTCAGCAATAAAATCGGAACATTAAGCAAACTGGCAGAAAAAAGGCTGATTTCCGGAGCAGACGAAAACCTGACCGAATTTCTGTGCGGCCTCGAAAAAAATCTGGCTCCTGAAGAAAAGCAGGTTTTAGCCGCAGCCGCGGCACTTTTATCCGAATGGGTCTCGTCAGGAAGCATCTGTCTCACGAAAGATGACATAGCAACCTTTACCAAAACGAATAAAGAGGCTCTTTCAGAAACCGCTTTTCCGGATTGGGACGAGATAAAAATCGCTCTTTCCAAAAGTTCGTGCTGTACTTCAGACCCTGAAAACGAACAGAAGCCGCTCGTTTTTTCCGAAGATAAAATTTATTTCTACAAATACTGGCTTTATGAAAACTCCCTTGCTTCAAAAGTGCTTAATATCTCGAAAGATAAAGGAAAATACGCAGAATATGCCGATGAGATAAAGAAGATTTTCGACAAACTTTTCGATGAAGATGCTAAAAAATACGGCAGGGAAAATATTGAACAGCAGAAAGCTGCCGAAACTGTAATTAAAAACCGCTTTTCGGTCATCACCGGCGGTCCGGGAACGGGAAAAACTACGACCGTCTCAAAGATAATCGCAGGGATCCTCAGCGTCTGCCCCGAAGCAGAGATCATCCTCGCCGCCCCTACCGGCAAAGCGGCGTCACGCATGACCGAATCACTCGGCAAAGAAACGAAGAACATCGAAGAATCGGATGTAATAAGCGGAGAGATACTCGGTAAAATGAAATCTCTCGAAGGGCGGACCCTGCACAAACTTCTGGGCTGGATGTTCGGCAAGCCGGAGAAAAACAGAGAAAATCCGATACACGCCGACCTTGTTATCGTTGATGAGGCGAGCATGGTGGACATCGCAATGTTTTCGAACCTGCTTGACGCCCTTTCCGACAAAACCTCAATCATTCTGCTTGGCGACAAGGACCAGCTTGCAAGCGTCGATGTCGGAAACGTCCTCAGCGATATATGCAGCGCAGCAGAAGCCGGACTTTTCGAGCGTGATATCGTAGCCAGACTTACAAAAAGCCACCGTTTCGAGAAACATCCTGCGATCGGGAGACTGGCCGGCGCAGTCAACGGGCAGAAAGCTGCTAAGGAAGTCATTAAAATATGCAGGGAAGAACGGGATCTTGATTTCACAACAAAAACTGTAGAAAAAATCGTCGAAACAGCGGCTGATAACTACGGATTTCTTTCCGACACCAGTCTCAGTCCGGAGGAAATCCTTGAAAAACTCAACGGTTTCAAGATATTATGTCCATCAAAAGAAGATTCTTCCGGGGTTATGAAACTCAACGAAGCTATAGAAAAAGCTCTCGGCAAAGAGGGAACAGATATTTTTTACAGCGGACGTCCGGTAATGGTTACAAGAAACGACTACGCCAACAGCGGCCTCGTCAACGGCGACTGCGGTGTTATTCTGGGTAAAAGAGCATATTTCAAAATAGACAACAGTGTAAAACCGTTTCCGATATCAGCTCTGCCGCCGGTAGAAACGGTATATGCAATGACGATCCACAAAAGCCAGGGAAGCGAATACAGATCGGTTCTTGTCGTCCTTCCCGAAAGAGAGATGCCGATGCTTACGAAAGAGCTGCTTTACACCGCGATAACAAGAGCAAAAGAAAAAGTGGAGATCGCTGCGAAAGAAAGCGTCCTGGAATACACTCTCAAAAACTCGGCAACAAGAAACAGCGGCTTTGAAAACGCACTTAAAAAGCTTAAAGAAAGCAATGAAGAGTGAGATTTTTCCTGAAATGGAGCTTAGAAAAGAGTTCTCCTGTTTTGTATAGTGCTACAAGAACACTGGGCAGAGGTTAAGGTGTAAATAGATCAACCTTTGTTTTAGGAGAATTACTATGAGGAGAATGAGGATGCACGATTCAGCATTTATGGCAAAAGTGGCGTTTGTGTTGCTGACAGTGTGATTATCGAGCATATTCCAGTTGTTGTAGCTGAATGTTTCGATCAAATTCTGACCTTTTGTGACTGCGGTGAGAACGCCGTTTGCGCGGCTGTAGGATGCGATTTCTGCAAGATTGCCTGTTGAGCCGTATTCGATTGAATCGAGGTCGTTTCCTGTCGCGGTTTTGCGGAGAGTTTTGCCGTCAGAATAGGTGAACTGATAAGTTTTTACATCGGTCATCCTGCGTGAAACGGTCTTCGTAATGTTGCCGGATGAAACGAATTCAGAATAGGGGTTGCCGAAAGAGTCGTAACTAAAATTTGTTTCCATTTTGTTGCTTCCAAAGATTATTCTTTCTTTTTCAACCACTCGTCTTTGATTTCGATGCCGTGCTCCGCGCAGATTTCTTTTAAAGTCCGCCCATTATTTTTAAGTTTTGAATAATCGGCTCCGTTCTCCATAAAGATTTTGACAAAATCGACATCTTTAGCTAGGCAGGGTTCTAGCAACGGATGAGGG
>CAJOMF010000078.1 GCA_905235605.1 uncultured bacterium
CATTTGCACCTCCGAAGAATAATTATGTAAAATCCTGCTGAGCAGTTTACTTTTTATTCAGTTTGTGTCAAGTGAAAAAAATGGGGAATTATGAGAAAATCAGAGGTTCGATGATCCTTGTTACTCAGAATGAGATTGGATTACCACCCGTCATCTGAGCAGTTATTGTCGGAACGCGGGCGGCTCGCCCGCATTTTGTTACAGCATTTATTCAGTTTTATCCTCGCAGCTTTCCAGCTGTTCATTCATTCCTGAGATATAGGTGCCCCTTTCTTTCAACTCTTCCAGCGGAGAAAGATCTGTTATGCAGTTCTTACCGATTGACAATCTGTTCAAACCTTTCCTGTTTCTGAGTGCTTCTGCATCGCTTATCTTATTTGAGCCTAAATAAACACTTTTAAGTGCCGGAAAAGATTCGTTATCTGCGCAACCCGATAAATCCGTGATGCTGTTATAGTTCAAGTACAATTCCTTGAGTGATTTCACATTCTTCATAATCGGAACTTTTGTGATTTTATTCAAGGCAACATCCAAGAATCGGACATTTTCAGGGTCGTTAAGTTTCATAAAGTCTTCATCGTTCAGAGCATTGTTGGAAAACCATAAAGTATCAAGAGAATTCAATCCTTCCAAAACAGGTAAGTTGCTAATATTGTTGAAACTTAATTCAAGGGTTTGTAATTTTTTTAAATTTATGATTTCTTCAGGAATTTCTTCAATCTGGTTATTATTCAATCCTAAATATGTTAAATTCATCAAATTTGTAACTGCCGAAATATCTTTTATTTTATTGCCCTGAGCACCAAACTTGGTCAAATTAACCAAATTTTTTACAGGTGAAATATCTTCGATATAGTTGCTATGGAAAAACAGTTTTCTTAAATTTATCAAAGACTTAAGTGGTTTGATATCTTTTGCATTGTTGTAAGAAAAAGATAGAAATTCAAGTTTTTGCAAATTGCCGATATTTTCTGGTAAAGACTCAATTTCATTCGATCGCATTGCTAAACTTGTGAGATTCACAAGCTGTTCTACTGGAGAAACATCTTTTAATTTTGTCTCTTCTATTTCAAGAGTTTCAAGATTCGTAAGCAACGAAAAAGAGCCGTCAAGACAGGTCATGTTTTCAGCATCAATTTTTAATTCTTTTAATTTTTCCAGCCATAAAAGAGGAATGTAATCATAAACATTGCCGCCTGAAATTTTGACAGATTCAAGGTTTGCGAGTTTTTCTATACCGCGTATGTCCTGAGAATACACACTTACTTTGGTAACTTTTAATAAATCTTCTTCAGTCAATTCATAATCTTCATCATAGTTAAGGCTTCTTTTTACCCAGTATTCAAGATTGGGGTCAGCAAAGAAACCTTCATACTGTCCTGCCGGAATTTTGTCGTAACAGCGTTTGTAACCGTTGATCGGCTCGGTTTTCTCGAAAATTTCTTCGCCGGGGTCAGGTAAATCGGAACCCAAAACTTTGTCTGAATCATCAACGATTTCGGGATTTTGAGAATCGGAATCGTCGTCTTGAGTCTCAGAATCCTGAGTGCCTGCATCTGCATCAGGCAAGGCATCAGCGTCGTTTTCAGACTTTGATGACGAAGAACAGGAAACCAGGAAAATCAATCCCAAAACAACTAAAACTAATCTGAAACGGGTCGGCATTTGTAACCTCCGAAGAATGATTATGTAAAAACAACAAAAAATTATATTTTTTGTTGAAAAGCTGTCAAGATATAAAATGAGAAAATATAAGAAAAACTGATATTTTAGTTCGAATTTTTCGCAGGGAGTGTTTTTTTTCTTTTGTATATTCCTTGTTATCTGTCGCAGCATCCACGCCTGATTTTCCCATAGTAATGTTTTACTTGATCCCGGTATTATTGCAATCTGCTGAATAAAAAGTATTCTTCACCGGCGTAGAGTTTCGGAGGTCAAAATGAAAATAGTTTTTATGGGAAGTCCTGAAATTTCAGTCCCTTTTCTGGATTTCTGCGTCTCTAAAAATGCGGAGATAATCGTTTTTTCGCAGAAAGACAAAATCCGCGGACGCGGCAAAAAACTGGAGCCGACTCCGGTAAAAAAGAGGGCACTCGAGCTGGGTTTGGAAGTTCATACTCTCTGGTCAAAATCGGAAAAAGCATTTGAAATTATTAAGAATTTTGAGCCGGATATCCTTTTTGTAGTGGCTTACGGTCAGATACTTCCGAAACGCATTCTCGATATACCGAAACTTTATCCGCTGAATGTCCATTTTTCGCTTCTTCCGAAATACCGCGGTCCGACTCCGGTAAACACCGCTTTACTCAACGGAGACACTGTGAGCGGAACTTCGGTCATGGTGATGGATGAAGAACTTGACAGCGGAGACGTGATCATGTCGGCTGAATGTGCGGTCACGGAGAGCGACAATGCGACGACCCTTTTTGAAAAACTGACAGAGCTTTCGCTTGAACTTCTGGATAAAAACTGGGAAAAAATAGAAAACGGAGAAGTCGGAAGAGTTCCGCAGCAGGGAGAGCCGGTTTTCACGAAAATGATCCAAAAATCGGATATGTGGCTTGACTTTGATAACGATGCAAAAGTTTTATTTAATAAAATCAGGGCTTTGACTAAGGAGCCGGGAGTCAGGGCTGTTTTCCGCGGAAATGTTGTCGGAATAGAAAAAGCTGAATTTGTAGAAAACTGCGCAGGGAATCAGGGAGAGATCGCCGAAGTTTCCAAAAGCGGGATCGTCGTTGCATGCAGAAACGGCGGGATAAAAATCACCGGACTTAAGCCGGCCGGCAAAAATCCGATGCGGGCGGCTGAATTTATCAACGGCTACAGGCCGCATCCCGGCGAAATTTTCAGCCCTGAACTGGAAAAAATACAATGAAAAATCTGCTCAAAAAAATAAATAAAATCCCTCTTTGGGCTGCTTTCCTGATTTATGAAGTCCTGATTCTCGTCAGGATTGCCGTCGAGATGCAGGAGACAATGATCTGGATATTTGTTATGCAGCTTTTCTGGTTCAACTGCGTCCTGATGTTTTTCGTCATCGGCTTCAAATACATTCTGAAACTGAAAAACAGCGATCTTCCGATGCTTGCACTTGGCGGATTCCTGACCTATATTCCTTTGCTGTATTCAGTTCTGATGGGGCACAAGTGGCATCTCAACTTCATAAATCCGACTTCTGTCAGGGAAGTTGCTTTTGACATGCTTACGCTTCTTGCAGTGCATGAATACGACTGGCCGATGTTCCCGGAACTGGTGCTTCTGCTTGCCGGCTCTTTCGCGTTGGGATTTATTTTTACCGGCCGTCGGCTGAGATCGGCTGTATCGGCGCTTTTTTCTACATACACGTCGTTTTTCTGCCTCGGATTTTCGTGGTTTGCGGTGAATCCGGATCATCCTTCGTTTTCGCATTTTACTTCGCCGCTGCCTGACCATGTCACATACAGCCTTTTTTACATTTTGTTTTTCATTATCCTTGTTCTGATTGCTTTTTTCAGAGAAATCCGCGCTTTTATAACAAATATATTTGCCTAATTGAAAAAAAAGTCGTTAAATACGGCGCATTTTTTTTGAACGGTCTTTTTTTGTTATTTTAGGAGGCTTTTATGTCAAATCTTGTTTTCCTGGTTTTGGGTGCTTCCGTTCTGGCACTTGCATTCGCTTTCTTCTTCTTTAAACAGATGATGAAAGAGGATGAGGGGACGGACACGATGAAAAAAATCGCGGCTTACGTAAGACGCGGTGCTATGGCTTACCTCAAGCAGCAGTACAAGGTCGTAACGGTCGTTTTCTGCGTTTTGACGGTGATTTTTGCTGTTATGGCGGTTTTCAAGCTGCAGAACGGCATTGTCTGGTTCGCGTTCCTGACCGGCGGTTTTTTCTCCGGTCTTGCCGGATTCTTTGGAATGAAAACAGCTACTTACGCTTCTGCCCGCACTGCTAACGCGGCAAGAAAGAGCCTCAACAGCGGTCTTCAGGTCGCTTTCCGTTCAGGCGCTGTAATGGGGCTTGTCGTTGTCGGTCTGGCTCTGCTTGACGTTTCGCTCTGGTTCATAGTTCTCAACAACACCGGACTTCTGGAACTTGTCGGTGCGAAGGCTGATCTTATAACGATCACAACAACGATGCTCACTTTCGGAATGGGTGCTTCGACTCAGGCTCTTTTCGCAAGAGTCGGCGGCGGTATCTACACGAAGGCAGCAGATGTCGGCGCAGACCTTGTCGGAAAGACGGAATACAACATTCCCGAAGACGACCCGCGCAACCCGGCTACCATCGCTGACAACGTAGGCGACAACGTCGGTGACGTTGCAGGCATGGGTGCAGACCTTTACGAATCTTATGCAGGCTCGATCCTTGCTACGATGGCTCTCGGTGCTGCTGCATTCCAGGGCGATATGCAGCTTAAAGCTGTCCTTGCTCCGATGATGATCGCTGCGATCGGCGTCCTTCTTTCGATCATCGGTATTTTCCTCGTCAAGACGAAAGAAAATGCGAACATGAAGAACCTGCTTTCTGCACTCAGCCGCGGAACGAACACTGCAGCAGTCCTTATCGCCGTTGCGACATTCTGCATCTTCGCAGGACTTTTCGGAACTGCCGACAACCGCTGGTGGCAGACTTCACTTTCTGTCGTAGTCGGACTGGTTGCAGGCGTTATCATCGGAAAATTCACGGAATACTACACTTCACAGTCGTACAGACCTACCCAGAAAGTTGCTGAAAGCTCGACTACAGGACCTGCGACAGTCATCATTTCCGGTCTCGGTCTCGGTATGCTTTCGACAGCTATTCCGGTAGTTACGGTCGGTGTTGCGATCATTCTTTCATACCTCTGCGCAAACGGCTTTGAACTTGCATTCAACGCAGCAAACCTTTCGCAGGGTCTCTACGGAATCGGTATTGCTGCAGTCGGTATGCTTTCGACTCTCGGTATCACGCTTGCAACCGATGCTTACGGTCCCATCGCCGACAACGCAGGCGGTAACGCTGAAATGAGCGGCCTTGAACCTGAAGTCCGTCAGCGCACTGACGCCCTCGATGCACTCGGAAACACGACGGCTGCAACTGGCAAAGGTTTTGCGATCGGCTCGGCTGCTCTTACAGCGCTTGCTCTTCTTGCATCCTACGTTGAAGAGATCAAGATCGCTCTTGTCCGCACCGGCGAAGCACTTCCGAACGGCATTGCGGCTGCAAATGCAACGCTTATCGACTTTATGAATGCATACAACGTAAACCTTATGAACCCGATCGTTCTCGTCGGCGTTTTCATAGGCGCTATGATGGCATTCGTATTCTGCGGTCTTACCATGAACGCAGTCGGCAGAGCAGCTCAGAAGATGGTTGAAGAAGTCCGCCGTCAGTTCAGCACGATCACAGGGATCCTTGAAGGCAAGGCAGAACCTGACTACGAACGCTGTGTTGCGATTTCGACAAAGGGCGCACAGCACGAAATGCTTCTTCCTTCGATCCTTGCGATCGTCGTTCCGGTCGTAACCGGTCTTCTTCTCGGTGTCGGCGGCGTGCTCGGTCTTCTTATCGGAGGACTGTCGGCAGGCTTCGTACTTGCAGTATTCATGGCGAATGCCGGCGGTGCCTGGGACAACGCTAAAAAATATGTCGAAGAAGGAAATCTCGGCGGCAAAGGTTCCGACTGCCACAAGGCGACTGTTGTCGGCGATACGGTCGGCGATCCTTTCAAAGATACATCGGGCCCGTCGCTCAACATCCTCATCAAGCTCATGAGCATGGTTTCGATCGTTATGGCGGGACTTACCGTCGCTTTCCACCTGATGTAAACTGGTTTTAAATTAAAAATGTCAGTCGTTATCCGCCTTGCAGATCTGGTAGCTTCCGATTCGTATTTCGACGGATGCACTCTGCACGGACAGAATTCCACAATGATACTTTCGGTATCTGTCAAAGAGGGGATCACGTTCGTGCAGGGTTCTGCAGGCGGATGCAGTGTCAGACTCGAAATAGACGAGTTCGGCAATCTTTTCAACAGTATCTGTTCCTGTCACAGTGACGGTATCTGCGCACATGTCGTCGGGGTCGCGCTTGCTTTCAACGATCTTTCTATGGACAACACCGATATCGCGGAGCAGCTTTCGCGCTTCAACGTGAAAAAGGATACTCACAAGGCAGAGGCTCCATTCAAACTTCTGCTCGACAGAAAAAGCTGCTCGGTAAAGATAGAAAACGGCGGCGATCTCCAGCTTAAAAGGCTCTCTTCGCTTTTTTCCGGCGACGATCTTCTGCTTTTGGTTTCTCTTTATCCCGAAAAGTTTGCTCTGGGGCAGCTCCAGCTTTTTCCTGCTGAACATCCGCTGATCCTTTCGTACGATGTCGATTCCGAAGGAATTGATTTTTCGATGCCAGAAAGTGTCTTTTATTCTGAAAAAAACGGTGTTGCGATAGACTGTGACGAAGGTGCCGTCTGGCGTTTTCCGGCAGGAATAAGAGATACGGTTTCGGCTCTTGCCGGCAAAACGATCGGTTACTCCAGAAAAGAGGCTCTCATCAAGGCTGTTTCCGATCTCAGTGACAGTCTGAGCCCTGAAGTCGTGCTCAGCGGCGTCTTCAACCTCAAGAAAATAGAACTTGACGAAAACACGAGTGTCGTTTTCAAGACAGAGCTTCGTGAAGGAAAAGTCTTCCTGAAGATCTTTCTTAAAAACGGCAGAACGTCGATCGAATTCCAGCCGAGAAAAAAGAATCTCGAGCAGAAATATCCGGTCAACGGACGCATTTATTCGATCGATCCGCAGCTTGTCAAAAATATAAAATCGGCTCTTGCCGCTGACGGTTTCAGGCTTTTCAAAAATTCTTACACCGTTCCGATGCAGGAGTATTCGAGGATAATCTCGCCCGAAAGCGCTTTGTCACAGATCGGTTCGGTCGTGAACGGGCAGGAGATCAAAAAGGTCAGCATCCCTCAGGCTGTGGCCGAAAATTCTGAGATAGTGCTTGATGTCAATTCGGACGAACAGTGGTTCTCGTTCAACATCAAACTGCCGCAGATGTCAGATTTCATACCGTCGTCGTCGCTTGTCGAGGCAGTCAGACAGTTCGGGCGCGGGATCGAGGAGCCTGTTGTCAACGATACCGGAGGGAAGCCTGTTATTCTTGAAAACAGTGCTGATTTCCTTGCAAAAATCGCAGACATGATAGGGGCCGCGGTCTATTCCGACAGCGAAAAACTGCCTGTTGCGAACCTTGTCGGGCTTTTGAAGGCGAAAAACAGGAAAATTCTCAAAAATTTCACCGGTTCAGCCGAAGCGAAAAAGAAATATATCTCGATTTTTGATTCCCTTGCAAAAGGTGAGCTGCCGCATCCGGACGAGACACATCTTGCCGGGATCCCGCTCAGAAAGTATCAGATCGAAGGTTTCCGCTGGATGTCTCTTCTCAAGGCGCTCGGCTTGGGCGGAGTGCTTGCCGATGAAATGGGTCTCGGAAAAACTCTCCAGTCTCTCTGCATGATAAAGTCCGAAACGGGTGATATGCCTTCGATCGTCGTATGTCCGAAAACGCTTGTCTGGAGCTGGGACCGCGAAATCGAAAAGTTTTTCCCAGATATGAAGCGTACGGTCATCGATTCGCTGAAGCCGGAAGAACGTGTCGCGAAGTGGAAAAGCACGGATAAAGAGCTCATAATCACTTCCTATTCGGTCGTTATCAACGATTTTCAGCTTCTTGAGGACAAAATTTTTGAAACTATAATCATCGACGAGGCGCAGCAGATCAAAAACAACAATACAAAACGGTTCAAACTTCTAAGTTCTCTAAAGTCGAAGCACCGTTTTGCACTTACAGGAACGCCGCTTGAAAACCATGTGAGCGACCTCTGGAGCATTTTTCAGTTCATCATGCCCGATTACCTCGGCAGCCGGAAGGATGTCGACAAAATGGAAAAAGTCGGTAACAACGAAGAACTCGATATTCTGCGTAAAAAAACGGCTCCGTTTATTCTGAGGCGTCTGAAAAACGAGATCCTGGATGAACTTCCCGAGCTTATAATAAAAGAATATCCGGTCGAGATGACGCCGAAGCAGAAGGACGTTTATCTTTCCGCGATGCTGAGAGGCAAGGCCGAATTTATCGACCGCGGCGATTCGATAAACAAGATCGAGATACTGGCGCTGCTTTCAAAACTGAGGCTTGCTGCAGATCATCCTTCGCTTGCTGTTGAAGGTGCGTCCGACCCTGAACTTTCTGGAAAAATCGCCGCCATTCAGGAACTCTGCGACGAGATCTTTTCGGGCGGCGGCAGAGTGCTGATTTTCAGCCAGTATGTCAAAATGCTGAAAATAATAGAAGCTTCCTTCAACGAAAACGGTATCGGATATTTTTATATGGACGGTGACACGAAGGACCGCATGGAACTTGTCGAAAAGTTCAATCAGGGCGGGAAAAATGCATTCCTGCTCAGTCTCAAAGTCGGCGGAGTGGGACTCAACCTTACCGGAGCTGATCACGTCATCATCGTCGATCCGTGGTGGAATCCGGCAGTGGAAGAGCAGGCATGGTCGCGCGCCCACAGGATCGGTCAGACGAAAAAAGTGGTCGTTACAAAACTTTACTCAAAGGGGACGATCGAAGAAAAGATCCTCAATCTGCACCAGAAGAAGCGCGGAATGATCGATTTCTTCCTGTCGAAGAGCCTGAAAGAGCCTGGCGAAGACTTTGTAAAAATGGTTGCAGACCTTGCATTTGAATAGGAGGTGACATGGAAAACTCTCTTAAAAAACGTGTTTTGGGAACAAAAAGAGGCTTCTACGGTCTGATTCTTTCGGTAGTCAGCATCGTTGCGCTCTGCTGGATGTTATACGCGAGAGACGACGCGCGGGCTGAATACGAGCAGCTTAAAGCTGACGGAACGTGTTTTGCCGACAAAGCTCCTGATTCATGGAAGGATCTTAGTTATGAAGAGCAGAAAAAGATCGCCCGCAGGTGCATGGCTGCGTCTAACAGGCTTTCTCAGGCCGAGCATGCGCCTTCGATTTTTGCTGTCCTCGCAATGATCGGCTTTCTGCTTTTAGGCTCTTCGTTTGCCAACATAAAAAGTGATGCCGATAAAATGCTTGAAGAATTTGAAGACGAAGAAAAAGAAGGAGACAAAAATGATAACGAACTATCTTGAGAAATTTCCGAATATAGATCCCGAAGCTGTGATTTTCACAACCGCCGACGTTATCGGCGATGTCACTGTAGGCGCAGAAAGCGGCATCTGGTTCGGTGCAGTTGTCCGCGGTGACGTAAACAGCATCAAAATCGGAAAGAGGACGAATATTCAGGACAATGCAACTATCCACGTCACGACGGCGCTCTATCCGACAGTTATCGGTGACGACGTTACTGTCGGTCACAACGCGGTCATTCACGGATCGATAATCGCCGAAAACGTTCTCATCGGAATGGGTGCGGTCGTCCTCGACGGCTGCAAAATCGGGAAAAACTCGATAATCGCTGCAAATTCAGTCCTTTTGGGCGGCACGGAAATCCCGGAAGGCGTTCTCGTAGCCGGCAATCCCGCCAAAATAAAGCGTGAAGTTACGGCTGAAGAAATAGAAGGTTTGAAAAAATCGGCTGAGAATTATGCAAGATACGCTCGTAACTATTTGACTTCTTCAAAAGATTCAATATATTCTGCGGCTGATATGAAACGGGTCATCGAAAGTTTAACATTTGATAAATCAGGGGGATTAAAATGAGAAAATTTCTCGTTGCAGTTTTTTGTATTCTTTCAGTTCTGACGGTTTTCGGTGCAGACAACAAAGACCGTCTGCTTACAGTTATTTTTACCAATGACGGGCACGGTATGGCTTGGAAATTCGATGAGCCGAACAATCCCGGGATCGGCGGACTTGCAGCCCGGAAGACGCTCGTAGACCAGATCAGGGCCGAAGTTCAGGGCAAAGGCGGGAGCGTTCTCGTTCTCAGTNGTGCAGGTGATATCACGCTCGGCGATCCGAGAAGCAACATCTGCGAAAATATCCCGATGGTTGAAGGCATGAACCTTGTCGGCTACGACGCAATGACTATCGGAAACCACGAATTCGACTTCGGTTTCGAGGCTTTCAAAAAGATGCAGGAAACTGCAAAATTCCCGTTCCTCAGCGCAAACATGTATAAAGAAGGCGGTGAAGAGCCGATCGGCAAAAACTACATCGAAAAGAAGATGGATGACGGTCTCAAAGTCGCTGTTCTCGGTCTGACGACAAGAGAGACCGAAAGTATTTCGAGCCAGGGTCTCAAAGGCAACATTACGATGAGCGACCCGATCGAAACTGCTAAATTATGGGTTCCGATCCTTAAAAAGAAAAACGATGTCATCATCGTTCTCAGCCACCTCGGTTTCTACGACAGCGACAAAAGTTTCGACGGCTACGAAGGTGACAACTACCTCGCAAAAGCTGTTCAGGGCATCGACCTCATCATAGGCGGTCACACTCAGAGACAGCTTGCAAGCCCGGTAAAAATCGGTGATACCCACATTGTTCAGACGGAAGGTCTCGGCAAATGGGTCGGCAGGATCGACTTCTATTTCCAGGGAACGAAAATCGTAAAGACCGAATACAAACTCTATCCGGTCAACCTTAAGGAAAAGACCGACAAAGGCTATAAATTTGTCGGTGAAGAGATCAAGGAAAACAAAGCTATGGTCGATATGCTCAACGGTTTCAAATGCGAATTCCCGACCAGACAGATCGGAAAAATCGACAGGGATCTTGACGGCAGCGACGATATCGCAAGAAAGAAAGAGGTCGAACTCGGCGACATAATCACCGATATCATGCGTGAAAAGACCGGTGCAGACATTGCTTTCCTTAACGGCGGAAGCATCAGACAGTCACTCAAAAAAGGCGCTGTTACCGAAAAGGACATTTACAGCATCTTCCCGTTCCAGGATACGGTCTACACGGCTGAGCTTACCGGTGCGCAGATCCAGGAAGTTCTTGATTTCTTCGCTCAGAAAGGACTCGGTGCAGGCGGATTCCTTCAGGTTTCAGGTATCGAAATGAAGATTTATAAAGGCGATGCGCTGGATGTCAAAGTTGCCGGAAAGCCGCTTGACAAGGCTAAAAAGTATAAAGTCGCCCTCAACTCGTTCATGGCGAACGGCGGCGACGGATACGCAATGCTCAAAGAGATCAAGTCAAAGAAAGACACGGCTTATCTTCTTTCGTCGATCCTTGTTGACTCCATGAAGGCAAAGGGAACTTTCCCAAAGACGAATCTCGGACGCATAAAAATTATTAACAAGTAATTCTTTCAATTCACTTCAAAGGTATCAGATATGAAAAAAATCCTCGGCATGGGAAATGCTCTTCTGGACATTCTTGTAGCTTTGCCAGGTGATTCCGTCCTGACGGAACTCGGCTTGGTCAAAGGCAGTATGCAGCTTGTTGATCTTGCTTTCAGTGAAAGAGTTCTGAAAACTGTCGAAAATCTTGATTTTTCGCTTGTGAGCGGCGGCAGCGCATCGAACACGATCCACGGTCTGGCGAAACTCGGAATCGGGACTTCGTTCATAGGTAAGGTGAGCGATGACGAATTCGGTTCCATTTTTGAAAAGGACATGGAGGCTTCGTCGATTCGCCCGATACTTTTCCGCGACGAGCCTCAGACGGGCAGGGCTATAGCTCTTATCACGCCTGATTCGGAGCGTACTTTCGCGACTTATCTCGGTTCGGCGGTAAGACTTGCGGCGGATGAACTGTCAGTCGATCTTTTCAAAGGTCACGATCTTTTCCACGTCGAAGGTTACCTTGTTCAGGATCACGATCTGATCGAAAGGTCGCTCGTTCTTGCAAAAGAGGCGGGTCTCACGACTTCACTCGACCTTGCAAGTTTCAATGTCGTTGTCGAAAATCTCGGTTTCCTGCAGTCGATAGTTTCGAGGTATGTCGATATCGTTTTTGCAAACGAGGAAGAAGCCCGTTCGTTCACCGGTCTTCCGGCTGAAGAAAGCGCTTTGAAAATCGCAGAAATGTGCAAAATCGCAGTCGTCAAGACCGGTCCGAAAGGATCGCTTGTGGCCACGGGCAAAGAACTGTTGACGATCCCTCCTGTAGATGCGAAACGCGTTGATACGACAGGCGCCGGAGACCTTTACGCATCAGGTTTCCTTTACGGTTACGTCAACGGTCTTTCTCTTGAAAAAAGTGCGATGGCGGGAACGATACTCGCTGCCTGCGTCATCGAAAAAATCGGTGCGAAGATCCCCGATGAGTGCTGGCCGGCAATAATAGAAAAGATAAAGGCATTATGAGTACAAGTGTGATTTTTCTTATTCTGGCGATAGTTTTCAACGCCGGAGCCAATATTTTCATGAAGGCCGGAGTTATGGCAGAACCGGTGAAGCTGAGTGACGGCATCATTCCTTTTGTTTTGAGCTACGTTACCAATTTCAAGCTGATGTCAGGTATCGCATTTTTCGGTATAGCGCT
The DNA here is from genome assembly GCA_905235605.1 of uncultured bacterium. Classification (GTDB taxonomy): domain Bacteria; phylum UBP6; class UBA1177; order UBA1177; family UBA1177; genus UBA1177. The sequence goes on from CAJOMF010000078.1 coordinate 12,456, forward strand.
GGTTTTTTACACGAAGGCGCTTGAAAAATTCAACCTTTCGATAGCTTATCCGATGATGACTTCCTGCGGACTCATAATCGTGACGCTCTGGTCGCTTTTTGTGTTTCAGGAAAAACTGAGCGCAGTGCAGTTCAGCGGACTTTTTATGATAATAGGTGGGATATGGCTTTTAAACATTCACTGATTTTTCTGGCTGTTCTGTGCATAACTTCCTGTGCATATTCCGGAGCCAGGAAATTTGCCGATGTTCCCGAAGAAGAATTCAAAGTCGAAGAAATGAATTTCGATGAGGAATTTAAGGATTTCGCCTCGGAAGAGATGAGCTACACGGTAGGAGTCGGTGACGAGATCAAGATCACGATCTACGGCAACCCGCAGGACAGCACGCAGTCAACAGCTCTAGGGGAGATTTTCGGCTATGCGGTGGATGAGAACGGCGAAGTCAATATCCCGCTTCTGAAACAGGTGAAAATTGCCGGACTTACGCGAAAAGAGATAGTCGAAAAACTGGAAGAAGGTTATTCGAAATTCATCAAAGATCCGCACATAATGTTCGATATCGTAAAGTATGAAAGTAAATTCTACTACGTTGTCGGCAACGTAAAAAACGCCGGCAAAAATCCGATAAAAGTCAATACGAATATGCTCGAAGCGGTCACAGGAATGGTGCCTTCCTCTTCTTCAGAAAAGAATGCCATTGAATTTGTCTACCTGAAACGAGGAGAAACTGTCCTTCCGATCAGTGTCAGCGAAATCGCAACCGGAACGCGTGATTTTTCGAAGTATTACCTTAAGGACGGCGACACATTTTATGTTCCGGCACCTTCGGCGAACAGAGTTTACATTCTGGGCGAAGTCAAAAATCCGGGAGCTTTTGAAATGAACAGCGGCAACTACACGATGATCGACCTGGTTGCAGATGCCGGAGGTCTTGTTCAGCCTAACGCAGCCGACGGAAGGATCTACATGGTGCGTCAGACTGGCGGAAAGCATCTGCTCGTGCAGTTCCATTTCGACGATATTATGACAGGCAAAGCCGGACAGGTGCGTCTGATGCCGGGTGACAGAGTTTACGTCGCTACGATGGCTCTGGTCAGCTACAACCGCATAATCCAGCAGATAGCTCCGACATTTTCGCTTCTCTACACGGGAACACTTCTCTATAACAACTGGACGAAATAAAAAATCTCAGTTTTCGGTTGCTTTAGGCTTCTGTAAGACCTCCACAGCTAAACCTTTCCTGCGGACTTTCTCCACCAGCCGTAAAAACAGATGGATTTTTCCAAAAAACCGAGTATAATACACCGGTTTTATTGTAGAGACGTAACCTGATACGTCTCATTTAAGAGGTGTTCAAATGCTCAAGAGACTGCCTATCGGC
>CAJOMF010000079.1 GCA_905235605.1 uncultured bacterium
TCTTTCGAAGTTATTTCGAGGTGTCCGCCGCTCTGCTCCGCCGTGTGTTTGAAAAGCGGAACGCCGAGCCCGACTTTGCGGGTGGTCCTGCTCGTCGTGAACGGGTCAGTGACACGCGCCAGAAGTTCCGGCGACATTCCGCAGCCGTCATCCTTTATTTCTATTGAATAGACATTTTCCTTGGTGTCTTCAAAAATGTTGAGTTCGATTTTCGCCGCCTTTGCGCGGGTCGAATTCTGAAGAATATCGAGAATATGCAGAGCAAGTTCTTTCATTTTGTGATAACCCTCCTTCCGTTTTCGCCGTGAAGCGCCATTTTTATTTCGGCAAAACTCCTTTTTTCGATCTCGAAAACCGATGCGATCTTGCCGACATCGCCCGGAATGTGGGCGTCGCTCGCAGTAGTTATGTTGAAACCTTTTACGAACGGATTTTCGGCAAGGAATTTCTCTCTCGTGATGTGCCGCGAGATCTCCACCGCGTCGGGTTTGAGGTCGGGCGGAATGAAACCGAGCTGCCCGAGAAGGCTGTTCACCGTCTTGTTTATGTGCGCCGGAATGAATATCCCGCCGAGCGAGTGGACGAATTTTTCAGCCGCTTCGATGTCCTGATCTATTGCGGCAATGAGAAGATTCTCCTCTTCGTAGATTATCTCCTCCGCTTCGTTCACGACGACCTGATAGCCCATTTTTTCAGGATTATTCGGCACTTTTATCAAGTGTTCGTCAAGGTAGTTCTGAAAAATGCCAAGCTTTTCGTCATCTTCCATGAAGGCTAAGCAGTGGATCTCCTCTTTTGTGTTGATCTCGGCTCCGCAGAGAACGAAAATTCCGTATTTTTTCGCCATGTCGCGGATTATCGTCGACTGCCGCGTCGAATTGTGGTCGGCTATCCCGATGATGTCGAGCGCCTTTTCCGCAGCCGCTTCCAAAATCGCGGCGGGGCTCATTTCGAGAGAGCCGCACGGAGACAAAAGCGTGTGGATGTGAAGATCAGCCCTGTACTGGTTCATCGTTTTACTTGATCAGTTCGTAAATTTTGCCGGAAATCGTAAATGCGTTCTCTTTTGTGCCGAGAACCGCGATCCCCTCGTCCTCAGCCGATTCGAGCATCTCTGGTTCCGGACTAATCCCTTTGACCAGAACGACTGCCGCAAGCTCTTTGAGAGAAGCTATCGCCGTTACGTTTTTATGCGACTGAACCGTGACCAGAACATTTCCGTCCTTCGCCGTTCCCATTACATCGCTGAGCAAATCGCCCGTGTAACCGCCCGAAATTTCCTTTTCCAAGTCGCCTTTTTCGGTGAAGATCTTAAGATCAAGTTTTTCAATAAGTTCTTTTACTTTCATATTTTTCTCCAATAATAAAAACCAAAAATCTCCCCATGATACGAAAAAAATATGAAAAGTGAAGAGCGCAGAAAATTTATCGGCTGAATCAGGTAATAAAGAGACCGCAACTCAAACTTTTTGGCGTTTTTCAAAAAAGTGTTGACAAATTAGTTTAAGCTAATTATATTTCTTATCGCTAAATTTGTTCCTTGCTTATCACGGAGGAGATTTTGAAAAAAAGGATCTACATAGTTCTGGGTTTTGTTTTTGTCGCTCTGGCTTCAGTTGGCGTCTTTCTTCCGCTCCTTCCGACAGTTCCGTTCCTTCTTCTCGCCGCATGGTTTTTCGCCGGTTCTTCCGAAAGATTCCACAAGTGGCTGCTAAATCACAGGATCTTCGGCGAATACATCAGAAACTACAAAGAAAAGAAGGGAATGCTTCTGCGCCACAAGATCCAGAGTCTGGCTCTGCTTTGGGCCGGGATCGGATACACTTTCTTTTTTGCGATGAAAGACGTTGACCCGGATAAACTTTTTTACATCAGGATATTCCTCGCAGTTGTCCTGATCGGCGTCACGACACACCTTCTCATGCTCAAAACGGTAAAGAATGATAAATAAGAAACTTCTTTTATACGCAGCAAAAGTCAAAGCCGGGCTGATCGAAGCCGTGATCCTGAAATATATTCTTTTTGCGTCGAATCTGCTTTTTGTCTGGTTCGGTGCAAAAACTGTCGAAACTCTGATGCAAAGCGGAGACAAAGGGGAATTAGCCTCAAATCTTGCCGTTTTCGCCGCAGTTGCCGCTTCAGTCGCTGTTATCCGCTGTTTGATAAATATCGAAGAGGCGCGGAACTCTTTCAGGACTGCCGTAAAAGTGCAGACAGACATAAGAAACGATATTTACGGAAAGATCTTGGATCTCGGCATAGGATATCTCGACAAAGCAGATTCATCCTCGCTCGTTTCGCTTGCAGTCGAAGGAGTCGAGATGCTTGAAGTATATTTTGCACGCTATCTGCCGCAGCTTTTCTACAGCATGACAGTTCCTTTCGTCCTTTTCGCAATACTCTTCAGTTTTGACCGAGCAGCACCTTCAGTCATGGTCGCTTCGGTCTGGCTGATCCCTGTCTCGATTGTGTTTTTCATGAAAAAAGCGAAAAAGATAATGCGTAACTTCAGGAACACCTACGAAGAGATGTCAGGTAATTTTCTTGAGAACATTCAAGGACTTACAACTTTAAAATTATATAACCGCGACGGTGATGTTTCGGAGATCATGGCAAAAAACTCCGAAATTTTCAGAAAGCGGACAATGAAAGTCCTCTCGATCCAGCTTTCCTCCATTTTTATCATGGATTTTTTCTCTCTCCTCGGTGCGGCGACAGGAATTCTTGCCGTTGTGAACTCTTTTTCTCAGGGAAACGCTACTCTTTCGGGAACAGTGACGATCCTTCTGCTTTCGGCAGAATTTTTCCTGCCGATGCGTATTCTCGGAGCACTTTTCCACGCAGGAATGAACGGTGTCGCCGCTTTTGAGAACATATCTGATTTCATCTGTCAAACCTCCTCCGTACATAACAATTCCGGGAATGCCATCCCGGAAAACATTGAGTCGGTCGTTTTCGATGACCTGACATTTTCCTACGACGGCAAAAGGGATGTTCTTAAAAATGTCTCTTTTGAGATCAAAAAAGGAGAACGGATCGCCGTTGTCGGCAGTTCCGGGTCGGGGAAATCGACGATCGGCTCTCTGATTTTGAGGATTTTTGAGGCTGAAAAGGGAAAAATCAGGATCAACGGGCGCGACATCCCGGAGTTCGACACTCAGGCTCTACGCAACAAGATCGCCCTCATTTCGCAGCAGACCTACATTTTTGATTCAACGATAAGAAAAAACCTGGCTCTTGCAAAAAGTGACGCGACTGAAGAAGAAATGCTCGACGCACTTTCTATCGCCGATCTTGACAGTTTTGTCCTGTCGCTTCCCGAAAAACTCGATTCAAAGACAGGCGAATGGGGTTCACTCTTTTCAGGAGGGCAGAAGCAGCGCATAGCGATCGCACGGGCAATACTCAAAGAAAGTTCTTTCTATATTTTTGACGAAGCGACTTCGAATGTCGATGCCTCAAGCGAAGCCGAGATCTGGAAAAACATCTATGAGATCTCCGCAAACAAAACAACACTCATCATCACCCACAGACTTTCGATGATAAAAAACTGCGACAAGATAATCGTTCTCGAAAAAGGGAGGATCGTCGAATCGGGAAAACACGAAAAACTTATGGAAAACAGAGGTTTATACTTCAAAATGTTTTCAGAGCAGTCGCTTCTTGAATCAAACGGTGAAAAATCATGAAAAAAAGCGTTTCCGAAATCTCATCAAGGCTCATAAAATTTGCGCGGCCCCTTCTTCCTGAGATGGCGTTGTCGATATCGGCAGGAATAACCGGGCACATTGCGGCAATTTCAGTCATGGTCTCAGCTGTCCTTTTTTTAAGTGGAAAAACGGGTGCTGATGTTCCTGTTTCGGCCTCTTTCTGGGGCTGGTCAATGATGATTTCGGCTTTTATCCGCGGCATCCTGCACTATCTTGAGCAGTATAAAGGTCACGACATCGCTTTCAGGCTGCTTGCGAAAATCAGATCGGAGCTTTTTGAATCTCTGCGCCGTCTCGCTCCGGCGAAACTTGTCGAAAAAAAGAGCGGAGACATGGTAACTTCACTCATGTCGGATATAGAACTTATCGAAGTCTTTTTCGCCCACACTGTAGCTCCCGTGACGATCGCAGCAGTCATGTTCTGCCTGCTTGTCGCGTTTTTCTCTCTGATCCATCCTGCTTTCGGGTTCATAATGGCGTTTTTCTATCTTCTTGAGGCGCTCATCATCCCCTGTTTCGGCTTCGGTTTCGCAAGAAAAAAGGCTAGAGAATACCGCGGCACGATATCGGATCTCAATTCCCGCCTCACCGATTCTCTCCAGGGAATGAAGGAACTCATACTCTTCGGAAAAGCTGAAAAGACGGTCGAAGAGATCAAGGATGAAACGCGCAGCCTGCACAATTCATCGCTTTCACTCAAGCTTCACGAAGGTTTTGTCTCAGGTATATGCGGAGCTGTAATAACTTTGGCTTCGCTCTCGGTGCTTTTCGCAGGGATCACGCTTTATCAGAAAGGAACTCTTCAGGGATATGAAGTTTTCACCGCTTTTGTCGCAGCCTTGAGCTCCTTCGCGCCCTTCACAGCACTTTCCGCACTTTCAAACACTATTACGAACACTTTTGCCGCAGCCGAAAGGATATTTGCGATAAAAGACGAGATCCCGAGCGTTCAGGATAGCGGAAACGCCGCTCCGATGCGGTCAGGGCTACCAACGGCAGAGTGTGACAACATAACTTTCGGCTACAAGGAAAAAACGATCCTCAAAAATCTTTCCCTTTGCGTAAAACCCGGAAGCAAAGTGGCGATAACGGGTGAAAGCGGCTCGGGAAAGACGACTCTCCTGCGTCTTATGCTCCGTTTCTGGGATGTTGATTCGGGAACTGTAAAGATCAAAAAGCAGAATGTGCGTGATGTGACGCTGCGTTCGCTGCGGGAAAACATAACCTCTCTGTCGCAGGAGACTTACCTTTTCAACAAAACGATCGCCAAAAATATCGCTTTGGGAAGGAAAAACGCGACGATGGAAGAGATCGTCGAAGCTGCGGAAAAGGCTGAGATCCACGATTTTATAACGACTCTGCCCGACGGATACGGCACTTTGGCGGGTGAGCTCGGAGGAAAGCTGAGCGGCGGTGAAAGGCAGAGGATAGGTATCGCGCGGACTCTTCTCAACAATGCTGACATAATTTTGCTCGACGAGATGACTTCAAGTCTCGACACTCTCAACGAAAGCGCGATTTTGAAGACAATAATGGAAACGATGAAGGAAAAAACTGTGATAACTGTCACCCACCGTGAAAGTGTGGCGGCAAAAAGTGATGTTGTTTTTCATATAAAAAAGGAGGCTTAAAATGAAAAAGGGTTTAGTTTTATTCGTGATTTTTATGATGTTTCTGTTCGCAGGCTGCGGAGATTCAGACGACAACTCAGATTCCGGAGAAAGCGGAACCACGACGGACACCGATTCTTCGGACTCCGGGAGTGATTCAGACACAGGTGCCACACCGAAAAACTTTTCATGCGCAGGGAATTCCTGCACAAGAGATGCCGACTGCGGATGCGACGCTTCTTTCTGCATGCCGGAAGCGATCAGACCGATGCCGGGAACAGGCGAACTAAATGCCGGACGCTGCACGGTACTCAACTGTGACGTCACCGACAATTCGAGCTGCCCTGACACAGGAATGGAAACCGAATTTTACGAGTGCTGGCCGCTTTCGATGGGTGGTGAATACTTCCCCGAAGGAACTGAAAGCGTCTGCATGAGAAACTCTGTTCCGGCAGATGATACCGATACCGGCACAGACGACAATGTAGATACTGATCCGTCACAAGACACTGACGATGTAGATACATACAACACACAAAATGATGACGATCCAACAACGTCTGATGATGAAACAGAAACACCTGACACTGAAACTCCCGACGAAGAAGCTCCTGATAATGAGGAACCTGTCACGGAAAACTGGCCCGCATGTTACGACAACCACTGTGACAGCAGCGACGAATGCTGCGAAGGGACGAAATGCCTTCCCGCAATGGCAGCAATGAGCCCCGAGATCGACGAAACGAACTACTGCGTCATCAACACCTGCACAGTCGGCGACGATTCGACCTGCCCTGAAAATCACAGGTGCATTTCGGCGATGGGAAGCAACACTTACTGCATAAAGAATAAATAATGACCACCTCCAGACCGTCAAAAATAGTTGTCCTGCTTTCTCTTCTCTGCGCTTTTCAGTTTTGTTTCGCTGAAGGTGAGGAGAAAGAGAAAGCTGAGACAGAGATGACAAAAATATGGCCTGCCTGCTACGACCAGCCGTGTAAAAAAAGCAAAGAGTGCTGCGACGGCACGAAATGCCTTCCCTGGATGGCAAAAATGGATCCGAGGATAAAAGAAACAGGATACTGTGTCATTAAAGGATGCAAAGATGGTGATGATTCGACCTGCCCGAAGGATCACACCTGCCTGAAATCGATGATGGGCAGCTACTGTGTGAAGAAGACAAAATGAAAATCTGCAAAATTGCTGCTGCTGCCGTGGTTTTAACATTCTTCCACTTCTGCTTTGCTGAAGAAACCGAGCCGGATGAAGAAGTGATCGAAGTCGAAGAAGAGGAGATCGAAGAGCCGGTACCCGAGCAGGAAGCAGCTGCGGAAAAAGAAGCTGAAGAGAAAAAAGAGGAGACTCTTTCCGACGAAAGCGAAGACGAGATCGTAGTAACAGCCGATAAGATCAAGACTTCCGAGGTCTATCAGGCGGAAAAAAAGACCGTCGTCGGAGAGACCGAGATCAGAGAGAGCGGCGCAAAAAATCTGGGTGATGCGATGGGAAACCAGCTCGGAGTCCAGGTGAGCAGGCAGGCTTACAGCAACCGCGGCTCGCCTCAGGGTATCCAGATCCAGGGCTGCGAACCGAGCAGAGTGCTGATACTTGTCGACGGCAAAAAAGTTATCGGAAATTCCGACGGGATAGTCGATGCCTCGCAGCTTCCGCTGAACGATGTCGAAAAAATCGAGATCATAAAAGGCTCGTCTTCAGCCGAATACGGAAGCGACGCGATCTGCGGAGTCGTCAATATCATCACTAAAAAGCACGCCGGAAAAAACAATTTCAGCGGAAAGGCGGAATACGGCTCTTACCACCACCGCGCTTTCAATGCCGCTTTGAAACACGCTATCGGCAAAAAAAGCGATCTCAAACTCAGCACCGGATACTACGGCACTGAAGGTTACGACCTCGACAAGTCAAACAGAACGACCGACGGCGAAAGAAAAAATTCTGCAAATGCCGGCATTGCTCTTACTTTAAGGCCTGCCACAGGCTGGGAGATCGGAATAGACGGCGACTTTTTCTATGAAAACAAAGACCGCAAATCGGCCTTTCGCAAAGGAGACAATCCTACAGAATACCTCTCGAAACTGACAAGCGAAGTTTTCCGCGGCGGAGGCGGGATATACCTGAAATACAACTTCAACAAGACTGATTTGATAAAACTCAAAGTCTATGACAACTACTTCAGGAAAAACTACACCGACGATCTGGTCAAAAGTCCCGAAGTGAGCAGGCGTTTCACCGACAACAACCTTGTCGAAACGACTCTTGACGGCAAAGTGCTGCTCGGAACGTGGAACTATCTTTCCGGCGGATTTCTTTTCAACCACGAATGGCTGGACGACACCAAAAAATCGACCGAGATCATCGATTCCGAGACGGTCGAAGAGAAAACAGGCACGAATGTTGACAACAAAACTGTCTGGAACACCGCCGTTTTCGTGCAGGACGAAATGACTCCGTTCGAGTGGTGGACGATAATTCCCGGGATCAGGTTCAGCTACAATGAGAATTTCAGCTACACCTTCACCCCGAAACTCGCGATGAAATTCTATGCCCACAAAAGGGTCGCACTCAACGCTTCTTACGGAATGGGCTACAAAACGCCGACTTTGAAACACCTTTACTACACTTTCGAACACAGCGTTTTCGGAAACATTATCGGAGTGAACGGAAACCCTGACCTCAAGCCTGAAACTTCGCACAGCGTAAACGCAGGGATCGACGTGATCCCATACGCCGACGCGAGCCTTATCAGCCTTGCAGGATACTTCAACCAGTATTTCGATTTTATCGATATCGACTACGACAATGCCGAATGGATAGGTGGAAACAGCTATTACACCTACAAAAACATAAGCAAAGCGCGTACTTACGGCCTTGAAAGCGCCTTCAGATTCCCGTTTGCGGAATGTTTTATGCTTACAGGCGGATATTCGCTCCTTTTTGCTGAAAACATGGACAGCGGAAAGCGGCTGCCGCACAGACCGATGCATCAGGCCAAGGGATCTTTCCGTTTTCACCACAAAAAATGGGGAGTTTCAGCCAACATTTCAGGAATGTATCAGAGCCATGTCTTTGCCGATGCCGAAAACACGATAAAATCCTCTCAGTTCTTCCTTCTCAACGCCTACATCGAAAAGAGCTTCCTCGACGAGACTCTGCGCCTCTACATCTGCGGTAACAACCTCACAAACGTCAGAAGGAATGTCAACGATTCCAATGACTTACGCCCGCAGCCCGGAATTGAGGTGCTTGGCGGGATCTCGTGGGATTATTCGTGGAAAAAATCTGAAAAAAATCAGGAGAATAGAAATGATTAAACTGTTTTTTCTTCTTATAGCGGCACTTTTCCTAACTTCCTGCGACAGCGGGACTGTAAACAAGGGCGGTGTTGACGGGAACGCTGAAATGATGGGGGATCCTGTTTATTCCGAAAAAAGGGATTCTCTTGAAGCCAACGGATCAATCACTTTTGAGGGAAAAGAGCCTCTCTGCTTCAGCTTCAATCAGGAAACAACCGTCGAGTGCGACACTTCGTCGGCATGGGATCTCAAATTCAAGGATTGGTTCATTTTCACAAACGGCGGGACTTCCGGCAAGCACGCAGGCGGCGGAGTCTACATGAAAGCTGACCACTACGACGAGATCACGGCAGTAAACGTCCCCGGAATGGTTTTCACCGACAACTACGGAAGCGTTTTCGACAACTGGTACGACGCCGACATGACAGACACTTTCACGATCAGCACGAAAGGCTTTGTCTATCTCGTTAAAAAGGATGAAAAAGTCTATAAAATTTCGATAGTTTCATACTACGGTGAGGCTCAGGGAAGCCCCGTTTCGGCAATCTACACGATCAGGATCGCAGACCTTGAAGATCCTGAAAACGTGAAGACTTTAAGTGACATCAACGCAACTGCCGGAGGCTCAGACGCAAAAGGAGACGCGGCATACATCACTCTTGACGGGAATATCCTCAAACTCACAGACAAAGAGGCAGAAGAATCGCTTGACTGGGACATGAAATTCAAAAGATACAACATCAATCTGAACAGCGGTGTTTCGGGAAGCGGAAGAGTTTTGGGAGTGAAACTTTCAACAAAGGATTTCGATGCGGTATCCAGTGCCGATATCCCCGAAGAAGAAGCCTTTGAAGAAGACAGAGTGCGCCCCGTTATCGACAGATGGGCCGTTTTCAAAGAGGGAAAGCTCCTCTACCCCGATTTTTACTACATCATCCGCACCGGAAACGGCAGGAACTGGTTCAAATTCTATCCACTCGAAGTGACAGAACCCGCAGAAAACGGATATCACGCACTGAAATTCAGATTCGACAAGCTGAAATAGTCAGATTGTGCCGAGCGTGCCTGTCTCGCCCGCAAAAACTTGCCTTTCTTTCCACATTCCGTATCATAACGCGTTTTCGATTTTTTGAGGAGTTGATTTTGTTAACAGAAAATGTAAATTTTGGGTTCAGTCACATTTTGTGTGGGATAAAAGATTTTGTTCATGTCCGTGTCTGCTCATATCAATAAGTTTTAAGAAAAAGTATTCGTCGTCATTA
>CAJOMF010000080.1 GCA_905235605.1 uncultured bacterium
ATGGAGGAAAAAATGATCGGTGTAGCAAAACAAACCACTTCTCAACAAGTTGACGTTTATGATGAAAACGGAAGCTTCAAATTCAGCAAGTACGGCGAACTGGTCGGTTATACTTCGACCACCGTTTCCATCAAAGATCCCGGCAGTTCGAGGATCGATGTCTACGACGAAAACGGAAGCTTCAAATTCAGCAGGTAATCGTTAATCAAAGAGCGGGGCTCAGGCTCCGCCCAATCAAAAGGAGAGAAAAATGGCTAACAAAACTTGGGATTGTCCGAAATGCGGAAAAAAGGCATTAACTGATAAATTTTGTGGAGATTGCGGAACCAAAAAACCATTTTTCAACTTCTTTCATAGCAAATTTGAAGGCGATTTTTGTGTAGACTGTGAAACAAAAAAAACTACTCCTACTCTTCTCTTTTGCGAAAAATGCAAAAAACTGATTGACACTAAATTTTGCGAAACATGCGGAAAAACGGCAACTGAAATAGAAATTATTCTTGAAGAGAAAAACAGTGCGAAGAGCAACGAATACGGAAGCGATAGTTATTATATAGTGAAATCACCTGATTTATCTGATGAAGAACTCAAAAAAATTTTAGGTTTTACTATGATTGAAAAATCGCATAAATATTCAAATTTCATGAGATGGGATAATACAATTAGAGAGGCTACATTATCTGATACAGACGGACTTACCGGCTGGAGACTTCCATCAATAAAAGAACTTAAGACTGTTTACAAAATCTTGAAACTGTGCGGAATAAACGATTCCTTGTCTTCCCCTATGGATTCTGATGATGATCCTTTTTACGACAGAGGTTTTGAGTATTATATCATGAAAAATGGCGAATGCGACGCAGCCACATTCCAAAGAATGTTCAATATCGGTTTCAATCGTGCGTCACGCATCCTTGATGCTTGTGATTATAATATTTTGCCATATTGGTCATCTACCACTACTTATTCCGACAAAGCCTGGTGTGTGATTTTCACCAATGGGAGTGTGAACAATCGCCTTAAAAAACGATATGGTTTTAAGCGCTGCGTCAGGTAACAAATTTTCCCAGCAAAACCTGCCGTTTTTCTTATTTTTCCAACTAAATCTAAAAGGTCAGAGATGTTTCGCTTTGCTCAACATGACGAGTCGCAGGCGAGCCGCCCGCGCTCCGACATGAAATAAACCAGTTGAAAGTATTTGATTTTGTGATATAATTGGCAGCTTTTTGAATGGAGGTGCATTATGGCAGAAACACTTATGCGGATGTATGAAACAATGTCAGAAGCGGAACAGAAGGAATTGTATGATTTTGCGCTTTTCCTGCTTTCCCGCAATGAGGAAAAAGCTGCTCCTGAAAAAAAATCATATTTCGGCGCATTGAAAGATAAGATATCTTATATTGCTCCCGATTTTGACGAGCCTGTGGATGTGATCCGTTTGACAGGCTTTTGATTTCGATTGCTAAATCTGAAAACCTTACGATAGTGACCCGCGACACAATCATTCCTAAATACGATGTAGAAACTGTGTGGTAACGGTTTTTATACAGGCGGACCGCACACCGACAAAACCTGTTTTTCCCTTTAATTACGCCATGTTGAGTGGTTGTTGCAAAATTTGCAACAACTCGATTTTTGCCAAGCTCACCATCGGAAAATTTTTTTAAACCGGGGTGTTTTTTCTTGACTTTTTTATCGGAATTTTGTATAATTCTTGCGTAATTTTTAAAAGTTTTGACGCAAACAATTCGACAAAATTTAAGAAGGAGTAAAAAATGACTGGAAAAGATATCAGTATGGAAGAATTTGCAAAACTGGCTGAAGACTTCGGGCTTCTGAAGGACGGAACAACTGTGGAAGAACTGTATGCGGAATGTGAAAAAATACTGGAACGTATGAAACACAGGACTTTTGTCCGCGGAAAGTACGGAAAAGCTGAGATCTTCACCGATGTCGTTGACGAAAACGCACTTGCACAGGTGAAAAGTCTGCTCAACCAGCCTTACATCGAAGGGAGCAAAATCCGCATCATGCCTGATGTCCACGCAGGTGCCGGCTGCACGATCGGAACGACGATGACAATAAAAGACAAAATATGCCCGAATTTAGTCGGGGTCGATATCGGCTGCGGAATGGAGACAATCCGCATAAAGGAGTCGCACATCGAGCCGATAAAACTCGACAAACTGATCCACACCGAGATCCCCTCCGGCTTCGACATCCGCGAAACGCCTCACAGATACGCAGATGAAATAGACCTTAACGAACTTTTCTGCGCGAAAAATATCAATCCCGACCGCGCCCTGAAAAGCATCGGGACACTCGGCGGCGGCAACCACTTCATCGAAGCAGATAAGGATGATGATGGCAATATCTACATCGTGATCCACTCCGGAAGCAGACACTTAGGCCTTGAGATTGCGAACTACTATCAGGATGCCGGATACCGCGCACTCACTTTTTACAGTCACGATGAAGTTATGGAAATCATTAACAAAATGAAGGCTGAAGGACGCGAAAAAGAGATCGAAAACTTTATAAAAAGGCTGACACCGAAGGATACTGCCATCCCGAAGCCCCTTGCGTACGTTGAAGGAGATCTTTTCGAGCAGTATATCCACGACATGAAAATCGCGCAGAAATTTGCCGAAATCAACCGCAGAGCCATGATGGACGTCATCGTCAAAGGGATGAAATTCCACGTTGTCGAGCGGTTTTCGACGATCCACAACTACATCGACACCGATAATATGATCCTTCGGAAAGGGGCTGTTTCAGCGCAGACCGGCGAAAAACTGCTGATTCCCGTCAACATGCGTGACGGAAGCCTGATATGCACAGGAAAAGGGAACGTCGACTGGAACTTTTCCGCGCCGCACGGAGCAGGCAGACTTATGAGCAGAAACGAGGCGAAACGCACTTTCACCGTTTCCGAATTCAAAAAGCAGATGAAGGGGATTTACACGACTTCGGTCGACCAGACCACGCTCGACGAGTGTCCGATGGCCTACAAATCGATCGACGATATCGTGGGAAACATCGGCCCGACAGTCGAAATCAACAGTATTATCAAGCCGATATACAATTTTAAAGCAGGGGACGAAGAGTAAAATTTAGTCTAAAATCCCGGTTTCTTTGAGAAGTCCTTCCGAATCATATTCCGCAAGTTCTTTGCGGTAGCCGTTTTTGATTATGTGGAATTCACCGGTGAAGGAATCGAATTTTTTCATGACGCTTCCGAGCTCGGTCTGGTGCCTGATAGTCATTTCGAGAGTTTTGTCATTGAAATCAAGCACTTCCAGAATTTCTTTTGCCGAATCGTAGTCAGTTTTTTCAAAGAATTTCACGCGGTAGGTGCTTGTCGGAAGAGTCCGCAGGATTTTTTCGACTTTCTTTATCTTTTCGCGGTCGCATTTGGTGAAAGTGAGGAATTTTATTCCCGAATTTTCCAAAATCGAATTGAGTTTCGCTAAAGTTTCAGCCTCATCGGTCTCTTCGGTGAGCCAGACTGTGCCGAATTCCTCGTCAACTTCGACGCCTACTGGTGCCGGAAACGCCAGATTGAAGCGGGGCATCGGGTGGAAACCGTCGGAATAAAGTATCTGCAGGTCGCTCAAAGTGAGTGCTTTGAAGAGGAACGAAACGAGATCCAAATGCCCTATACTTATCGAATTTCCGTGTTTGGAAAGAGAGAAAACATAAGGGAAGGAGTTGTTTTTATTATTCTTTTCTGGGATTTCAAAAGTTGCGTTCTCGTCAAGCGGCTCTCCCGTTCTGATCATCGGTTTGACCTCTTTGAAGTCGCACGCGCCGCACTTGTTGCAGATGCCGGTTTTCGCGCAGTCGGGAGTGACTTCAAAGTTGTACGCCTTTTCGCGCTCGCTGAGGAGAAATTTCCTGTCGATCCTGAGGTCGATGTGCTCGTAAGGAAGCGGTTTATCCAGCGGTTTTTCAAGGTATGTGCTTTCGGGGTCGATCCCTGCGTAAACCATGCCCTCATCCCAGAGAGCAGGGTCAAAACTTTCGTCTTCCGTCTGGAGACCCTTCATATTTTTTGCAACAAATTCAATGACTTTCCCGTATTCGCGCCCTGCTCTGCTCAAATATCCTTCGACTGTGCTTATTTCCTGATCGTGCCAAGCTAGTTTGATATTTTTTATTCCGCGCAGACTTTCGATAATTATCTTCTGCTTCGCCTTTATCTCCGCCGGACTCGACATTTTTTCCCACTGGAACGGGGTGAAGGGCTGCGGCACGAAAGTCGAGAAACTGACGCTTATCATCGCCTTTTTCCCGAATCTTTTTATATAGTTGCTCATTCTTTTGACGAGCTGCACCGTCTCGACGATGTCCCGTTCCTCTTCAAGCGGAAGCCCCAGCATGAAGTAGAGTTTTACCGCCTGCCAGCCGTTTGAAAATATCGTGTGGATCGCGTTGATGAGGTCTTCTTCGCTGTTGCCTTTGTTGATGACGCGGCGCAGCCTTTCGCTTCCCGATTCGGGAGCCAGCGTGAAGCCGACTTTGCGCCCTTTTCTGATGACCTGCGCGATCTTCGGAGTGATGGTTTCTGTCCTCAGACTCGGCAGAGAGACCGAGATCTTGCGGCTGTAACGGCTGTACGAGCGGACCAAAATGTCTTCGATCTCGCTGTGGTCCGCCGCCGAAAGCGAAAGGAATCCCGCCTCGTCGTAACCCGAAGTCCTGACTACTCTGTCCAGAATTTCGCAGACATTTCCGGCACTTTTCTCTCTGTGCGGGCGGTAGAACATCCCCGCCATGCAGAATCTGCAGCCACGTGTGCAGCCGCGCATTATTTCGATCGTGAAGCGGTCGTGTATAGTCCTCATCGCGAATATCGGAGCGTCAAAAAGCGAGTCAGGATCGTAGTTGAGGTCTTTAAGCACAGCTCTTCTCGCCTCGAATCCTGAAAGTGAACCGTCGGGATTGATTTTAACGGCGTTTTCCTCGTGTCTTGACGGAATGTAAATCGACGGGATCTTGGAAAAAGCCTCTATGCGTTCGTGCTTTTCCTCAATATTTTCAAGGATATTCATAAATTCTTCGGCATAAGGCTCAAATTCACCCACAGTCACCATATCGATGAAATCAGCCATCGGTTCGGGGTTGCACATGACAGGCCCTCCCGACCAGATTATCGGGTAACTCTCTGAATTCATTCTGTCTTTCGAATGTATCGGAATTCCTGCGATCTCAAGGATCTTCAGAAAATCGGGGTACTGCAGCTGATACTGGAACGACACAGCGATAATGTCGAAATCGCGGTAGTTCACCCCGTGCATCATCGAAGTGAGCCCCCCGCTTTTTGCAGCGATTTCAAATATATCCTTCTGCGGCGAGAACCCGAAATCGACTAAAAATCCGCGTCTGTGGAAAAGCGAATAGAGGATTTTCACCCCAGTGTGGCTCTGCGCCATCTCAAAAAGATCGGGAAAAAGTATCAGTATTTTCGGCTTGTTAGGATCTGTTTTTACCTTAACCGTCTCAATGAACGGCGCGAAGTAGCGGCCCGGCTTCTCGATCCTGCGCAGAAAAGAAGTTATAAGTTCCAAAAAAATCTCCTTAAATCAAAAGATCTTCATCAAAACGCGGTATTTTAGGAATATATCGGGAAACTTCCAGAAAAATCGTAAGATTGTTACTGTGGGGAGAATATCTGCTGGAACTTTTAAAGCGGCAGATTTAGGAACACAAACATTCCATGGCGCGGTAATTTTTAAAATAAAGTTATTGAAAATTCATTTTCATAAAATATTTCCTTGACAAATATTTCAAATCCAGTAAAGACAATTCCGGGCTGGTCGAAAGACCCAGGTCCATCTATTGGCGAGGAAGTTCCTCGCTTTTTTTTTATGGAGTATTTGTGAAAGAACTGAGCATTTTTATTGATGAATCAGGAGATTTCGGAGATTACAGTTTTCACTCTCCATACTATATCATTGCAATGGTTTTTCATGATCAATCAATTGATATCCAGGAACAAATCAGGCATCTTGACACCGAACTTTCATATTTGGGCTTAAATAATCTTTGTATTCATACCGGTCCGATTATACGTAAAGAAGAAATTTACAAAAGCATGGATATCTTTGAACGCAGACGTATCTTCAACAAGATGATGGCGTTCATACGGTCTATAGATGTCCGCTATAAATGTTTCCATATTGAGAAAAAACATACCGCAGATTCCGTTGAGGCTGCCGGAAAACTTTCCAAACAGATTTCCCAGTTCATCAGAGATCATTATGATGACTTTCTATCTTTCGATGATGTAAAGATTTATTACGACAACGGGCAAGTCGAAATAAGCAAACTTTTATCCTCTGTATTCAATGCATTGCTACCCAATCCAATTTTCCGCAAGGTAATGCCGTCAGATTATAAACTGTTTCAGGTTGCAGATTTCATCTGTTCGCTCCAGCTCGTACGCCTTAAACTTGAAGTGAACCAGTTTTCTAAGTCTGAAATGAACTTTTTCGGCAACCAGAGGGATTTAAAACAGAATTATCTGAATCCTCTTAGAAAGAAAGAATTTAAATAACATTATCGTGGTCGATTTTTTCGACCTCGATTCAGGTAAATTTAACCGTGTGCAATTCGAGGCGGTTAAGTCCTTTCCAATTCGTCACCAAGCTGGTGACGAATTCCAAATCCTGCAACAAGTCGGTGCAATTTTTGCACCTTGAACACATATCCCAATAAATTCAGTCAATTACCAACTTGACACCGAAATTCCCGACTTCAAGTTAGCTTTTGTCCGGCAATATCATCTTATTGACGTCAATAAGATGATCTAACTCACTAAAAATACTAAACAAAGCAATTTCAAACAGTTTGCGGACGGCTCGTCAAAAATCATTTTTCCGGGATCTTGTTACAGGCTTTTTCCAGAAGTTTAAACGCCGGATAAATATGTTTTATTTTAAGAATACTTACTATAGCATTAAAAAATGCTGCAATATTTAATATAGAAATTGACTTTATTGCTAAAATTTCTTTTTATATATTGCAAAACTTCTTTGGAGTTTAAAATGAAAAATGAAATAGTGATTCATAACGAAACAGACCTGCAGAAAGCAAGAAAAATCCGTCAATGCAAAGACTATATCTTGACAACATCTTTATTTTGTTTATTATTATCAGGAAAATTGACGGAGGTAACAGATATGGCACAGACATTGGTTAATTTCAGAATGGATGAAGAATTAAAACAAAACATGGAGCAAACCTGCCAGGAACTCGGAATGAACATGACAACGGCGTTCACGATCTTTGCAAAAAAGATGACGCGCGAAAAAAGAATCCCGTTTGAGGTTTCGGTTGATCCTTTTTATTCTGATTCCAACATGAATTATTTGAAGAAAGTGATTTCGGATATTGATTCCGGAAAAGCTGAACTGCACGAGCACGAACTGATTGAGGATTAGTTCATGAAACTGTTATGGGATGACCGTGCTTGGGATGACTATATCTATTGGCAGAATCAGGACAAAAAAACTCTGAAAAGGATCAATGCGCTTGTCCGCGACATTCAAAGAGACCGCTACAACGGCATCGGAAAACCTGAACCTCTGAAAGAAAACCTTGCCGGTTGGTGGAGCAGACGGATTGATGATGAAAACCGCATCGTGTATAAGGAAGAAAACGAAGCCATCATCATCGCTTCATGCAAAGGACATTACGAAGATTAGATTACTGGTCGCAAATTGCGACGGCTCTCTCATTTTTTGTGGTCGAAATTTTCGACCACAAAAAGTTTTCGACTTCAAGTCAGCTTTTGTTCGGCAATATCATTTTATTGACGTCAATAAAATGGTCTAACTCACTAAAAATAGTGAATAAAACAATTTCTATCGGTTTGCGGGCGGATCGTCCGAAATCATTTTTCTTGGGATCTCGTTGCAGACTTTTTCCAAGAGTTCAACGCCGGAGTTGCATTATTGTTTCTTGGTTTCTTCCGCGATCTGTTTTGCCTCGTTTACTTCCTTCACCAACTGTTCCGATGTCGGCAGATAAATCTGATATTCTTTCGGCAGAATGGTTTTGTTGTCCTGCGGCAGAGTCATTTGCACGACAGTATCGTTTTTGCTCGTGCAGAGAAGTATTCCGATAGTCGGATTTTCATCTGGAAGTTTTTCTATGCGGTCGTAATTCAAGCAACATAGGCTCTTTGATGATTTCCTGCGGAGTTTCTGGAATGCGTTCTCTGCGGGCGATTGCAAGAAGAGTTTCTTTATCGTTGCTGAGCAGCAGCCTTTCGTAAAGCTGGCTGTTTATCTGGCGTTCCGTTTCTCGTCCTGTCCAGCAGTTGTTTACTGATTCAAGTTCATAGGTTCCCCTTTTATCCGGGTCGGAAATTTGAATAAGTAGGCGATATTGCATCCAGTTTAATTGGGAACGCAGTGCGTTCCCAATTGGATATGTCTTGTAAAATTGACAACTTTGCTCTAATTGGCGGACACCGAATCTGCCTCTTGCTGCAACTTGAAAATTTCTTTCTGCTGTTCAATTTCAGCCCTTAGCTGTTCTTCAGTCGGCATACATGTCATCAGTTTTGCCGCAAAAAGCTGATCGCTGTTGTGCAGAACCGAATATTTTGCAATAGCTGCATCAGTTTCAGAACACAATACAAGTCCGATTGTCGGATTATCACCGTCAGTTCGCTTTAATTCATCATACATACGAACATACATATCCATCTGACCAACATCCTGATGGCATATTTTTCCTGTTTTCAAATCAATCAGAACATAGCATTTTAAAATCATGTTATAAAAAACAAGATCTATATAATAATCCTCGCCTTCTGTATGAATATGCTGCTGACGGGCAACAAAAGCAAAGCCTCTCCCCATTTCAAGCAGAAAATCTTTTAAATGAGAAATGATAGCGGATTCCAAATCAGATTCAGAAAAATCATCGCCTGTTTTAAACCCTAAAAACTCTGCAACAAAAGGATTTTTTAAGATTTGAGGAGCTGTAGTTTCTTTGCTTTTCGAAACAAGATCAGGATTTGCAAAATGACGCTCAAAATATTGTGTGCTGATATTTCTATCCAGGATCCTTGAACTCCACATTTCTTTTGAAGCGGTTTCTATGTACCAGCGGCAAGCTGTTATGTCGGCAACACGCAGAACTTTCAGATAATGCGTCCAAGTCAAATTTGGAAATCGCGATTTCCAAATCTCGGAATCAGGGAAAATAATATAAAATTTCCTGAATTGTCGCAGATAACGCGGAGAATACCCCGTTCCATACTCTTTTGTCAGTTCTTCAGAGAGCATATCTATCAAATGCTTACCGTATTCGGCGCGCTCCTTTCCTTCCTGTTCCTGCTCAATAATGCGTTTCCCAATATTCCAGTAAGTCTCCGTCATAACGGCAGAAACTGCTCCATAAGCCGATTTTCTGCCTTCATTTATTATAGCCTTTATATCGTTGATAAAGCTCTCTTCTGATTTAATAAGATTTTTATCTTGATTTTTCACTAATATATTATTACACATTGCCACCTCACTTTTTTAATTTTTAATATCAAAACAAACAAAGCCCATCTGCACAATAAACATTAAGTTTTAAAAAATCAAATTTATTTCAGAAATATTCTCAAAAATATTTTCACCATATTTGTAAATATTGGTTCAGTCACATTTTGTGTGGGATAAAAGATTTTGTTCATGTCCGTGTCTGCTCATATCAATAAGTTTTAAGAAAAAGTATTCGTCGTCATTAT
>CAJOMF010000081.1 GCA_905235605.1 uncultured bacterium
CGTGAAGGTTATGTCTTTGACGGCATACTTTATCAGGTTTTCAGCGGAACACTGCATGAATCATCGGTAGAATCTGATGAAATAGAAGAAGATGGGTGGCTTTAATTGAATTAAAGAATCGTAATTTTAAAAAATCTGACTATAATGACCGCGCTTTATTTTTTGTTTTTTTTGCTAAGATTTTAAGATTTTTTAATAAATTCACGAGGTTAATTTGAATGGAAAAGGTTGAGACCAAAAAACTGGGAACTTTTTTAGGCGTCTATACTCCGACGATACTTACGATTTTCGGTGTCATCATGTATATGCGTGCCGGAAGTCTTGTCGGCACGATCGGGATGTGGCCGCTGGTTTTCATCGTTCTCATTTCAAATTCGATAACGCTCATCACGACTTTGTCGTTTTCTTCGATCGCAACAAACAAAAAAGTGGGTGTCGGCGGCGCGTATTACATCGTTTCGAGAAGTTTAGGTTTTGAGATCGGGGGCGCGGTCGGACTTCCGCTTTTCCTTTCGCAGGCGCTTTCGATAACGCTCTATTCGTTCGGTCTTGCCGAAGTCATAAAGATGTTTGTTCCGTCGCTTCCGCTGAATCTGGTTACTTTCGGGATAATCGCGGTAGTTGCTGCAGTTTCCTTCATTGGTGCCGGTTTTGCGATGAAAACGCAGATCCCTGTTATGATTTTTGTCGCGGTTTCGATATTTTTCCTGATTGCCGGCGCATTTATGAAAGGAAGTTTTCTGGAGTGTTTCTCGACTTTTCCGACAAGTGCCGGTGAAATTTTTGCGCGTCACGGAGATCTTTCGTTCTTTGCGGCGATGGCGATATTTTTCCCGGCCGTGAGCGGTATTATGGCCGGGCTCGGGCTTTCGGGAGATTTGGAAAATCCGCAAAAATCGATCCCGGTCGGTGCGATCGCCGCGACTTTAACAGGTTTCGCATTTTACATAACTCTTCCGCTTTTTCTTGCGATGGGCTCGAATTCTGACCCTGAGATGCTGAAAGATCCTATGATCTGGTCGAGAATTTCGCCCGTAAACGGAAATATCGTGATACTTCCGGGGCTTTTCGGCGCGATTTTTTCAAGTGCGGTGGGATCGATGCTCGGCGCACCGAGGACTTTCATCGCGATGGCGAGCGATCAGGTCGCAAGCAGAAAAGGGCAGAAGTTCCTGAAATCGAAAAAGGGGGAATATGCTTCGTTCGTTCTTTCACTGGCGATTGCATGCGGCGCGGTTTTTCTCGGTGACCTCAACACGGTAGCTTCGATACTTACCATCTTTTTCCTTACGGTTTACGGCATCGTCAACATAACTGCAGCGCTTGAAACACTCAGCAACGAACCTTCGTGGCGTCCGCAGTTCAAAATCCCTGCAATAATCAGCCTTGTCGGCGGGATCGCCTGCATAATCGTAATGTTCCTGATCGATCCGTTACTCAGTGTTATAGCGATAATCATTGAAGTTATTCTCTATTTTATACTTCGCCGTGTCGCTGCGCAGAATTCTGCTGTCGGAGACGCGAGACGCGGAGTTTACGAAAATCTTATCAAAAACTCGCTTGTTCAGCTGAAAGATCTCAAAATGACTCCGCGGAACTGGCGTCCCTATATTCAAGTTTTCGTGAACAACCCAGAAAAACAGCTCAAACTCATCGGATTTGCTTCGAATTTCGGTCTCAGCAGCGGGATCGTCACTGTCACCGAGATCCTTTTGGGGAGGCTCGGCGAAGACAAAGTGGATATCGAAGGAAAAATCGATCTGATGGAAAATCTTTACAGCAGAAACGCTCTTTCGGTTTTTCCTGAAGTGAATGTAGTCGACAATTTCGAGGAAGGTATCCTATCTGCCGTTCAGGCAAACGGCATGGCCGGGCTGCGCTCCAACACGATAATGATCTGCTGGCCTGACAATGTGGAAAAGTATCTTCCTCGTTATCTTTCGATCATGCGGCGCATATCTTTCCTGAAAAAATCGACTGTAATAGGCAAGGTTTCGCCCGATTTCGATGTGAAAAATTCGCAGAAAACGATCCATGTCTGGTGGGGCGGTCTGCAGAGAAACGGCGATCTGATGCTGCTTATGGCCTATCTTCTGACAAAATCTCCGGCATGGGACGATGCAGTCATAAAACTTCTCAGAATGGTGCCTGACGAATCGGCGAAAGAGAGTGCCGAAGCCGAGCTCAGAAAGCTTTCGGCTGATTCAAGAATCAGTGCGGAACCAATGATAATCGTTAAGGAAAAAGATGAACTTTTCGAAAATGTCTTAAGCCGCGTCAGCAGCAGTGCCGATGTTGTTTTCCTCGGTTTGAATACGCCTGCAAAAGGGGAGGAAGAGGATTACGCGAAAAAGCTCGAAATTTTTGCGGAACCTCTGAAAGCTGTATTTTTCATCAAAAATTCGGGGATATTCCAGGGTCAGCTTCTGGAGACAGGAGAAGAAAAGAAATGAGCGGCGCTTCGGGATCACGCCATTATTGCGGCGCGCAATTTTTGACTTGACGGTGCTTTTGGTTCATAATGCCCCGTTTTTTGTCCGCGGAGAAAAATGGAAAGTTTAAGAGAGACGAACGACAAACTGAACATCAGGCTCGTAAAAGAGTTCAAAAAGCTGAAATTCATTATAGAAAAATCGTCAGATAACGAAGACGAGGATATTTTCCGCTGGCGGTTCGGCAAGTTCGAAAAACCTTATAAAATTTATGATTCGTGGCAGAAAAAGCGCGATTCTTCGCCTCAGCTCATGGTCTGGTTCGTCTTTTCGGCGATATTTTACTATGTCATGCTGCTTGAAAAATTCGATGAAATTTCTGAAAAATATGTCGGCTGGCTGCGTCAGAATGATACAAAGTCGCGTTTTATAATATTCTTTGTTTTTACGTTGTTTCTTGCATGGATCCTGATCCCGGACTCGGGAAGGGAAAGCTATCCGGTGGACGAAAAAAACATAGGTCATACGATCGATCATTCAATAGTCGCCGACAAGGATTACATAATAATCAACGAGGAAGAGACTGCCAGAAATCAGGACCGGGCCCAGAAAGAAGTGCCTTATACTTATGATTTCGTCGACCAGAAAAAAAATCTCGAAGCCATGAGCGAAGCGTTCAGAATGATGCGCGATGCGGCGAGAGAGAATATAAAAGAGACGATTACTGCAAAAAATTTACCGTTCCCGCCGGAATTTCAGGATATTCTTGCAGATTATGTCATAAATTCTGGCAAAAACAGTGAACTGCGCGAGTTTAAAACTGGTCTGCCGGCTCTTTTTCTTAAAAAACGGAGCGATTTCGAGCGTATAATCGGGACGCCTCTTTCCAACCATGTTTTCAGAGATCTTGCCGACAATATTTTTCCGGCTCGTATTCCAGACGCTATTGCGGAGATTTCGGACTACTTCAATCAGAATGACTACTATATTCTGCGCGAAGGGATTCCTGACGATTATGTTCCTAAGTATATTCTCGTAAGGAAAAAGGATCCCTCTTCGCAGGAAGTTTCCTCAGATCAGATCCAGATCGGGAAAATCATAAATTCTGTCGCTCTCAAAGCTGAGATCCTTCATACGAAAGACAAACTCAATATGTCGGATTTCACGGAACACGGCTTTGAAATTATTGCAGAAGTCGGATCGTGGACGATGAAAGATTCTCTTTTTTACAACAGTAGCATAACGGAAGAGAAACAAATCGCGGCAAGAAACGACTCTTCTACTGAATCTAAAAGGAAAATTGCCAGAGGCGAGCGCGTCATTTCTTCCGGATCGGTGATCACGAAAGATGATATCGAAGTTTTCAGAGTTATGCAGGAACAGTCCGACAACATTTCGGGAAAATATTTCTTTTTCGGCAATTTCTTATACATCGTCGCTTTTGTTTCGATAGTTTTCCTCGTTTTCACCCGCTCGATCGGCAAATTCAAATACCGCAACAAAGATCTGCTGCTGCTGACTTTGTTAATGTTTACGGCGCTTTTTCTTCTTCGTTACATGATGCCATGGATACAGGAAGTCGCCTACGACAACAAGGCGGTATATTTTTTCTTTCCTCTGCCGTTTTTCGTTGCTGCGGTGAGGGTCCTCGTCAATACGGAAACAGCGTGTTTTTT
The DNA here is from genome assembly GCA_905235605.1 of uncultured bacterium. Taxonomy (GTDB): domain Bacteria; phylum UBP6; class UBA1177; order UBA1177; family UBA1177; genus UBA1177. The sequence goes on from CAJOMF010000081.1 coordinate 4,109, forward strand.
CCTGTTCGTTCTTTCAGCTGCACTTACGATGCTCTTTCCGGAAAACTATTTCATTCCGGTATTTTACCTCTTCGGTTCGCTTATTTTCATGTACATAATCTTTCACGTCGAATCATCCGGACAGATCATGTGGCAGAGTTTCAAATTTTCAATTTTTTCCATGGGGCTTGCTCTTGTTGTCAGTATGCTTGACTTGTCGCTCAATCACAGCGGCATACACGTTTTTGCCGCCATCGTCTGCGCATTTGTTTCGGCACTGCTTTCCGGCGGTCTGCTCACGATAATGATACCGTTTTTCGAATCGACTCTGGACTATGTCACGAATATCAAATATGTCGGCTATTCGACGATGAGCAACGAACTCATCAAGCAGATGTCGGTATATGCCAACGGAACATACCAGCACTCGCTCACGGTAGCGTCGCTTGTCGAAGTCGCGGCGCGCGAACTCGGGCTCAATCCGCTCAAATGCAAGGTCATGGCCTATTTCCACGACATCGGAAAGCTCGAGCGTCCTGAATATTTCACGGAAAACCAGCGCGACAAAAGAAATGCGCACGATAACTACCGTCCGACGATGTCTGCGAGGATCATCACGAACCACGTGAAGTACGGGCTTGAACTTGCAAAAAAATATCACCTCGGAGAAGAGATCGAATCGGCGATAGTCGAGCATCACGGTACGACGCTTGTCGGGTATTTCTACAAAAAGGCGAAAGAGGCCGATCCGAATACTTCTGAAGCGGAATTCAAGTATGCCGGACCTTCGCCGCGTTCGAAAGAGACGGCTCTTCTTATGATTGCAGACAGCTGTGAAGCTGCGATCCGTTCAATGGACAAAAAGACCGAAAACGGCATAAAAACTAGAGTTCAGGAGATTATTGCCGGCAAAATCAGAGAAAATCAGTTTGTCAACTGCAATATTACAACAAAAGATCTTCGGACGATAGAAGATTCGCTCGTCAACACATTTTCCGGGATATATCACGGCAGGGTCAAGTATCCGCAGGACAAGGTCAAGGAACAGCCTGCCGCAGCTGAGCAGAAGGAACAGATTGAGCAGCCGGTTCAAGCTGAACAGAAAGAGCAGGAGATCAAATGAAAACAGCGTTTTTTTCGGAATGCGAATATGCGCCCGGCGTTTTGAAAGCTGATATGCGCAAGGCAATACGTCTCGCGCTGAAATACAAAAATCTGAAAGTGAGCGATCCCTACGAAGTTTCGGTGATTTTTACCAACGAAGAGGGAATTCGTGAAATAAACAAGAATTACAGGCATATAGACCGTGCGACAGATGTCATTTCCTTCGCTTTTGCGGAAGGGGAGGGGGCTGAATATGCGCCGTTTCTTCTGGGCGACATCTTCATCTGCACGGACGTCGTCGCAACTCATGCCGGAAAATACGGAACGACTTTTGAAGAGGAGATGATTTTCATGGTCGTTCACGGCATTCTTCACCTTCTGGGTTTCGATCACCACAAAGCGGCAGAGCGCGCAGAGATGCGTGAAGCCGAAATCGTTGTGATGAAGCAGATTTTTCCTCAGTGGAAAGGGCGCGGCGCAGAGTAAATGTCGAAAATAAAGATTTCTGCCGCAGCTTTTTTCTTCATTTTCTGTTTTGCACTCAGTTTTCCGTTTGTTATTCCCGGCAGCAGCGAGCCTGTTTTTCTGCATCAGTTCATGGGATGGGCTCTCATTTTTCCGGTGCTTCCGCTCTTTTTCCACGTTTTGAACTGCTGCACGACATTCAAAAAAAAGGTGTTCGCGGTATATCTGATAACGATGCCGGCAAACGCTTTCGTTTTTTACTGGATATTCTATTCCCTTCATATTTACGGCGGCTTAGGTGTGATCGAAGGCATTCTCGCGCTGATCCTGATGTTCCTGATCCTCGGTACTTACTGGCTTGCGTTCTGGCTTCTCTGCCGTTTTTTCGCCCAAAAGCCTGCTGAACCGGGCACTTTCGGTTCCGCAATAACCGCAGCAGAAGGCTCTCCGCTTCCGCTCAAACCATGGTTCATCGCGGTTTTATGGGTTGCAATCGAATTTCTGCGGACTTTTTTTCCTGTCGATTTTTTCTGGGCTGCGCTCGGACACTCGCAGTATTCCAACAAAGTCATCCTGCAGTGGGCTTCGCTCGGTTCCGTCTACATAATTTCGTTTATGATCGTGTGGATCTCGCTTTACGCCTACACTTTGATTTTCAGGAAAAACGATAAAAAAGAGGGGATCGTTCTTGCAGTCGTGCTCTGCATCCTTTTTTCCTATTCGGCTTACAAACTGATTTCGTTCAAGTCGGCTGTTCCCGAAAAAGAGATAAAAGTCGCGCTGATGCAGCCTGCGATAAACCAGTACGACATCAACGCGAAAGAAGAGACAGTCTTCGAGATGCTGAAAGTCTTTATTGAGCAGCTTAACAGTTTCGACCGCGATACCGATCTTGTTGTCTGGTACGAAGCGGCGATGCCGCTCAGGATCCCGATAGGTTTCGACAACTTCGACTATGTCATGGACCGCTATTTTCCGCGTGCATACAACTTTCCGAAGCAGATCGTCGGGCTCGACATGGTCGACAGGACCGACATGAGCTACTACAACGCTGCAGGATTTGTTCAGGATGGCAGAATCCGCGAAATTTATAAGAAAATCAAGCTTGCACCGTTCGGCGAATACCTTCCTTACGGCAATGTCCTGCGCTCGCTCGGACTTTCGATACTCGTTCCCGAATTTTCGGGCGATTTTGTCCGCGGCACCGAACATACAGTCTACGATTACGGTGATTTTAAGGCTGCGATACTTATCTGCTACGACGGAACTTTCAGTGAAAATGTTGCCGGGTTCGTTGACAACGGAGCTGAAATACTTGTCAACATCAGCAATGACGCGTGGTTCGGCGATTCGAGCGAAACCTTCCAGCACGGGATGTTCTATCCTTTCCGCGCAGTCGAAACTGGCCGAACGATCGTCAGAAGCGCGAATGTCGGAATCAGCGAAGTCCTGCTTCCCGACGGAACATGTGAAAACTCGACGAGATTCCTCGAAAGAACGACGATAAACCGCAAAGTTCCGCTTTATAAAATCGATACCGTATACCAGAAATTAGGAAACTGGTTCATCTGGCTGCTCTATATTACTTTCGGACTTTTCCTGCTTGACAGGCTGGGGAGAACCGAGAAAAAGAAAAAAAGAAAAATCATTTGAAAACAAATCCGTTGAGAGTAAAATCGCGCGGTTTTTTTATTTTTCGAGGTGAAAAATGAACAGTATCTACATTTTGATTTTTTCTATTTTGTGGGTCGTTGTCGCTTATTTCTGGTATGGCAACGGCGTCATTAAAAAGAAACTTATCGATCCGGTTGACGAGAATCCGACTCCGTCGCATGCCATGAATGACGGCGTAGATTTTTATCCGGCTCCTTCGATCGTCCTTTTCGGACATCACTTTTCCTCGATAGCAGGTGCAGGTCCGATCGTAGGTCCTATCACGGCTGTAGTATTCTTCGGATGGGGGCCTGCCGCGATATGGCTGCTTGTTGCAGGTGTTTTCATCGGCGCGGTACATGACTATCTTTCGCTTATGATCTCAGTTCGTCATCAGGGAGTAAGTATTCCCGATAATGCTGAAAAATATGTTTCGAAAAAGGCAAAGTTCCTCTTTCTGGTTTTTGTCTGGCTCACGATCATCCTTCTAATCTCGGTCTTCGCCAACATGGCGTCGGCATCGCTTATCGAAAAACCTGAACTCGTTATCCCGACTTTCGCGCTCATTCCTCTTGCAATGCTTTTCGGTGTCATCAATAAAAACAGATGGCTGCCTCTCTGGGCAAATACGATAATCGCGATCGCCGGACTTATTTTTCTTATCTGGCTCGGTTTCAAGTTCCCGATTACGGTCGGCTCGGAAAAGACTGCTTATCAGATCTGGTTCACGCTTCTTATGATCTACGGAGTCGTCGCTTCGGTAACACCGGTCTGGATCCTTCTCCAGCCGCGCGACTACATTTCAAGCTGGGTCCTCATCATCGGCATAACACTGGCGTTTATCGGGATTATTGTAGTTCATCCCGACATGAACGCTCCTTTTATTATTGAAGAAACATTCAAAGATTCAGCTCAGGGACCGCTCGTTCCATTCCTTTTCATAATCATTGCATGCGGCGCGGTTTCCGGTTTCCACAGCATCATCGCTTCGGGAACGACTTCCAAGCAGCTTGACAAAGAGAAAGACGCGATGTTCGTAGGCTTCGGCGGAATGCTCATGGAAACGATCATCGGTATCGTCTGCGTCATCATTGCAGGTGCTGCTCTGACATGGGGAACCGGAGACGGCCAGCTTCAGAATATTTTTAAATCAGGCGGCCCGCTCACTGTTTACGGAAACGGTTTCGGCAAACTTACATCCTTTATTTTCAACAGTGAAGTCGGTCCTGTCATCGGCGTTACTATCGTCAACGTCTTCATCATGACGACTCTCGACACAAGTGTCAGACTTGCGAGATTCCTCACGAACGAGATGATCGGCGACAAACTTCCGGCGAAACTTCAGAACAAATACTTCTACACGGTAGTCGCTATAATTCCGGCGTTCCTGCTCGGCATCACCGATTCGTGGGCAAGTGTATGGCCTCTTTTCGGCGCGGCGAACCAGCTTGTTGCGGCTCTCGTTTTTATTATTTTGACTGCTTACTTCTATTCGAAGAACAAACCGATCAGATATACGCTATGGGCAACGGTCTTCATGCTTGCGATGACGATCTTCGCGCTCTGCTGGATGATCTGGAAATACTTCGTAACGGCTCCGAACTACTTCCTCGGTTCAGTTGCGGTCGTCCTTGTCGTTCTTGCAGTGCTCATGATCATAGAAGGCTGCAAGAAAATCGGTTCGGCTAAAAAAGCGTAGTTTTTTCAACTGTTTGATTCGGAGCTCAAATGTTTACAACTCAGATAATAATCTATATCCTTCTCGGTTTTGCTGCCGAGATGATAGACGGCTCGCTCGGCATGGGCTACGGCGTAAGTTCCAATACATTTTTGAGGACAGCCGGCGTTCCGAGCGCGATCTCAAGTGCATGCGTCCATGTTTCGGAGATCTTCACGACCCTCGTTTCGGGACTTTCGCACCTTAAGATGAAAAATGTCCACAAAGGGCTTTTCCTGCGCCTTCTTTTCACCGGTATTTTAGGCGGCATCGTCGGCGCGTACCTTCTTGTCAACTTTGAAAGCAAGGAACTGGATATCGCGATCGATATTTATCTTCTCATCATGGGCGGATTTATTTTTTCCAAAATTTTCAGAAAGCTCGGAAAACCGCGTGAATACGGAAACTACACGATCCCGCTCGGATTCGCCGGAGGTTTTACCGATGCGATGGGCGGCGGCGGCT
>CAJOMF010000082.1 GCA_905235605.1 uncultured bacterium
AGCCAAATGAGATTAATAACTTATAAGTATCTGTCTTTATAAAACTCCTATAAAATAAAAAAGGTATCAGGCAGATTGCAAAAACAAACATTTGGCTACCCTTCAAATATGACGTCTCCGCCTTTGCCGCCGTCGCCGCCGTCTGGACCTCCGAGCGGAATGAAAGGTTCTCGCCTGAAACTTACGGCTCCGGCTCCTCCGTTGCCTGCTATAACATCGACTATTGCCTGATCGACGAACTTCATAACGACCTCGTGTTTAGGAAATAAAAAAAACTCCCGCCTCGCGACGGGAGTCTGAAATTCAAACGAAACGAAAATTATGCTTCAGTGACTACGGAAACTCTTTTTCTTGCTCTGCCGTTCTTGTAGAATGTTTCGTACTGAACAACACCTTCTTTAAGAGCAAAAATCGTGTAGTCTGTTCCGAGACCTACATTTTCGCCCGGGATCACTGTCGTTCCGACCTGACGGACGATGATGTTGCCCGGAATGACCGGCTCGCCGCCGAATTTTTTGATGCCGCGTCTCTGACCTGCACTGTCACGACCGTTTCTTGCACTTCCGCCGCTTTTCTTATGAGCCATAATAACCCTCCGAATTACTTGACAATTTCAAGAACTTTGAGCTGGGTGAAGCTCTGTCTGAAACCGTTTTTAACTTTGCTGGTTTTTCTTCTTCTTTTCTTGAAAACGATAACTTTTTTGCCTTTATAGTTTTTTACAACTTCAAGTTTTACAGTTACATCGCTAAGATAAGGTTTGCCGACCATAACATTTTCACCGTCTGCAAAAAGAAGAACGTTTTTGTTCTCGACAAGTTCTCCTTCTTTCTTGTCCAGATTATAAACAGACACTTTTTCTCCGGGGACAGCTTTAAGCTGGTTGCCGCCGAAATCGATCATTGCGTACATCAAATCCTCCAATAAAAGAGCACACAAAAAAAATAACGCGGGGATTTTACGCAAAGTTGGATTGGTGTCAAGATTTTTTTGTATTTTTGAGCATTAAAACGAAAACAGCATTTTCTTTGCCGACTGAATTGAAAGATAACCGGCTTTTTTTAGCGTGAAAATTTGAAAATTTAGTGGTTATAAATACAATAGCTGAGCTTTTTTTAATTTGGGGGAAATCAATGAAAAAAACTATTTTTACTGCGGTTATTTTGGTGCTGGTTTTTTCTTTTGTCGCATGCGGCGGAAAAAAGTCGAAACCGGAAGTTGATGAGGATCCGATCGAAACCGAAGATTCTGATGAAGGAGAATCGGTTATTTATGACGGTGATTCAAACGACGACGAAAATGATGATACACCGGATATCCCGGATAATGACGGCACGCCGACACTTCCTGACAATGACGGACCGGCAACAGATCCGTGTGATCCAAATCCGTGCACAGAGGCTAACAAAACTGTCTGCACCGTTACCGGAAACACTTACACGTGTTCCTGCGACAGACTGACGTGCGAAATCGACGGTGTCTGCTATGCCGACAGAGACAGAAATCCCGCAAATTCATGCGAAGAGTGCAACCGAGATTATTCGAAAACCGGATGGTCGCCTGTTGCCGACGGAAGAGACTGCGAAGCCAAAGCGGGTCTTATGGGCAGCGGAACCTGCCGTAACGGGGTCTGCGGCGGTTTCGGGACTTGCGACAACAGGGCTTACGGACTCAAAGCGGGTGCTCCCTGCAACAGGGATGTCGAGTGCGAAACGGGATACTGCTACACCTGGTACGACTGGTCGGGCAGCGGAACTTACAATTATGCGAGAGCTTCAGTCTGCACGGGAACATGCAAAGAGGACGAAGACTGTCCTAACAACATGACCTGCCAGTTTATGGAAAGCAGAGGGTATCAGTGCATGCCGCTTTTTGTAGCAGGTGTCGAAAGACCAAATCCGAAAATGAAGACTTTCGGACCGTGCAATGTCGACGATGACTGCGAAGGCGGGATGTGCCTTTCCTACGGCGAAGGCGAGAGCTTCTGTTCGAAAGAGTGCTCGAAAAACTTGATCGGCGATTCCTGCGGTTCATGCGGAAAGTGCATGGAAGGCGGCTCAGACAAGGGGTTCAAATTCGACAAATACTGCGTTCCTAAGGGAAGCGGCAGTCTCGGTGACCACTGCCAGTCCGGAATGGACTGCTCTAGCGGCGGCTGCTACGACGGTTACTGCACAGTTTCATGCAGCGGTATTTTGGGCAGCACCAAATGTACCGGAACTTACGAATGTATGGAAAATGTCTATGCCTCGGGGAGTGAAACCTGCATTGATTCGACTCGTTTCAATATGCCTGACGGTTCTTTCTGCAACTATGACAACCAGTGCGCAAGCGGTGAATGTATAGAGTTCGAAGGCGACAAGATATGCGGTTCTCACTGCGCCGATTCTGAAGTTACAGACCCTGAAACGGGCGAAACATCGACGGTTAAAACATGCGCCGACGGCAGCCAGTGCCTTCCTGTCAAGAAAGTAAGCGATATGGGGAGCACCTACGCCGAATATATCTGCGCTCAGGACAAGATGCTGAAACGTCTGGAATTCGGTGAAGACTGCTATTCAGACTGGCAGTGTGCAGACGGATATTCCTGTTTCCAGGGGCTTTTCTGCAGTAAATCATGCACGAAGGACAGCGAGTGCGCAATAGACAAGACCTGCTACATTTACGGTCAGCAGGAATCCGAAGAGGGTGGCGAACCCGAAAAGTTCGGTGTCTGTATTTCTAAAGAGCAGCAGAGTTTCAAACCCGGCGAATACTGCCCGTATGTCTGGTCGTGCGAAAACTGCTACACTGACTACACGATCCAGCAGTACTACTGCACTAAATCGTGCGAAAGCGATGCGGACTGCTTCGACATAGGCGGCTGCTACAACGGAATATGCCGGAAAGCATATCCCTACAGAAGCGATATCTACGCTTCATGCCGTTTCGACGACGACTGTGAAAAATACACGGACTGCGAACACGGAATGTGTACAAGTTCATGTTCGACGGACTCCAACTGCGACGGTTACGATGCAGTCACTCCGACCGGAACGCAGAAAACATGCAAGACATGCGAAACCGATACTGACTGCAAGAAGGTATTCTACGACTACGGAATGTGCCTCACTGATTACGACGGTAGAAAATTCTGTGTCGAAGACTGCACTGACAACTACACTCTCTGCCCGGAAGGAACGCGCTGCAACGGCAGTTACTGCTATCCGCTTTCAGGGTCGTGTTCGTCCGGCAAGGCTTACTGCAACAGCGAGAGCAACTGTGCTGTCCCGACTCTGCTCGACGACTGGATCTGTGCAGCCGACAAAGAGTGCCTGAGCGGGAATTGCGGTGCCAACTACTGCCAGAGCGGAACATGTTCGACTGATGCCGACTGCGGATGCGGATTCAAAGAGTGCAGAAACGGAAACTGCGTTCCGAAAGAATCTCTCGGAACTCTCGAATCAGAGCCGAACGACACGCTTGCTGCTGCGCAGGAGGTTCCGACAGGTTTTGTTTTTGCCGGTTTCGGTCACAAAAATAACGTTGAGGATTTCGACTACTTCAAAATCAAGGCGAAAACAGGGCAGTATCTCAAAGTGCGGACACATTCCTACTGCGGCGAAACGCGTGCCGACACATTTGTTGCACTGTTCGATGCCGACGGTACGAAAGTCGCGGAAAACGACTATATGGACTACTGCTACTTTACTTCTGGTTACTACCATTCAGAAATAATGAACTACAAGGTCCCGGCTGACGGTTATTATTATGCAATGGTAAGACAGAATCCGGATACCGCTAAAGCTCTCTACAGTATGCCGTATATTCTTGAATTCGACGCATTTACTCCTGCGGCACACAATGTCTGCAGCGGAGCAAAGGAGCTTGAACCCGGAATTGTTTATGATGAAAGTTTCAAACTTGCAACGGATTCTCTTGATACGAAGAGTTGTTCCGGTTACTACGGTTACGGTCCCGACCTTTTCTACAAAGTTCATATTCCTGCAGGAAAGGTCATGACATTCAGGGTAACTCCGGGATCTGGTGCGTTCTATCCGACAATATCGGTGCTTTCGGACTGCGGCGAAATTGCCGACACCTGCCTCGCAGGAAACTCTTTCGGAGGTTTCGGAAATCCTGAAGAAATTGTTTTTGCCAACAATTCAGGCGCTGACGGTGATTATATTGTCGTTGTCGATACCGTAGTCGCTCCGCTTGAATACGACTTTACGATCCAGATTGACATCAGTGACACTCCGGCAGTACCCGCAAACGACAAGATCGAAGGTGTGATGGCTCTCGAAGGACGCGGCAGTCTGCAGGGACAGACCATTTCCGCTGAAGACGATTTTGCACCGGCACAGGGAATCTGTCAGAATGTTCAGCTTGCCGGCAAAGATGTCGTTTATTCGATGAATATGGCAGACGGAGATTATTTCCACGCTGAAATAACTTCGTCTTTTGCCGCAGCAATCTATGTCGTAAAGGCTGATGATCCCGATACATGCCTGTACGGCGGCGGAATCATCAACTTTGAAACAGACGCAACGACAGCCGGACTTTACTACCTTGTAATCGATTCAACCGATGCAAATGCTTACGGAACATTCTCTATTGTCTACATAAAAGAAGCGGCCGACATAGACCAGTGCAAAGGAATATGCACTTCTTCGTACAGAATGTGCCTGCCCGACAAAGCCGATATCTGTTTTTGCAATGAATCGCTCGGAATACTTTACAGCTCAAACTGCGATTCATACTGCATTTCGGAAGGCGGTACCGCCGGAACATGCGAAACGACCTACACAGACAGCGGATCAGTCGAAAGAAACGGCTGTATCTGCACTTATGACTGCTCAGATGCTGCAAAAGTAGCGGAATTGTGCTCGAACAAAACACCTTCAAGCTGCACCTGCGGATCGTCCGATGTATGTTCATGGAAAAACAACGGGACATGCGACAAAATGTGCAGCGACTTCTTCCCTTCAGACCATTTCGACGACTCGGCAGACTGTAACTAAAATTCATTTTTACTGTTATTCTGCAAAAACTCAGAACAACTGAATCATCTTACAGCGCTTTTGCTGCAAATTCTTCGATTTCTTTAATGAAATCAGATATTTCTTCGACTGATTCCGGGGCTTTTCTGCCGCTGAATTTTTCAGTGGAAGCCTGCACGATGGTGTGTATTCCTCTGACTTTTGTCTCGCCTTTGAGGAATTTCGATACAGCTGTTTCGTCCGATATCGCATAAGCCGTCATGCCCGAATAATCGCGGTTTTTGAGGAGTTCGAACGCTGTCTTGAGAAGCGGATACTTCACGAGATCGGGTTTGTGAAAAGTCATCGTTTTATCGTAGTATGAGAAGTTCATTTCGGGAAATTTTTCTGTTACGGGAAGCATTCCGGGATATGCGAGTGCCGCCGCGATGGGAACGAGCATGTTCCCTACAGCGTTCTGCGAAAGGCTCGAGCCGTCTTTGAAAAGAAGTGCCGCGTGGACGTTGACTTCCGGATGGACAAGAACATCGAGTTTTTCGGGGTCAAGGTCGAAAAGCCAGAACGCTTCGAAAAGCTCTAAGCCTTTGTTGAGCATTGTCGCGCTGTCTATTGTCACTTTCTGCCCCATGCTCCAGACTGGGTGTTTGAGTGCCGCCGCCGCATCCGCGTTTTCCATTTCAGTTGCGCTCATGTCGCGCAGAGCTCCGCCCGAAGCTGTGATGTAAACTTTCGCGATGTCGCTTTTTCTGCTGTGTTCCAAAAGCTGCATCAAAGCGGCGTGTTCGCTATCGATCGGGATTATTTTTGATCTATTGGCTGTGACGCCTGAACCTAAATAATATCCTGAAATAACTAGAGATTCTTTGTTTGCAAGGCATACCGGTATCCCGCGTTTTATCGCCTCTACAGTGATTTTCCAGCCCGATTTTCCGGGAAGAGCCATCACTATTTTGTCAGGATTCAAGTCTAAAAGAGCCGTTATGCCGTTTTCGCCGGAATATATTTTTCCATCGAAAACGACGGAATTTTTATCTTCTTCATCCATGACCGCTACGGCTTTGAGCGATCTGTGGCGCGAAACGATCTCGTTTAAAAGCGCGATATTTTTCCCTGCCGAGCAGCCGGTTATTTCAAATTTTTCGGGAAAGGCGCGGACAAGGCGTTCGGTATTCGTTCCGATCGAGCCTGTAATGCCGAAAATTACGATCTTATCCGACATAGCTTTTTACAAGAAGTGAGACGAAAACTATAACTGCCGAGACAAGAAGGGAATCGGTGCGGTCGAATATCCCGCCGTGACCGGGGATAAGGTTGCTTGAATCTTTGACGCCGGCGCCGCGTTTTATGAGCGATTCGACAAGGTCGCCGAACTGAGCGAAAATGCCGTCAAGGAATGCAACAAGCATTACGAACCACACTTTTTCCTTGTCAAGAAGCGTAAGAGCGAAAACAATTCCGGCCACGACCGAAAAGATCATGCCGAAAACCGCTCCTTCCCATGTCTTTTTGGGACTTATAGCCGGAGCGAACTTGTGCTTGCCGAGCGCTTTGCCGCCGAAGTAAGCCGCGCTGTCGCAGACCCACGGGATCACGAGCATGAAAAGGAACCAGTGCGAATTTGCTCCCGGATAGTTTTTGATCAGCGGGAAAAGGCCGAAAATTATGCCGAAATAGAAAAATCCGAAGAAGTAGACATTCATTCTTCTGAATTTCACTGCAATTTCGTCTTTGCCGGTGAGAGCGATCATCGGTATAAGGGCTGTACCGGCAAAAAGCACGGTGAGAAACTGCTTGAGAGGCATGTAAAGCTGCCGGAAAGTTTCGCCCGATTTCGCCATTTCAGCGATATTTGCAGTTGCCGGATCTGCCGCCGCAAGGAAAATCGCATCCATCCGCATGATAGAATTCGCCATGCTGAGCATGAGTATCGCCGCGATTATGAAAAGCGGATGATTTCTCTCTTCGAACATCGAAAGGTATTCCGCAAAAGCGAAGAATGCGAGGATTATTATGAGATAGTTGAAAATGTATGCCGGCAGAAAATAGATGATACCGACCGTCGCTGCAATTCCAATCGCAGCCGTGATGATGCGTGTTTTCATGAAAAACTCCGATTTGTTCTAATGATTTTAGTCGGTTAGTCACCGCTGATTTTCCAGCCCGCGTTGCGCAGAGCGGTGAAGACTTTCTGCTGCGTTTCCTTCATTTCGTCGATCGTGAGAGTGCGCTCTTTCGCGTTGAGGACGACTCTCATCGTTATGCTTGCGTATCCCGGAAGGATCGGGAATCCCGTGAATTTGTCAACAAGCTTCGTTTCGATGAAAATTTTCGGATCGACCGCTTTCTTGACGATGTTGAGCAGCTGTGCGCTTTCAGTCCTTTCTGGAACGATAGCCGAAACATCGAAACTCGTCGAGGGGAACTTGAGGAGCTGCGTGAACTTCGTGTTCCTTTCCGGAAGCTCGTAAAGCATCGTCTGTTCGATCTCGATGTATGAAACAGGAACGTTGATGTCGCATTTTTTGAGGATCCCGGGGTGGACTTCACCGAAAACAGCGATCGGATCCTTTCCTGCGAGAACGACTGCCGACTTGTTCGGATGAAGGAATTCCGTTCCGCAGAGCGCGTTGCCCGATATCCTTTCGAAACGGAGCGGCGGAGTGCTGAGTTCCTTCGCTATGGAAACCATGATTCTCTTAGTAAATTCAAAGAGATCCGGCGTTCCGACAGCAATTATGCCGATCCTTTTCCTCTCGTCGTCGACGGTGAAGATGCGGCCGAATTCAAAAAGTGTGAACTGCTTGAAATTCTTGAGATTTTCGTGAACATTCTTTACTAGGCCCTGGAAAAGCGAGTATCTGAGGTAAGGCGTATCCCTTTCATCGACTGTCTCGACGATCTTTTCTTTCGGGAACGGAACGAGCTCGAGGTCGCTTTCGCCGTAGAAAGAGTAGTTCATGACTTCGTTCGCGCCGAATCCTTTTGCGAGAAGGTTCTTCAAAATCTCAGTCTTTTCCATATCTTTGTTGCGTGCAGGGCGCTCGACTTCAAAGTAGGGGCTCTGCGGTTTGATGTTGTTGAATCCGTAAAGTCTGCCGACTTCTTCGACTATGTCTTCAGCGATCGAAACATCTTTGCTTCTTCTGTGTGCCGGAACTTCGATCGTGAGTTTTCCGTCCTCGTTTTTGACACCGAAATCGAGATAGGTGAGCATCGAAACGATCTTTTCGTCGCTGAGATCTTCTTTCGGAATGCCGAGGAGCGAGCGGATCCTGTCAGTCGTGATGACGATGTTTCCTTTGAAACCGTAACCTTCGCTATTATCGGCAACAGCAAGTTCCGAAGTGACTGTTGCGCCGGGGATTATCTCTTTGATGAGGGTGACGATGCGCTCCATCGCAAGGTAGCAGTTTTCGACCCAGAGCGATTTTTCGTATCTGTTGACCGCATCAGTCCTGAGGTCGAGCCTGTTTGCCGTTCTGCGGACGCTGGCAGGAGAGAAAAGTGCCGATTCGATGAAGATTTCGGTCGTATCGTCCTTGATCTCGCTGTTGAGACCGCCCATGACGCCTGCGATTGCAAGGCTTCTCGTTTCGTCTGCGATGACTGCGTCTGTCGATTTGAGAACTCTCGGAACATTGTCCAGAGTCGTGAAGTTCTCGCCTTCGAATGCATCGCGGATCACGATCTTGTTTCCTGCGATATCGCGTCTGTCGAAGGTGTGGAGCGGATGACCGACTTCATACATTACGTAGTTTGCGATATCGACGATGTTGTTTATCGGGCGGAGTCCGACATTTTCAAGTCTCGCTCTCATCCATTCAGGCGAAGGAGCGGTCTTGAGGTTGCTGACTTTGAGGCCGAGATAGTGCAGGCAACGCGAAGTTTTGATCTCGATCTCGAATTTTTCGTCAACTCTGTCAGCCTTGATCCCCGTGTATTTGAGTTCGCGTTTCCACGGAAGTTCGAAGATCGCCCTGATCTCACGCGCTATTCCGTAGTGACCCCAGAGGTCAGGTCTGTGGTTTATCGTCTTGTTTTCGATCTCGATCACGAAATCCTGTCTGTTGAACACTTTTTTGAGCGGAACGCCGATCTCTGTTGCAGGATCGAGCACCATGATGCCCGAATGGTCTGTTCCGAGGCCGAGTTCGTCTTCAGCGCAGATCATGCCGCAGCTCTCGACTCCGCGGATCTTTGCCGGTTTGATCTCGAAATTGCCGGGAAGAACTGTTCCGAGCGGAGCAAACGCGACAGTCTGACCTTCAGCGATATTGGGTGCGCCGCATACGACGGTCTGTTCTTTCGTTCCGTCAAAAACGGTAGCCAGGTGAAGGTGATCGGAATTCGGATGATTCTCGACTTTCATTACTTT